>NZ_CP048833.1:4034699-4345061 GCF_012971725.1 Pseudomonas multiresinivorans
ACAGCATCTCAGACCCTTCCTAGGTTTCAGACTGGCTCTGACAGATTCGTCACACGGCAGGTTCAATCTAATGGCGGATAAATGGCCATCCGCCAGTCATCCCCGTGGGTGTGCAAGCGCTATATAGAAAGTTATATTCTGAACCCTCGTTTCATTGCCCCGATGTTTTCCCATGCCCCAGACCGCGCCCACCCCGACGCGCCGCCGCCAGCGCCCCGCCCTCAGCATCCGTGACCGCAATCGCCAGCGCATCCTGTTGGCCGCTGGCGAGGAATTCGCCGAGAAGGGGTTCACCGCCGCCAAGACCCAGGACATCGCCAGCCGCGCCGACCTGCCCAAGTCCAACGTTTATTACTACTTCCAGAGCAAGGAGAATCTCTACCTGCGCCTGCTGGAGAACGTAGTGGATGCCGTGCTGGAAGCCTCCGCCCTGCTGCGCGAGTGCGACGACCCGGCCTGGGCGCTGCCCGCGCACATCCGTGCGCGCCTGTACATCGCCCGGCAGTGGCCTTACGCGTACAAGGTATTCGCCAGCGAAATGCTCCACGGCGCTCCGCGCCTGCCGCCGGAATGGTTGCAGCGCCTGCGGGCGGAATCGCGTCGCAGCCTGGAGTGCATCGCCGCCTGGATCGACCGTGGTCTGCTCGCCCCGGTGGACCCGCAGCACCTGCTGCTGAGCATCTCCGCCGCCACCCGCACCTACGTCGATTTCGACTGGCAGATCGCGATGATCACCGGCAAGGCGCAGCCGGATGCCGATGACTTCGAAGCGGCAGCCGCGACCATCATCCGCCTCGTCCTGCGTGGCACCGAGCCGGAACCGGCAGCACGCCTGCGGCCCTTGCCGCTCTAGCGAGCGGCAGCGTCTGCACTAAGCTGTGGGTGACCGCGCGGCCTTGCGTCGCGCTCGAACCCGTCCGGGAGACGCCATGAAACCGCTACTGATCGCTCCGTTGTTGCTGATCGCCGTGCAGCCCGCTGTTGCCGCCATCCCCATGCTCAACTACGACTGCCCGAACGATGTCCAGGTCCACACCGACGAGGGCGGGCCGATTTACATCAATGGCAAGGAAGCCAAGGTCAAGCAGAAGAACGACAAGTACCTCGAGGCCAAGGGAGAAGGCGTGACCATCTCCATCAGCCTCAATGACGATGGCAGCGCCACGGTGTCCTACACCGGGCCCAAGGGCGCCAACGGCATCTGCCAACCCGCCGAGGGCGACTGACTCAGTTCTTCGGCGCGCGCCCCAGGCAGCGCTGGTAGCGCTCGTCCACGCGCTGGGCGAACCAGGCGGTGGTGAGCTGGCGGGTAATCTTCGGGCTGTGCAGCGTGATCCCCGGCAGCATCGCCCGCGGCATCGACTTGCCGGCGGAGCGTTCGGCCAGGGCGAAGACCTTGGTGTAGAGCTCCGACTGGGTGAACTCCGGCTTGTCGCCCAACTCCAGGTCGCGGCGGATTTCCCGCTCGCTCATGCCCAGCTTCGGCCCCAGGGTGCGCACCGCCTTCTCGGTACTGCCGGCGTCGTAGCTGCCATAGAGGATCACGTCCCCGTCCAGTGCCAGGGTGATACCGGTGAGGTCCGCGACCACGCGCTGGAACGCCGCGTTGCGGCTGGCATACCAGCCGGCGTTGAAGTCGGCGAAACGGTACAGCTGCCGCGGGTAGTTCACCGGATAGCCCAGCAGGTGGGCGGTACCGAAGTACATGCCGCCTCGGCGGCTGAACACCTCGCGGCGGATGCTGCCGTCCACCGGGTACGGATAGCCTTCGGCATGGGCCTGGGCGAATTCGATGCTGACCTGCATAGGGCCACCGGTATGGACCGGGTTGAAGCGGCCGAACAGTTGCTGGCCCAGCGGTACGCCGCCGATGAAGTCATCGAAGATCGCGCTCAGCTCCCTCTCGGTCTTTGCGCTCGCCAGGCGCTGACTGTAGGTGCGGCCATTCGGCGATTTCAGCGCCAGCGCGGTGTCGATGAGGAAACCCGGCACATGGACCTTGCTCGCACGCCGGTCGATCTCGGCGCGAGCGATCTTGCCCAGCCCCGGCACGGGCGGGTCGGCCTTGAAGTTGGACTCCTGCTCGGTGATCGCCACCACTGAGCAGAGGTTCTCGGTGGTCGCCGGAATACGCTGGGTGGTGAAGGCGACCTGGATGTCCTTCGCCCAGCCCTCGCGGTCAGAAGCGCCAGCGGGAATCAGCCTGACCAGCTTGCCGCGCACCTCCTCCGGGGTCGGCTCCGGCACGCTCGGCGCGCGGCTGCCGCAGCCGGCCAGCGCCAGCAGCGCGGCCGCGCCCAGCAGATGAATGAATTGAGATGAAGGCCTTTTCAGGCTGAGTGAATCTGCCGTCAGGGCAGCCGCAGTCATAGTCCGTTCCTTGCTTGAAGTCCGCCTACAGGACCGGTGCGCAGCGGCACAGGTTCCCCGGCATTGTCAGGCAAGCACGGATTTCAGCGCCAGGCCAGGCGCCGCAGGTTCAGGCTCCAGCCGCGCTGCATGCCGGCGGCGGCCAGCAGGATGGCGATCACGCCCAGCCATTGCAGCGGAGTCAGGCGATGGCCGAAGGCGAACCAGTCGACGAAGATCGCGGCGATCGGATAGATGAACGACAGCGCCCCGGTCAGGGCAGTCGGCAGCTTCTGGATCGCGCCGTAGAGCAGCACATACATGATGCCGGTGTGCACGATGCCCAGGGTCGCCAGGCTGGCCCAGGCCGTGCTCGCCTGGGGCAGCGACGTCAGATTGACCCAGGGTGCCAGCAGGAGAACGCCGGTCACCGCCTGGATCAGCGCGATCAGGTGCGGCGGCACGCCGGTCAGGCGCTTGATGATCAGCGCCGCCACGGCGTACAACGCCGCCGCACCGAGCGCCAGTGCGATCCCGCCCAGGTAGTCGCTGCCCACCTGCCCCGCTTCGCCGTGCGCGCTGACGATGGCCAGCATGCCGAGGAAGGAAATACCCAGCCAGGCGAGTTTTTGCGCCGTCACCTTCTCGCCGAGGAACAACGCGCCGAGCAACACCAGCAGGAATGGCTGCACGTTGTACACGGCCGTGCCGATGGCGATGGAGGCCCGCGAATAAGAGCCGAACAGCAGCACCCAGTTGCCGACGATGGCCGCGCCGCTGAGCAGCGCCAGGCCAAAGGTCGCGCGGGTGAGAATGCCGGGGCGCAGGAAGCCCATGACGGCGCAGATCACCAGCAGGGTGGCGGCGCCGAATACGCAGCGCCAGAACACCACGTCCAGCACCGGTTGCCCGGAGACCACCACCAGCCAGCCGATAGTGCCGCAGATCAGCATGGCGCTGATCATTTCCAGGGTGCCGCGCCTGATTCGTTCGTTCATGGTCCACCTCCACTCGTTGGTGAACAGTATGAACAGGTGGATTCGCGCACTCCATCGCTTGGCGCAGGCAAAGATGGCCGTTCACCTTTACTATCAAGGCAATTCTCCGACTTCACCTTTCGAGATCAAAATGACCGACGATATCGACCAGTTGCTGATCGCCGCGCTGATGGAAGACTCGCGCCTGTCCCTCAAGGCCCTGGCCCAGGCCAGCGGCCTGAGCTCCCCCAGTGTGGCCGAGCGGCTGCGCAAGCTGGAGGAGCGCCAGGTGATCACCGGCTACACGGTGAACGTCGACCCGCGTGCCTTCGGCTACCAGCTGCAGGCCATCGTCCGGGTGCGCCCGCTGCCGGGAAAATTGCAGGAGGTGGAGAAGCAGATCCTGGCGATCCCGGAGTTCACCGAGTGCGACAAGGTCACCGGGGAGGATTGCTTCTACGCACGGATGTGCGTGCGCTCCATGGAGCAGCTGGACGAGATCCTGGATCACCTCAATGGCTTCGCCGAGACCAATACGGCCATCGTCAAGAAGAGCCCGGTGAAGCGCCGGTTGCCGCCGATGGCGTGACGGTTCGCGAGCAAGCTCGCTCCTACAAAGAGCGCGCTGGCCTGACCTGTAGGAGCGAGCTTGCTCGCGAACCATCGGCAGTCAAATGAAAAAGGCCCCTTGCGGGGCCTTTGTCGTTTGCGCGCTTAGCGCGATGCCTTGCGGCGCAGCGCCGAGGGACTGAAGTTGGAGTCGTCCGGGGCCGGCTGGCTGAAGTCGGCGGTGCCAGGCTCCTCGTTATCCAGCCACTGGATGCTGTAGCGGTGGGCCTGGAGGTCATGGAAGGTGTCCAGGGCGGTCCACACCATCGGCTGCTCGTAGAAGCTCTTCAGGTAGGCCAGCGACACGCGCCACAGCTCGCCGCGGCCGTCGTACTGGTCCACCACGGCGGCGCCCCAGCTGTCCTCGTCGAGGTAGAGAGTGCGACGCGAGTAGATGTGCCGCGCGCCGGGCTTCAGCTTGCCGTCCACTACCCACACGCGGTGCAGTTCGTAGCGGGTGTACTTGGGATTGACGTGGCCCGGGGTGAGCAGGTCCTTGTACTTAACCTCCGGGCTGGTGATCTGGTAGTTGTTGTAGGGGATGTAGATTTCCTTCTTGCCCACCAGGGTCCAGTCGTAGCGGTCCGGCGCGCCGTTGTACATGTCGGTGTCGTCGGCGGTGCGCAGGCCATCGGAGTCTTCGATGGGGGTGTCGTAGGCCAGCGTCGGAGCACGGCGCACGCGGCGCTGGCCGGGGTTGTAGCCCCATGCCTGACGCGGCTCCTTGACCTGGTCGAGGGTCTCCTGGACCAGTGCGCCGTTACCGGCCAGGCGAGCCGGGGCGGTGGTGAAGGTCATGTAGTAGAACATGGTGTTGCCGAGCTTCTCGAAGTTCCCCTTGGGGTCGTAGAAGCGGAACAGTGCCTCGTCCTGCGAGGTCACCAGCGCGTACGCGCCATTGCGCTGCACACCGGCCTGGGAAGAACGCCGCACGATGTAGGTGCCACGGTAGCGGGCAATGTGGTTCCACACCGCTTCCACGCCGCTCTGCGGAATCGGGAACGGCACGCCGCCGTACGCGTCAGAGAAGCCGTTGCCGCCCTCCACCAGCTTGGCGCTGGTGGCGTTCTTGTAGATGTTGTCGTAGATCCACTGCGGCGCCGAGCCAGTGCGGTGGGTCTCGTAGACCGGCATCTGGTAGGTGTCCGGGTAGGCGTTGAACAGCGCAATCTGCCCCGCGGTCAGGTTGGCCTTGTACTGGTCGAGGTTGGCCTTGGTGATAACGAACTTGGGCTTCTCGCCGGCGAACGGGTCGACGTGGTGCGCGCCCGGCCCCTTGTAGCCGGCGGGTGCCGAGGTCAGGCCGCCGCTCCAGGCGGGAATGCTGCCGGCGGCGTTGCCGGCCTTCTCCGCGCCCATGGGCGTCAGGCTGCTCTTCAGCTGGGCGGCCTGGTCGGCCGAGACGGCAGCACGCGCATCGGTGACGGCGAGGGCCGTCAGCGTGGCAAGGACGATCAGGGAACTCTTCTTGTACATGGTTCTCTCCGGATCAGAACGAGTATTTCGCGGTGATCGAGACGTTGTCGCGGTCGCGCATGGAGTTGCTGGAGCCGGCACCGTAGTAGTTGGTGTACTGGGTGCCGACCTCGAAGGTGTTCAGGTAGCTGGCGTCGATGCCGAGGGTATAGGCCTTGCGCCCCTCGATGAAGTTGCCGGTGCGGTCGGAGTTGCCACTGAAGTCATCCTGATAGACGACGTAGGGCGACAGCTTCACCCCAGCGTAGACGTCGTTCCAGCTACCGGTGAGCAACAGGGTGTAGCCGTAGCTGTCGCGGCTGATCTGCACGTCGTCATCGTTGCCGCCGACGTAGGCCTTGTCCTGGGCGCCGACGAACTTGCGCTCGCTGCCGTCCCAGGCGGTGTACTTCAGGCTGCTGCCACGGATGTGCTCGGAGGCGAGCTCCGCCACGCCGGTCATGGAGTCGAAGCTCAGGTGCGGGCCGAAGTTGTAGATGGTCGACAGCGAGATGTTGTAGGTCTCGGCACGTTCATAGTTCTCGAACAAGGTGCCCCGGCACAGCTGCTTGCCGGCTACCTCGGCGCAGGCCTGGCCGGCGGCAACGCTGCCGTCGTAGAGGTTGGTCTGGCCCAGCACGCCCTGGGTCAGCAGGTCGCCGAGCAGGTCGTCGGTGGCGGAAATGCTGATGGGCATGTTCGGCCGGTAGGCGATCTCGCCGGACACCGAGGCATCGCCCAGGGTGGTGTTGAAGCTGAAGCCGTACATGCGGATGTCTTCGACGTAGTCACGGCGAGCTTCGGCGTTGCTCGCCATGTCCAGCGTGGCCAGGCCGGGAACCGCCTCACCCAGGCCCAGCGGGCCGAGCAGATTGTTCAGTGCATCGACGTCCACGCCCTGGTAGTCGCGCAGATCGACAGCGACCTGCGGCTCCTTGGAGTGATAGTTGACAAAATAGAAGCCGAATTCGGTGGAGTTGAGTTCTTCGGCGATGTAGCGGAAGGCCACGCCGAACTGGCCACTGTCACGGGCCTCGATGTCCTTGCCGACGTTGGCCACCTTGAAGGTACCGGTGTTCGGGTCAAGGAAGGCATTGGGCCCGTGCGGGCCATTGCCCAGCAGCCCGAGCGAAGCAACGGTGGGATAGCCGGCCAGCAGTTGCTTGATCTGCGGATCGGTCTCGGTGGTGTACGCCGTCTCGCCGCCATCACTGAACAGGTCGGTATCGGAGAAGTAAGTGCCCACCGAGTCCAGCCGGGTCTCCTTCCATTTCCACTGGTAGAAGCCTTCCACCGACAAGTCGTCGGTCAGGCCGAAGTTGAGGCTCAGGGCCTCGGTCGGCACCAGCACTTCCTTGAGTTCCGAGCCGGGCAGGTGGAAGCGTGCGGCGTCCACCGGGTTGATGGTATTGATGCCACCGCGATAGAACACACCCTCGCCCCAGTTCAGCACCTGGCGACCTACACGGCCGGTCAGCGGGTGCTCGTCGACATCCCAGCTACCGGACAGGTAGGCATCCAGCAGCTCGGCCTTGCGACCGGCGATATGCCGGGTGTCGTCGGTGAAGTGGTCGTCCTGCGGGTACGACTGACTGGGACGCTCCACGCCATTGGTGGTGTCGTAGTAGTCGTTGCGCTTGTCCATGATCTGCGTGTCGTAGTACGCGGTGCCACGCATGAACAGGCCGTAGTTCTGGTACTTGGCCGAGAAGTCGGAAGTGAGCTTGAAGACCTGGGAAACCAGGCCGGTATCGAAGTTGCGGTTGCCGTCGTCGGCGTTGATGTCGCTGATGTTGCTCTTTTCGCGGCCCTGCACGCGCCACATGGCGCCGTAGGACAGCGTACTGTCCAGCGAGCCGGTGATCTCGTTGTCGGCCAGCTTGAACTCCAGGGCCTGGGCCGAGCCCGCCACCAGCAGCGGCAAGAGTCCCATCACCGCCCCCGCCCGCCGCGGCGCCCAGAAAATGGACGAGCGCGCACCCAATCGACTGTTCATAGACAGCATTACCTCCATGGCCAAGATTTATCGCCCCGGTCATTGCGGCCGGCGCTGTTCTTATTCGTTTCTCGGCTGCCGCCAGCCTCGGTCGAAACCGGGCCAACGTGCAGTAACACTCCTGCCAGAGCGCTTGCAGGCGCTAAGGCCCCCTCTCCTCTTCTGCTTGCACGCGGGAGTTGGGACTATCGTGCAGGCAAAGTAACAAACTGTTTCCCCTCTGCCAATGGAAAGGATGTAATCCGTCTCTTTCAACAGACAAAGAAAAGCCCGGCACATGGCCGGGCTTTTTCTTACAGCGTGACTTACTCGACGGTGAAGGTCTTTTCTGCCAGCAGGCGATCGCCCTGGAACACCATGAAGCGCCACTGGCCCTGCACCACCTCGTGGTTCTCGGTGAACTGGTAGGCCATCACGTCGGTGGGCGCGCCCACGACCAGCTTCTGCACCACTTCGAACTTGTCGTGGCGCTGGCCATCGGGGCTGACCACACCGGGAGTGAAGTACAGCAGCGTCAGCGGAGTATCGCCTTCGACCTTGCCGCTGAGCTGGTAGCGCAGGCCGAACTTGGTGCCCAGCTTGGCCGGCACGCGGGTGGTGGATTCGAGCTCCTGCTCGCTGCGCGTCAGCACGCGCTCGCCCGGCTGGTAATCCTTGTAGTTGCTGACGAAGACGCCGTACTCGACCGGGCCGTTGACGCGCACCTCGGCAAAGGCCGTGGATGCGAAAACGGAAGCCAGGGAGAGAGCCAGGACTGCTGGCAGGCGGGAAATGGGCATGTCGCGCTCCTTGTTGGGGTCCGCGCGAGGCTATGACATCGCCGTGACAGCCTGATGACAGCTTGGCGCCGCGCGAGTCGGCATGCTGCCAAGCGTCTATCATGCGTGGATCGGACCACTGGACACCATCATGAGCGACAGCCTGCTAGCCATCCGCCCGCGTGCCGAAGACGTCGAGGGCGTGCCCATCCTGCGCCCTCTGCCCTCGGCCCAGCGCCGCAGCGTCGGGCCCTTCGTGTTCTTCGACCACATGCTCGAAAGCAACTTCGCGCCGGAGCATGGCATGGACATCCGTCAGCACCCGCACATCGGCCTGTCCACCCTCACCTACCTGTTCGAGGGCCAGGTGCAGCACAAGGACAGCCTCGGCTCGGACCAGCGGGTACTGCCTGGCGATGTCAGCTGGATGACCGCCGGCCGCGGCGTCGCCCACGTCGAGCGAACCCCCGCCGACCTGCTGCACAGCGGCTCGCGCCTGCACGGCCTGCAGGTCTGGCTGGCTTTGCCGCGCGAGCTCGAGGGTTGCGAGCCCAGCTACAGCCACCACGCCAGCGCCAGCCTGCCGGAAAGCGACAGCCTGGGCGTGCGCATCCGCATGATCGCCGGCACCGGCTTCTGCCTCGAGTCGCCGGTGCCGGTGCGCTCCAGGACGCTTTACGCCGACCTGCAGCTCAGTGCCGGCGCCACTCTGGTGATACCCGACGAACACCCCGAACGGGCGCTCTACCTCATCGAAGGAGAAGCCCTCCTGGACGACGAGCCCGTGTCACCGCACGAGCTGGTGGTGCTCCCCGAAGGTGAAACCTTCACCCTCAGCGCCTGCGGCGACTGCCATGCCGTGATCATCGGCGGCGAGCCGCTGGACGGCCCGCGGCGGATGAACTGGAATTTCGTAGCCAGCGACCCAGCGCTGATCGACAGCGCTCGTGCCCGTTGGGCCGCGCGCGACTGGCCGACGGTGCCGGGTGAGCAGGAGCGCATCGAGCTGCCGCGCTAGCCGTATAGAGAAGCCGATCGGAAATCGCCGCCGCGCTGTCGAACACCGGCGAATGCTTGAGGACTCGCGCGATGGCCTGCCGTAGCATCGCGCGCCCTGAACCCTTGCCACCGGCAAGCCCGCTACTTCTGGCCCGAGGAGTCCGTGATGGACCAGTCGACCGCCCAACGCCACACCAGCGCCCTCACCGTGCTGACCCTGCTGTTCTTCATGTGGGGCCTGATCACTTCGCTGAACGACATCCTCGTGCCGCACCTCAAGGCCGTCTTCACGCTGTCCTACGTGGAGGCGTCACTGGTGCAGTTCTGCTTCTTCGGCGCCTACTTCATCATGTCCTTCCCCTCCGGGCGGCTGGTGGAGAAGGTCGGCTACAAGAGCGGCATCATCGTCGGCCTCGCCACGGCCGGCATCGGCTGCCTGCTGTTCTACCCGGCGGCCGGCTCGCAGTCCTACCCGTTCTTCCTCGCCGCCCTGTTCATCCTCGCCTCGGGCATCACCCTGCTGCAGGTCGCGGCCAACCCCTACGTGAATGTGCTCGGCCCCGCCGCCACCGCGGCCAGCCGGCTGAACCTGACCCAGGCGTTCAACTCCCTGGGCACCACGGTCGGCCCGCTGGTGGGTTCGGTGACCATTCTCGCCATCGGCGCCGGTGCCGCTTCGCAGATCGGTGGCTCCGCCGCCAGCGAAGCCGACTCGGTGAAGACGCCCTACCTGGTGCTGGCCGGGCTGCTGTTCGCCATCGCCGTGCTGATCGCCCTGTTCCGCCTGCCGAAGATCCATCACGGCGAACCCACCGATGGCGCGGCAGGCCGCCAGTCGATCTTCGCCCACCGCCACCTGGTGTTCGGGGTCATCGCGATCTTCTGCTACGTCGGCGCCGAGGTGTCCATCGGCAGCTACCTGGTGAGCCTGATGGGCCAGCCGGACATCGCCGGGCTGCCGGCGGAGCAGGCCGGCAAGTACCTGTCGTTCTACTGGGGTGGCGCCATGGTCGGCCGCTTCATCGGCAGCGCCCTGATGCGCGCGATCGCGCCGAACCGCCTGCTGGCCTTCAACGCCGTGGCCATCGCGGTGCTGATCGGTATAGCGCTGACCCTGGGCGGACACGTGGCGATGTGGGCGCTGATCCTGATCGGTCTATTCAATTCGATCATGTTCCCGACCATCTTCTCTCTCGCCCTGGAGGGCCTGGGCAACCTCACCAGTAAAGGCTCCGGCCTGCTCTGCATGGCCATCGTCGGCGGCGCCGTGATGCCGCTGGTGCAAGCCTTCTTCGCCGACCGCATCGGCCTGCTGCCTTCCTTCGCCGTGCCGCTGGTGTGCTACCTGTACATCATCTGGTTCGGTGCGCGCGGCTATCGCGCCGACCAGTCTGCCAGGGCTCAGGCCGCCAGCGCCTGACGCTGACCTCCGAGGGGGCGCGCAGTGTCTGCGCCCCTTTCACCTGATTCCTACAGACCTATCGGCCCGCGCACCCTGGCTGGCGTCAGCTCGCTCCCGAAGACTTCCTTCCTTTTCCCTCCGCCGATCCTCTTCGGCGCCAGGGACCGATTTCCCCGGAAGGAGCACACCCCGTGGCTGATCCCCTCTCGCTGGTCGTCAATGGCCAGCCCCGGCACCTTGCCGTGGCCGCCGATACGCCGCTGCTGTACGTCCTGCGCAACGACCTGCAGCTCAACGGCCCCAAGTTCGGCTGCGGCCTGGGTGAATGCGGCGCCTGTACCGTGCATCTCGACGGCATCGCCACCCGTTCCTGCATCACGCCGGTCTCCGCGGCTGTGGGGCGCCAGGTCACCACCCTGGAAGGTCTCGGCACACTGGATGCCCCGCACCCGGTCCAGCAGGCCTTCATCGACGAGCAGGCGGCGCAGTGCGGCTACTGCAGCAACGGCATGATCATGACCAGCGCGGCCCTGCTCGCCCGCAACAGTTCGCCCAGCGACGAAGAGATCCGCCAGGAACTGGCCTATAACCTGTGCCGCTGCGGTACCCATGTGCAGATCCTCAGTGCCGTGCGCAGGGCCGCCGAGCGAGTCGGCAACCGCGGCCAGGAAAACCCGGCATGAGCCTGCTCGGCCGCCGTGACTTCCTGAAGGCCAGCGCGGCCCTGTTGGTCAGCACTCAGTTGCCTCGCCCGTTGCTGGCGCAAGGCGCCGATGGCTTGCTGCCCCTCGACGAGGTCGACAGCTTCATTGCCATCGCCGGCAACGGCACCATCACCGCTGCCTGCGGCCACGTCGACCTCGGCACCGGCATACGCACCGCCCTGACCCAGATAGTCGCCGAGGAGTTGAACGTCGACCTGCAGCAGATCACCCTGCTGCTGGGTGACACCCGCTACACACCCGACCAGGGGCCGACCATCGCCAGTTCGACCCTCCAGGTCAGCGCCATTCCGCTGCGCCGGGCAGCGGCCGAAGCGCGGGAGTTCCTGATGCAGCGCGCGGCGCAACACCTCCGGGTCAACGTTCGCCAGCTCGACTGCGCCGGCGGGGCGATCTTCGTCAGGGGCAAACCAACCCGCAGCATCGGCTACGGCGAACTGCTGCGTGGCGAGCGTTTCGAACTGAAGGTCGATGCCAACGCGCCGCTCAAGGCCCACAGCAATTACCGCGTGGTCGGCCGCTCGGTGCCGCGCCTGGACATTCCGGCCAAGGTCACGGGCGGATTGACCTACGTACACGACATGCGCCTGCCGGGCATGCTCCATGGCCGCGTGGTGCGGCCGCCCTACACAGGTGCGGATGTCAGCGCGCCGCTGGGCAGGAGCCGGGCGGAAGTGGATGAGCAGTCCGTAGCCCACCTGCCCGGTTTTGTCCGACTGGTGGTGATAGGTGACTTCATCGGCGTGGTAGCCGAGCGCGAAGAGCAGGCGATCCACATTGCCCGCCAGTTGAAAGTGCGCTGGAAGCACTGGAGCGGCCTGCCCCCCCTGGGCCTGGACGAGCTGGAATCCACCCTGCGCGCCCATCCCAAGCAGCCACGCATGCTCCAGGACGACACGCAGATGGATGCCGTGCTGGCGCAGCTCCACCGCCCACTGCAGCGCACCTACGTCTGGCCCTATCAGCAGCACGCCTCCATCGGCCCTTCCTGCGCGCTCGCGCATTTCGAGGATGGCCTGATGAAGGTCTGGTCGGGCAGCCAGAATCCCCACGACCTGCGCGCCGACCTGGCGACCTTGCTGGGCATGCAGCCTGAACAGGTCGAGGTCATCCGGATGGAAGCGTCGGGTTGCTATGGCCGCAACTGCGCCGACGACGTGAGCGCTGACGCTGCGCTGCTCGCCCTGGCCGTCGGCCGGCCGGTGCGCGTGCAGTTGATGCGCGAACAGGAACACGGCTGGGAGCCCAAGGGTTCGGCGCAGCTGATCGAAGTCCGCGGCGGGCTGGACGAAAACGGCGAGGTGGCAGCCTACGACTTCTCAACCTGCTACCCCTCCAACAATGGCGTCAACCTGGCCCTACTGCTCACCTCGCGGGTGGACGCCAAGCCGCAGGTCGCCCAGATGGGCGATCGCACCGCCGTCCCGCAGTACGCCTTCGCGCACATGCGGGTGGTCTGCAACGACGCCGCCCCCATCGTTCGCGCCTCCTGGATGCGTGGCGTATCGGCACTGCCCAACGTCTTCGCCCATGAGTCCTACATCGACGAACTGGCGCAGATGGCCGGCGCCGACCCCATCGAGTTCCGCCTGCGCTACCTGCACGAAGAACGTGCGACAACGCTGATCAAGGCGCTGGCCACCGCCGCCCAGTGGCAGCCGCGCGCCGCGCCCAACCCGCAGGCACGCCAGGGCAATCTGCTGGTCGGCCGCGGCTTCGCCTATGCGCGTTACTTCCACAGCGCCTTCCCGGGGTTCGGCGCGGCCTGGGCGGCGTGGATAGTCGACGTCGAGGTCGAGCCGCACACCGGCGCCGTCCGCGTGACCGAAGTCCATGTGGCGCAGGACTGCGGGCAGATGGTGAATCCCGACGGGGTACGCCACCAGGTCCACGGCAACGTGATCCAGGCCACCAGCCGCGCACTGATGGAGCACTCGACCTTCGACCGCAGCGGTGTCACCAGCCTGGAATGGGGCGGCTATCCGATCCTCGGATTCCCCCAGGTGCCCAGGATCACCGCGCTGCTGCTCGACCGCCCCGGTACACCGCCGCTGGGGGCCGGCGAATCTGCCTCGGTACCCAGCGCCGCCGCCATCGCCAATGCCCTGCACGACGCTACCGGCGTGCGCTTCACCCGCCCACCGTTCACGCCCGAGCGGGTACTGGCCGCCCTGAACGAGAAACAACCCAAATGAAAAACCATTCACTGGGCGTCATCGCAGCGCTGGCCGCATCCAGCCTGATAGCGCTGGCCATTACCTCGAAAGGCAGCATTGCGCCCGTCGACCCGCCGGCCGTCGACAGCTTCGGCGCCGAGTCCATCGCCCGCGGGCAGAAACTGGCGGCCCTGGGCGACTGCGCGGTCTGCCACACCCGTGAAGGTGGCGCTCCGCTGAGCGGTGGCCGCGCCATGGCCACACCGTTCGGCACGCTCTACACCAGCAACCTCACCCCGGACCGCGATACCGGGCTGGGCAGCTGGTCCTTCGAGGCCTTCGAGCGGGCGATGCGCGAGGGCGTCTCGCGGGAGGGCAACTACCTCTACCCGGCCTTCCCCTACACCGCCTTCACCCGTATTGGCGATGAAGACCTGCGCGACCTCTACGCCTACCTGATGAGCCGGTCGCCGGTGAAGGCGCAGCCCAGGGACAACCGCCTGCGCTTCCCCTACAGCCAGCGCAGGCTGATGGCCACCTGGAACCTGCTGTATTTCGACCAGGGCCGCTTCCAGCCTCAGCCGCAGCGCGATGCGGCCTGGAACCGCGGCGCCTATCTGGTGGAGGGGCTGGGCCACTGCAGCGCCTGCCATTCGCCGCGCAATGCACTGGGTGCCGAACGTGTCGGCAAGCAACGCTTCGCCGGTGCGACGGTGGACGGCTGGCAGGTTCCCCCGCTTGACGGCAGCGGCCAGACGGCAATTCCCTGGACCCAGGCGACGTTGTACGACTATCTGCGCAACGGCTTCTCGCGCTACCACGGCGCCGCCGCTGGCCCCATGGCAGCGGTAGCCGCAGGCCTCGCGCAGCAACCGGACGCGGACCTGCAAGCCATGGCGCGCTACCTCGCGAGCCTCCGGCCGGAACAGCCCGTCGATTTCTCGCCACAGAAGCAGGCGAGCGAGTTGGAAGAGCGCACCTACGGCACCCTGCAACCGGTCAGCGGTACCGGCGCAAGGCTATTCAATGGCGCCTGCATGGCCTGCCACCATGACGGCGACAGCCCGAAGCTCAATGGTGCACGGCCGTCGCTGGCGGTGAGCAACAACCTCTATGCGGCCACGCCGGACAATCTGCTGAGGGTGATCCTGGATGGCATCGGCGGACCCGCCCGACCGGAGCTGGGCTACATGCCGGCGTTCCGCCACAGCCTCAACGACGAACAGATTGTCGCGCTGGCGCGCTTCCTGCGGGAGGACTTCGCCGGCCTACCGGCCTGGCCGGACCTCGAATTCAAGGTCGCCAAGCTGCGCTGAGCCCAGCGTGGGGGAGTGGCGCGACCGCCCTCCCCCCGATGCCGTCAGGCGCCGAAGCGCTCTTCCAGCAGATCGAACATCGCGGCGAAGGCACGGCGCGCCACCTTGGCGTCGTACTGCATCTTGCCGGGAATCTGCGCGTGTGGGTCGGTGAAGGAATGCGCGGCGCCGCCGTAGCTGGTCAGGGTCCAGTCCACCCCGGCATCAATCATCTCCTTGGCGAAGCCACTGAGCTGCTCGCGCGGCACGAACGGATCGACAGCGCCGTCGAGCACCAGCACTGCGCCTTTGATGTTCTTCGCATCGGCCGGGTTCGGCGTATCCAGGGTGCCGTGGAAGGACACCGCAGCCGCCAGCGGCGCGCCGTCACGGGCCAGCTCCAGGGAGCAGCAACCGCCGAAGCAGAAGCCGAAGGTGGCCAGCTTCGCGGTATCCAGCGGCGCCTTGCCGGCCTGTTCCAGCAGGGTCTTCAGCGAAAGCTGCATGCGCTTGCGCAACAGAGCGCGGTCGTTCTTCAGCGGCATCATCGCGGCGCCGGCCTGTTCCGGGCCATTGGGGCGCACGTCCTTGCCGTAAAGGTCGGCGACCAGCACCACATAGCCGCGCTCGGCGACCTTGCGGGCGATATCCACCGCACCCTGACTAACGCCCATCCAGTTCGGCGCCATCAGCAGGCCGGGACGCGGCGCGTTGCTGGCGGCATCGAATACCAGTTGGCCTTCGAAAGACACGCCATCGAGGCTATAGGCGACAGGTTGCACGCTGATCTGGCTCATTCGGGTAGTCCCCTTTCGCTTGTCGGTGTAGTTGATCGAGTACTGGAAAAACACAAAGCCCGCCGAAGCGGGCTTTGGGCTGGTTCAGCTTAGGCGGAAAGCTCCACCAGCAGCTTGTTCAGGCGGCGCACGTAGGCGGCCGGGTCCTTCAGGCTGTCCCCCGCGGCCAGGGCGGCCTGGTCGAAGAGGATGTGGGTCAGCTCGCCGAAGCGGTCTTCGTCGGCTTCCGCGTCGAGTTTCTCGATCAGCGGGTGGGCCGGGTTGAACTCGAAGATCGGTTTGGCTTCCGGCACCTTCTGCCCGCTGGCCTCGAGGATCTGGCGCATCTGCAGGCCCAGGTCCTGCTCGCCGATGGCGAGGATCGCCGGCGAGTCGGTCAGGCGGTGGGACACACGCACCTCGGCGACTTCATCACCCAGTGCGGCTTTCAGGCGCTCGGCCAGACCTTCCTTGGCCTTGGCGATCTCTTCCTGGGCCTTCTTGTCCTCTTCCGAGTCCAGGCTGCCCAGGTCCAGGTCGCCGCGGGCGACGTCGACCAGTTGCTTGCCGTCGAATTCCGGCAGGTAGCTCATCAGCCATTCGTCGATGCGGTCGGTGAGCAGCAGCACTTCGATGTCTTTCTTGCGGAAGACTTCCAGGTGCGGGCTGTTCTTCACCTGGGCGAAGCTCTCGCCGGTGAGGTAGTAGATCTTGTCCTGGCCTTCCTTCAGGCGGCCGATGTAATCGGCCAGGGAAACGCTCTGCTCGCCGCTCTCGTCGCTGGTGGAAGAGAAGCGCAGCAGGCCGGCGATCTTGTCCTTGTTGGCGAAGTCCTCGGCGGGGCCTTCCTTCAGCACCTGGCCGAAGTTCTTCCAGAAGCCCTTGTAGGCTTCGGCGTCATTGCTCGCCAGCTTTTCCAGCATGTCCAGGGAGCGCTTGGTCAGCGCGGACTTCATCGAATCGACGATGGGGCCGGACTGCAGGATCTCGCGGGAGACGTTCAGCGACAGGTCGTTGGAATCCACCACACCCTTGATGAAGCGCAGGTACAGCGGCAGGAACTGGTCGGCCTGGTCCATGATGAACACGCGCTGCACGTAGAGCTTCAGGCCACGCGGCGCCTCGCGGTGGTACAGGTCGAACGGCGCACGGGCCGGGACGTACAGCAGCGAGGTGTACTCGAGCTTGCCCTCGACCTTGTTGTGGCTCCAGGTCAGCGGGTTCTCGAAGTCATGGGCGATGTGCTTGTAGAACTCCTGATATTCCTCGTCCTTCACCTCGGTGCGCGGACGGGTCCACAGGGCGCTGGCACGGTTGACCACTTCCCACTCGGTTTCAGCCGGCTTGTCGGCCTCTTCCCCGTGGTGCTCCTTCGGCAATTCGATGGGCAGCGCGATGTGGTCGGAGTATTTCTTGATGATGTTGCGCAGGCGCCAGCCATCGGCGAACTCGTCCTCGCCATCCTTCAGATGCAGGACGATACGGGTGCCGCGCTCGGCTTTCTCGACGGTGGCGACTTCGAATTCGCCCTCGCCCCTGGACGACCAGTGCACGCCTTCGCTGGCCGGTGCACCGGCACGGCGGCTGAACACATCGACCATGTCGGCAACGATGAAGGCACTGTAGAAGCCCACGCCGAACTGGCCGATCAGGTGGGAATCCTTCTTCTGGTCACCGGAGAGGTTCTTCAGGAAGTCGGCGGTACCGGACTTGGCGATGGTACCCAGGTGCGCGATCACTTCCTCGCGGCTCATGCCGATGCCGTTGTCTTCGAGGGTGACGGTCTTGGCGTCCTTGTCGAAGCTCACGCGGATCTTCAGTTCCGCGCCGCCTTCGAGCAGCTCAGGCTTGGCCAGGGCCTCGAAAC
The DNA here is from genome assembly GCF_012971725.1 of Pseudomonas multiresinivorans. Classification (NCBI taxonomy): domain Bacteria; kingdom Pseudomonadati; phylum Pseudomonadota; class Gammaproteobacteria; order Pseudomonadales; family Pseudomonadaceae; genus Pseudomonas; species Pseudomonas multiresinivorans. The sequence goes on from NZ_CP048833.1 coordinate 4,052,061, forward strand.
GCAGCTTGTCGGCGGCGTCGGAGGCGTTGGAAATCAGTTCGCGAAGGAAGATTTCCTTGTTCGAATACAGGGAGTGAATCATCAGGTGAAGCAGCTGCTTCACTTCGGTCTGGAAGCCCAGTGTTTCTTTTTGAGTCTCCGCGCTCATCGTTTCTCGCTCCGAGGATGACAAATGCCGCGTCGTGCGGCCGATGTCAGCGAGATGGGGGCTTCCCGAACCAATTCAAGGGGTTGGAGAAAATTCGCCGGCAAATAGCCGGCGAACGGTCAGCGGGCCGGCAGTTCGATGTCGGTCACTTCGCTGGGGCGCAGCGTGTAGCTCGCCTCGCCGGGGCCATCGATGACCTGGCGGATGACGATGCGGCCGTCGACATTGAGGCCGACGAAGACGCCCTCGGCAACCCGGCCGCGCTCGGTGGTCACGCGCATGCTGCGGTTGACGTAGCGCTGCGGCGAGGACAGCAGGCGCTCGATGGCCAGGCGCCCGCTTTCCGGCGCCTGCGGCACGGGGGCACTGGATTTCGCCGGCGCGGCGGCCGCAACCGGGGCTGCAGCGACGCTCGACGCCTTCATCCGCGGGTAGCGGTCGTCCCGTACTCCCCAGCCACGCGCGGGGGTCTTCTCCAGCGTGACCTGCAGCTCCTGCGATTCGCCGTCGACCTCCACGGTCAGTGCAATCTCCTGGGAGGCGCGCTGGGTATCCAGGGTGGGCATACGGGTGATGGCGACGTCACGACGCGCAAAGCGGCGCTGCAGGTAGTCCTGCAGAACGTAACGCAAGGTATCGCGGGAGTCGAAGCGGGTATCCACCTCGCCATCGCGATAGCGCAGGCGGTCGGTGAAGACTTCGATGGTGCCCGAAAGCGTGGTCTGCATCTGGGCCGGCAGCACCAGGTGGAAGGCGCCTTCCAGGCGATTGGGGGCCTTCGGCTCCAGGTCCAGGTGCAGGCTGTAGCCACGCTGCAGGCGGACCGCTTCGGGCAGGTCCTGGCCTGGCGCGAGCCAGCTGACTTCGATTTCCGGCAGGCGTCCCTTGTCGTCGGGCAGCACGTCCAGCCTGACCGGGCCATTGACCGGCGCAGCCAGGCGCACCTGGATTTCGCGGTGAGCGTAGAAGTCCTGGCCTTCGCGCAGGCTGAGTACACCGTCGATGAACTCGGCCTGCTCGGGCACGAAGGGCTGGCCATTCAGTTCCCCGCGCAGGTTGATCGCCAGTTCAGGCTTGGCCACCGCCTCGGGCTTGAGCCACTCCAGGCGGAGGATGGCCTCCAGGCGCGCGCTGTCGCGGCTGGCCAGCATCGTCAGGCCGACCACCAGCGGAATGCAGCCAAGCGCCCCGAGGGCCACGGCGCTGCGGGCCAGGCGCCAGTGGATCAGGACGAACAGCACGGCCAGCGGCGGCAGCAGGCTGGCAAGCCCCCAGAACAGGCTGCGCTCGAAGGCGCGGGCAATCAGCCAGACGTACCCCGCGAGGATCAGCAGCAGGCCGAGCAGGATCAGCAGCGTATCCATTCAGGCGCCATCGACCTTGAAATGCGCACGGGCGGTGGCGATGGGTTCGGTGCGAGTGGTCTGCCAGGCGGTGATGGCGACGTTGGCCACCCGCCGGCCCTGGCGCCAGACCTGGCACTGCGCGTAGGTATCGCGGAAGTGCCCGGCGCGCAGGTAGTCGATGGAGAAGTCGATGATCTTGGGCATGTGCGGGATGCCCATGAACATCAGCAAATGCAGCAGCGCCGAATGCTCCATGAAGCCTGCAATCACGCCGCCATGCAGGGCCGGCAGCGTGGGGTTGCCGATGTTGTCCGGGTTGGCCGGCAGGTGGAAGATCGCGTCGTCGCCCAGGCGCAGGCAGCGGATGCCGAGCAGCCGGGCATAGGGAATCGCGTCGATCAGCGGGTCGTAGTCCTTGCTCTCGTGCGCGGCGCGCACCATGGCCTCGATGTTCACCGTGGTCATCCCTGGCCCCCATCGACGTCGCGCTTCACCGAGCCGGCGGACACCGCCTTGCCCATGCGCATGAAGGTCCCGACCACATGGGCGATGGGTTCGCTGGGGTCGTCCTGATAGGCGTAGCCACGGGTGAAGATGATGTTCGGGGTGACCCGGTAGCACTCGGCGAACCCGTAAACGTCCTTGTGCGGCTGCGCCGGGTGCATGTAGTCGATGCGCAGGTCCAGGGTCGGGCAGATCTCGAACTGCGGCAGCACGCAGACGGTGGAGATGCCGCAGGTGGTGTCCATCAGCGTGGTGATGGCGCCGCCGTGGATCACGCCGGTTTCCGGGTTGCCGACAATGGCCTCGCTGTAGGGAAGCCGCAGGGTCAGGCCGGAGGCGTCCGCCGCATGCGCGCTGATGCCCAGCAACTGGCAGTGGCGCAGCGCCGAAAGGAAGCGTTGGGCGCGCTCCAGGAGTGGGTTTTCGGACATGGGAGGGGTCGACCGATTGACTGCACGGGGCCGCATCATACCCCGGTCGTTGTCACTCCTGCAGTGATGGAATACAGGGGCGCAGGAATATTCGTTGAACTAATTCACACAACCCTGGTTCAAAGGGCTAACACCAGGAAAGCCGCACATGGAGGCTCCGCATGAAAAAAACCCTTCCCTTCGCTCTGCTGATCGTTGCAGGTCTGGGCCTTGCCGCCTGCGACAAGAAAGAAGAGCCGAAAGCGCCGCCGGCACCGGCCGCGACCGAGCAGCCAGCTACTCCGGCGCCGACCACTCCGCCGGCACCTGAAGCCTCCCCGGCCACTCCGGCTGCCCCGGCCACTGCGCCGCAGGAGCCCGCCGGCGGCGAGCAGAAGCAGTAATTCGCTTACGCTGCACAAGACAAGGCCCGCATTTTGCGGGCCTTGTCGTTTCTGCCGTTTGCCGCTCAGCCGCTGGGAGGAATGTCGTTGTCCCGCGGAGCATCGCCCTGGGGCGTCGGCGTGTAGACCATCACATGCAGCACGCTGGAGTGGAACTCGCGCTGGTACAGCACGCCCACCACACCCGCCGTCACCAGCATGAATATCCAGGGGTTGATGAACCAGGCCAGCATGGCCAAGCCGAAGTAGTAGGTGCGCAGGCCCTGGTTGAACTGGTGCGCCGCCAGCGACACCACGCGCGCCGCGCGCTCGGCGAAGGACTTGCGCTCCAGCTCGCCGACGTTGCGCTCCCCCACCATGGGCGCCGAACCGATCAGCACCGCCGCGAAGTTGTATTGGCGCATGCACCAGCTGAAGGTGAAGAAGGCATAGACGAACACCACCGCCAGGCACAGCAGCTTCAGCTCTGAAAGTCCGCGGGTGGGCGGCGTCACGAAAGGCAGGTCGGCGAGCACCGAGATCGTGCGCTCGGCCGAGCCCAGCAGGGTGAGGATACCGGCCAGGATGATCAGGGTGCTGGAAGCGAAGAACGAGGCGTTGCGCTCCAGGTTGCCGATCACGCTGGCGTCCGCCACACGGTTGTCGCGCAGCAGTACGCGGCGCATCCAGTCCTGGCGGTAGAGATGCAGCACGCTGGCCAGGCACGCGGTGTCGCGGGCCTTGGTCTTGGCGTAGCGGGTGTAGCCGATCCAGCAGAAGAGGAACCAGAGGATGGCAAGCAGGTTCCAGAAGTACTGGATGTCGAACAGGTCGACGACGTCGGTCATGGATTTCCTTGCGATTGGAGACGGAATAAAGTCGGTACGCAGCCGATAGACGCCAGTTTATCCCGCCAGGACACGCGCACCCTGCGCAGGCTTCCAGGCCCGGGAGGACGGGATCGGCAGAACCAGGAATGCCCCCGCGTCCCTGCCGCAAAGCTTGCTTGGCGACGACCCGCTTCCAGCAATGTGTGGGCCGTCGATTGCCGCCGCGTACTCACACGCGGTTCGCAGCCGCTCCCGGCTGGGGAGGACGGCCCGCGCCCGGTGGGCCTGTTGCCCAGCACCTTCCTACCAGCGCAACAGGCGCGGTCCCAGGGCCAGGCCCAGCAGCGTGGGCAGGAGCATGCCGAGCAGGTACCACACCCCCCAGAAGGGAATGCCCATCTCCGGGCAATGCAAGCAGTACGCCAGGGTCGAGGTAGCCCCGGCGAGCAGGCCGCCAGCAGCACCGGCCAGGCGCAGCCGGGTAGGCGCCAGCCCACGCAGCGCCCAGAAGACGGCGATGAATGTAGGTATCGAGAGCAGCGCAATGTTCAGTGGGCAGGTGCGCCAGGTCTTGCCCAGTATCAGCCCGGCGCGCGCTTCGGCAGGCACCGCGGCCAGCTCCACCGCGCCACCCAGCCACACCAGCAGCACCGGCAGCCCGAGCAGCAGCCACGCTGCACCGCCCTTCACTCCCGGCCGCGCCAGGCGGCTGCTCAACCCGTACGCGATCAGCGCCAGGCTGCCGGGCAGCGCGACCTTGGCCCAGAACAGCGGAGTCCGCGCGACGTCAGCGAGGTCCGCGCGCACCCCATAGAGCGCCGCCATCAGCAGTATCGCGCCCAGGCCGCCCGCCAGCAGAGCCAGTGCAAAGCGCTTGCCCAGCGCTCGCCGATCGACCGCGCTCTCGCCGGCGGCCAGCAGGTCGATCAGTTCATTGGTCTTCATCGCTTCGCAACCCTCGGATCATGTTCGCCAGGGCCTTCAGCCCGCGGTGGATGCCGACCTTCACGGCGGAACTGGAAAGCCCGGTCAGGCTTGCCGTTTCCTCTACAGACAACCCTTCCAGCTTCACATGGACGATCGGCAGGCGCTGCTTGTCCGGCAACCGCTGCAGCAGTTTGCCCAGATCGCGGCTGGCCTGCGCCGGCTGGTCGTCCTCGGCGGCGAACAGCTCGCCCTCATCGTCGTCGTCCAGCGGATCATGCAGCGCCTCGCGACGGGCAAAGGCGCGGAAATGGTCAGCCAGCTTGTAGCGCGCAATCGCCTGCACCCAGGCCGTCAGTGGCTGTTCTGCGCGATAGGTGTGACGGGCGTTGTGCACGGCCAGCAGGACTTCCTGCACCAGGTCCTCCACCTCGCCGGGGCGCTGCGCCAGACGGCGGCGCAGAAACGCGCGCAAGTGCGGGCCAAGGGCGGCGAGGAACTCGCGGTAGGCCGCCGCGTCACCGGCCATGCCCTGCATCAGCAGTGTCTGAAGCTGCGCTTCGCGCGCGATCAACACGTCCTGGCTGGTAGTTCGTTGCATCGGCCGTCCTGGTTACAGCGCGCAAGGAAAATCTTCCCGAGTCTGCCCCACGCTTGCTGGCAGATCGCCGGCCCGAAGAAAAAACAGGCAGCTGTTCAATACCTTAGGGCCGCCCTAGGGAAATCTCAAAAAAATCTTCAGGCGGCTGTAACCGGATCACCACTCCCGGCGAACTACTCGACAAGCCGCCGGAAATCTCTGTGCGGCCCCACCACCCAACGGGAGACCGCACCATGAAAAACCTCACCCTCGCCACCGCCGTCCTTGCCCTTGCCGCCCTTGCCGGGAACGCGCTGGCCGACGACATGAATACCAAGGCCAGCACGGGCGCGGCCATGGAGAAATGCTACGGCGTGGCCCTGGCCGGCAAGAACGACTGCAAGGCCGGCGCCGGCACCACCTGCGCAGGCAGCGCCAAGAAGGACTACGACGGCATGCACTGGAAGAACGTCCCGGCCGGCACCTGCGCCTCGATCAAGACACCGCACGGCATGGGCTCGCTGACCCCGATGAAGTCCTGAGCGCAGGCTGCCGACCATGAACGTATCGACTCAACCGGGCGCCGGGCTTGGACTCAAGGCCGAGCACTACACCCAGGCGCTCGACTGCTGCGCGCGCGGGCTCTGGTTCGAAGTGCACCCGGAAAACTACATGGTCGGCGGCCCTCGCCTTGCCTGGCTGGAGCGGATCGCCGAACGGCATCCGCTGTCGCTGCACGGGGTTTCGCTGTCCCTGGCAGCGGACGCATCCCCCGACGAGGCTCATCTGCTGCGGCTGCGCGCGCTGGTCGAGCGCGTGCAGCCCGTGCTGATTTCCGAGCACCTGGCCTGGTCCACCTGGCGCGGCCGGTACCTGCCGGACCTGCTGCCCTTCCCGCGCAGCCAAGCGGCCCTGGCCCGTATCGTCGACAACATCGAACGTACCCAGCATGCCCTGGGCCGGCGCATCGCCATCGAGAATCCCAGCCACTACCTCCGCCTCGACGGCCACGACTGGGACGAGATCGAATTCCTGACCGAACTGGCACTGCGTACCGGCTGCGGCCTGCTGCTGGACATCAACAACGTGCATGTCAGCGCACACAATCTCGGCTTCGATGCCAAGCGCTATCTCGACCGATTCCCCGCCGCGGCCATCCTGGAAATCCACCTGGCCGGGCACAGCCAGGACGAAAACAGCGAGCTGCTGATCGACTCCCACGACGCGCCCATCGCCGAACCGGTCTGGGAGCTCTACCAGCACCTGATCCGGCGCATCGGCCCGCGCCCGACGCTGATCGAGCGCGACGACCAGATCCCCGCCTTCAGCGAACTGCTGGCCGAGCGTGAAATCGCCCAGGCCATTCTCAACCGGGCGGAGGTGGCAGCATGAAAACGACACTCGGCACCTTCCAGGAGGCTTTCGTCGAAGCGCTGTACCAGCGCTCTGCCCCCGGACTGCAAGGTTTGACCGAGCAGGCCGGCTTCAGCGTCTACCGCAACACCGTGCTCAAGGGCTGCACCGACGCCTTGTGCGACAACTTCCCCAGTGTCGAACGCCTGGTCGGCACCGACTGGCTGCGCGGCGCGGCAGCCATCCACGCACAGCAGACACCGCCGAACGACGCGCGCCTGGTGCTCTACGGCGAAGACTTCGCCGACTTCCTCGACGCCTTCGAACCCGCGCGCGAGTTGCCCTACCTGGCCGACGTGGCGCGCCTCGATCGCTTGTGGCTGGAGGCCTATACCGCGCCCCAGGAACCTGCGCTGCAGTGGTCCGACCTGGCGGGCATGACCGCTTCCGACCTTGCCCCCTGTCACCTGCAACCCCGCGCCAGCGCACGCTGGCGCTGGTTCGACCAACAGCCGATCTACAGCATCTGGCGCTACAACCGCGAGGCTCTGCCATTGCCCGAAGACCTGCCCTGGCACGCTGAAGGCGCGCTGCTGGTCGGCCATGCCGATGGCGTCGCCTGGCAGGCACTGGACGTGGGCGGCTGCGCCTTCCTCGATGCCTGCGCCAGCGGTCATGACCTCGATCAGGCATCGACCCTGGCGCTCAGGGCGCAAGCCGACCTCGACTTCACGGTGCTGCTGGGCAGCCTGCTCGGCGCCGCCGTGTTCCAACCGCTGAAACTCACCTGAGGAAGCCGCCATGGACATCTCCCGCAGCCACTATCCAAGCGGCGCCGTTCACCAGCTCTGGAACACCATCGCCAGCCGCCTGCAGTCCCTGCTCGGCGATTCACTGCTGTGCCTGGTGGCGCGCCTGGGGATTGCCTCGATCTTCTTCCTGTCCGGGCGCACCAAGGTCGAGGGCATCCTGACCATCACGCCGAGCACCTACGAACTGTTCCAGACCGAATACGTGCTGCCGCTGGTGCCACCCTATATAGCCGCGCACCTGGCAACCTACGCAGAACACTTCTTCCCGGTCCTGCTGGTGCTGGGCCTGTTCACCCGCCTCTCCGCCCTCGCCCTGCTGGGCATGACCACCGTGATCGAAGTGTTCGTCTACCCCGATGCCTGGCCGACGCACCTTTCCTGGGCCGGTCTGCTCCTGCTGCTGATTGGGCGCGGCGCAGGCGCCTGGTCACTGGACCGGGCACTGAAGATCGGCTGATGGCATGGCGGCTCTCGTCGTCGGTCATCCTGCCTTTTCCAGTTCAGCGGCTAGCGACCATACTCGGTCTTTCTGGGACGAAACCTCTACCCGCCGATGTCCGACTCTGACCTTCAAGTTGAACCCGATGCGCAAAGCGTTTCCACCGCGAGCAAGCGCACGCGGCGACTGCTTCGCTCGCGCTGGCTGAAATGGCGGCAGCACCTCGCGTTCTGGGTCGGCGCCCTGCTGGTGGGGCTGGTGGCCCTGGCTTTTGCCTGGCTGGCGGATCGCTCCTTCGGCTTGTTCCAGCGGATGCTGCAGGTATCGCCGTGGTTGCCGCTGCTGGCGACGCCGCTGGGTTTTGCGCTGCTGGCCTGGATCACCCAGCGCTGGTTCGTGAACTCGAAAGGCAGTGGCATCCCGCAGGTGATTGCCGCGCTGGAATCGCCATCGCGGCGATTCCGTGCACAGGTGCTCGCCCTGCCGGTGGCGTTGGTGAGGATGCTATTCACCCTCGGCGCCCTGCTGGTCGGTGGCTCGGTGGGGCGTGAGGGGCCGACCGTCCACGTGGGTGCCGCGGTGATCTACGCCTTCGGCACGCGCCTGGGCCTCCACGGCCGACGCACCGTGGCAGGGCTGATCCTGGCGGGCGGCGCCGCCGGCATCGCGGCAGCTTTCAACACGCCCCTTGCCGGGGTGGTTTTCGCCATCGAGGAATTGAGCCGCACCTACGAGCAGCGCTTCAGCGGGCTGGTGCTGACCGCCGTACTGATCGGCGGCGTGGTCACCCTGGGCCTGATGGGACACTACTCCTACTTTGGCGACATCAGCGGCGGGTTGCCCACGGGCTGGGGCTGGAGTGAAGTGCCCGCCTGCGCGCTGCTGGGCGGCGTGCTCGGCGGGCTCTACGTGAAGCTGGTACTGCCGGCGCAGCACGGCTGGATCGGCCGGATGTACGCCGTGCGGGAGCGCTTCCCGGTGCGCTTCGCTGCTGTCTGCGGGCTTGCGCTGGCCCTACTCGGCGTGATTTCCGGCAACCACGTGTTCGGCACCGGCTACGAGGAAACCCGCGCCCTGCTCGACGGCAACCCGGTGACCGACGCCAGCTTCCTGCTCTGGAAGTTCCTCGCCAACGTGGTGTCGTACCTGGCCGGAATCCCTGGCGGCCTGTTTTCGCCGTCATTGAGCGTCGGCGCGGGATTCGCGCCCTTGCTCTCCCTGCTGCCAGGCGTCAACCCGCAGACCTGCGCGCTACTCGGCATGGGCGCCTATCTGGCGGGCGTCACTCGCTCGCCATTGACCGCCTCGGTGATCGTACTGGAGCTTTCCCACAGCCCGGACCTGGCCATTCCCATGCTCGCCGCCACGCTGCTGGCCGCGGCCATTTCCGGCTGGATAGCGCCGGTTTCGCTCTACCATGCCCTGGCCCGGCAGATTCTCGACAAGGTGGCGCCGAACAAGCCCTGAGTTCAGCGCACGACGTGAAGGTAATGCAGGTGGCGCTCGTACTGGTCGAGGATGTCGGAGATCACGTCGTCGCGGTTCCAGCCCATCACGTCGTAATCCTGCCCGCCTTCGCGCAGGTGAACCTCGGCGCGGAAGTACTTGCGCGCCTCGGTGCCCTCGTCCTCCTCCAGCAGAACGAAGCTGGGGCTGGTGAAGGCCCGCGGGCGGACTTCATAGAGGAAATGGCCCTCCCCCGGCTGCACCAGCTCCAGGGCCACACGGCCATCTTCGCGCTCCAGCACCTGCACGTCATGGCCTTGCTTGCGCAGTTCGGCGGCCACTTCCTCGCAAGCCGGCCGCACGACTTCGGCAATGAAGCGGGTCACGTGGGCGCGCCGGGGGCGCATGGCAATACTGCGCAAGCGCCGCTGCCAACCGCCTTCATGGTGCGGCGCGTGCCGCGGCGCAGGCAGCGACTGGTGGCGCAGGCCGCGCCGCGTGGCATCCAGGTGCAGCGCACGGAACAGCCCCCAGATGGACGCCAGCAGGATCGCCGAGAACGGCAGCGCACTGGCGATGGTCGCTGTCTGCAGGGCCTTCAGCCCGTTCGCCAGCAGCAATGCCACCGCCACCACGCCAATACTCACCGACCAGAAGATGCGCTGCCACAACGGCGAGTGGGAGTGCCCCGATGAAGCGAGCATGTCCACCACCAGCGCCCCGGAGTCCGCCGAGGTGACGAAGAACACCACCACCATCAGCACCGCCACCATGGACACCACGCTGGATAACGGGAAGTGCTCGAGGAAGGCGAACAGCGCCAGGGAACTGTCCTGATCGACGACCGCCGCCAGGGTGGTCACGCCCTCGTTGAGGATCATGTGGATCGCCGAGTCGCCGAACACGGTCATCCACAACAGGGTGAAGCCGGCCGGGACGAAGAGCACGCCGCAGACGAATTCGCGGATGGTCCGCCCGCGCGAGATGCGCGCGATGAACAGCCCCACGAACGGCGACCAGGACAGCCACCAGCCCCAGTACAGCAGGGTCCAGCCGCCAATCCAGTCGGTCGGCTCGTAGGCATAGAGGTTGAAGGTCTTGTTGACGATGTCCGAGAGGTAGGCGCCGGTGTTCTGCACGTAGGTCTGCAGCAGGAACACGGTCGGGCCGAGCAGCAGCACGAACAGCATGAGGATCACCGCCAGCGCCAGGTTCAGCTCGGAAAGGATGCGGATGCCCCTGTCCAGGCCGCTGGCCACCGAGAGTGTCGCCAGGGCGCAGGTCGCGGCGATCAGGATGATCTGCACGGTCGCATTCACCGGCAGGCCGAACAGGTGGTGGAAGCCGCTGTTGATCTGCAGCACGCCATAGCCGAGCGAGGTGGCGACGCCGAACACCGTACCGAGGATGGCGAAGATGTCCACCGCATGGCCGATCGGGCCGTAGATGCGCTCGCCAATCAGCGGATACAGCGCCGAGCGCAATGTCAGCGGCAGGCCCTTGCGGAAGCTGAAGTAGGCCAGGATCAGCCCGACGATGGCGTAGATCGCCCAGGCATGCAGGCCCCAGTGGAAGAAGGTGATCTTCATCGCTTCGCGAGCCGCGGTGACCGTCCCCGCCTCGCCCACCGGCGGGCTGGTGAAGTGCATCACCGGTTCGGCCACGCCGAAGAACATCAGGCCGATGCCCATGCCGGCGGAGAACAACATCGCGAACCAGCTGCTGCTGCGATACTCGGGCTCGCTGTGATCGGGCCCGAGCTTGATGTCGCCGTAGCGACTGACCGCGAGGAACACCACGCTGATCAGGATCAGCGCCACCGCGAGGATGTAGAACCAGCTGGCGTTGGTGAAGATCCACTGCTGGATGTGTTCGAACTGCGTCTGGGCCTGGCTCTTGAAGAGTACGGCGTAGAGCACCAGCAACAGGATCAGCGCCGCGCTGGTATAGAAGACCGGAGGGTTCAGGGTTGTCCTTGGCTTGCCGGATGAGCTCATCGGGAAGGTTTCTCCTGTGCAACGACATCGCGCGCACCAACCTGCAAGCCCCGGCGTGCGTGGCGGCACGCCGGTCCAAGGGTATCGCGTTCAGTACTCGTAAAGTATCGATAGGCGCCCGGCCCGGCGCCATCCGGCCCCAAGCATCAAGGACAACGCGTGCCGCCATTGGCGTTCGCTTGCGCCACCAGTTCGGCGAACTTGCGCACATTGGCCTGATGCGCGACCACCAGCCCGTCCACGGTGCTGTTGGCCGCCGTCTGCAGGCTGCTACGGCAGCTCAGCGGTTTGTTCGAGCCGGGCCGCTGCAGGCGCCAACGGGCATCGAGCAACGCGTACTGGCCCGGCACCGAATCGAAGCGTTGCACTTCCACGCGCAGCAACGCAGCGCCTGGCCCCGGAGCGCCCAGCTGGTCCTCCAGGGCATTGCGGAACTCGTCCACCAGGTTGGCACCCCACCACTCGGTTTCCAGGATCGACAGCCCGCTGCCGCCCTGGCGGACGACAATCTGCGAACGATCGACCTGCGGCGGCATCTCCACCCGCTCGACGCGTACCTGGCCGCCGGCCGGGCTGCCCGGCTGTGCGGGCACCAGCGTGTGGTAGTGGATCGGAGCGCTGCTGCAGCCCGACAACACGGGGAACAGTGCGGCCAGGAGCAGCATGGGCAGCTTCGGCATCTGAAGTCTCTCCTTGTACGCGAATCAGGGCTGCAGGTTGTCGGCGTTGGCGTTCTTCGGACGACCACGAATCAAGGATTCCGGGTGGCGACCGAGGTAGTCGGACAGGTCACGCAACGAGCGCGACATGCGGTCCAGCTCCTCCAGCGTATCGCTGAGTTTCTCCCGTTCCGGCGAGTTCTGTCCCAGAGCGGTATTGGCGTTGGCCAGCGTCGTGCGAACCTCCGCCAGCGTATTGGTCACGCCCGGCAGCGTCTGCGTATTGAACTGCTTGAGGCTGTTCTGCAATTCGCGCAGGTTGCCATCGAGGTTGTTGGCGATGCGTTCCAGCGGCAACTTGCCGATGCGGTCGACCACCGCCTGCAATTGTTCCTGGAGTTTCGCCAGGCTGCTGGGCACCGTCGGGATGCGCAGTGGCCGCGCGCTGGCGTCGAAGGCCACCGGCTTGGCGTCGGGATAGAAGTCCAGCGAGATGTACAGCTGCCCGGTCAACAGGTTGCCGCTGCGCGCCTGCGCCCGCATGCCGTGCTCGACGAAGCTGCCGATGACGCGGGTGACGCCGCCCTGGTCGCCCACGCTGCTGTTGAAGACCTTGAGCATCTTCTGGTGCACGGGCCCCAGGCGCTGCGGGTAGATCACCGCATCGACCACCACCGGGAAAATCTGCAGCTTCTCGTCGTAGTCCAGCTGGATGTTGGTGACCTTGCCGAAATCGACACCCATGAATTCCACCGGCGCGCCCACGCTCAGGCCGCGCATCGACTGGTCGAAGCGCAGGCGCAGGTACTGCGGCAGGCCGGTGGGCGGAGCCAGGGCATTGTCGCGGTCGACGTAGAGGTCGAAGGCCTCGTTGTCCTGGGCGGCGGCCGTTTCCTCGCTGCCCTCGGGCGTGCCGAAGGCCAGCCCGCCGACCAGCAGCGCGGACAGCGATTCGGTGTTCACCTTCAGGCCGTTGGCGCTGACGCTGACGTCGACGCCACTGGCATTCCAGAACCGGGTGTTCTGGGTCACGAAGGCATCGTTGGGCGACTCGACGAAGATGCCCAGGTCCACGCCCTTGCCATCGCTGCGCAAGGCGTAGGAAGTCACCTGGCCCACCGGAATCTTGCGGTAGTAGATAGGCGAGCCGATATCCAGCGAGCCCAGGTCGTCGGCGCGCAGGACGAAGCTCTTGCCCTTCTCCCCGTAGGTGATCGGCGGCGGCAGCTCCAGGCCGGTGAAGCGCTTCTTCGGCGCACTCGATTCACCGGCGTCGGCACCGATGAAATTGCCCGACAACAGCGTGTCGACGCCGGTCACGCCGCCAGCGCCGATGCGCGGGCGCACGACCCAGAATTTCGCACCCTCGGTGGCGAAAGACTCGGCCTCCTTGTTCAGCTTGACGCTGGCGGTGACGCTCTTCTTGTCCTTGGCCAGTTCGACGCCTTCGACCTCGCCGATCACCACGCTGCGGTACTTCACCTGGGTCTTGTGCGCGACCAGGCCCTCCCCCGTCCGGAAGGAGATCTCGATGGTCGGCCCCTGCTCCATCCAGTTGCGCACGATGAGCGAAGCGCCCACCAGCAGCGCCACGATCGGCACGATCCAGACCAGCGATACATTCCAGCGCCGCGTACGTACCTGCGGCTGTCCGGGGGCGGCGTGCTTAGGGGTGTCCTGCTCCATCGATCGGATCTCCGTCGTCCCAGATATGTCGTGGATCGAAACTCATGGCGGAAAGCATGGTGAGCACCACCACCATGCCGAAGAACAGGATGCCGGCGCGCGGCTCGATGGTGCCCAGTTCACGCATCTGCACCAGGGCCGCCACCAGCGCGACGACCATCACGTCGAGCATCGACCAGTAGCCGATCAGCTCGACGAAGCGGTACAGCTGCGAGCGCTGCCGCCGTGCCCAGTTGCTGCGGCGCTGGGCGGTCCAGAGCAGCAGCCCGAGGGAAAAGAACTTGATCGCCGGCACGCCGATGCTGGCAATGAAGATGATCAGCGCGATGTCCCAGGCGCCGCTTTCCCAGAACTCCAGCACGCCGCCGCCGATGGTGCTGTCGATGCCCTGGCCGAGCATTTCGGTATGCATGACCGGCAACAGGTTGGCCGGCACGTAGAAGATCAGCGCCGCCACCAGGTACGCCCAGCCGCGGGTGATGGCATCGGCCTTGCGCGGGTGCAGGGGGGCGCCACAGCGCTCGCAATGATGGCCGCCGCTGCGCGTATCGCAGGCGGCGCCGCAGCCGTGGCAAAGGCACAGATTCAGGTGAGCGGCGAGCGGGGGCGTTTTCATACCCGCTCCCAGAGATCGCGGATGTCCTTGCCGGCGATGTAGATGATCAGCACGCTCAGGGCGGCCATCGCCAGCAGGCCGATGCCGGGGATCACGTCGAGCAGGCCGGCCAGCTTGATCACCGCGACCATGGTGCCCAGCAGGCAGACCTCCAGCATGCTCCAGGGACGCAGGGACTCCAGCCAGCGCATGCAGCCGGCGAAGGCCGGCGCGCGGCGCCCGCCCAGGGCGAAGCCGAGCACCCAGATCAGCAGCGTTACCTGCAGCGCCGGCGCGAGGATGATGGCCAGCGCTGTCACCAGTGCGATGAAGGTGATGGGGCCGCTGCTCAGGATCATCACCGCGTCCCACAGCGTCGCCGAATTGCTCAGGCCCTGCATGCTGATGGTCATCACCGGGTAACTGTTGGCGAAAGCCAGCAGCACCGCGCCGGTCAGCGCCAGCGCCAGACGTTGCTGCACGGACATTGCGTTGTGCCGATGCAGTACCCCGCCGCAGCGCACGCACAGTGCACGCTGGTGTCGCTGCAACGGCTGGCGTTCGTACACCGCGTCGCAGTACTCACAGATGATCAGGTCGCTGGCTGCTGCCATGGGCGCTCTCGTGGTGAGCCGGCGCACGGCGCCGGCCAGGGAAATCGCTATCCACGACGAGAGCCTGGGCACAGGCTCTGGAGCGATCCACATGAAGTCAGCACAAGACTAGTCGAGGATTTTCGATGGCGGGGGTCGCGCGGCGAAATCGCACTAAAGAGAAAGTCGTTCCACACTCCCCTGCATAACGGCAGCCCGGCATTCACCGTCCATACTGCTCGGACGCCACTTCGACAGGGAGCCGCGTCGATGCTCGATTTTTTCCTCCACGCCTTGCGCGCCAACCCCGAGATTGCCGTGTTCCTGGCGATCTCCCTGGGGGTTCTGCTGGGGCGGATCCAGATCGGCAGCTTTCACCTGGGCTCGGTCGCCGGCGCGCTGCTGATGGGCCTGCTGATCGGGCAGATCGGCCTGGAAGTGCCCCATGAGCTGAAGTCGGTGTTCTTCGCGCTGTTCATCTATGCCGTCGGTTTCAAGAGCGGCCCGGAGTTCTTCGGCAGCCTCAATCGCGGCACCCTGAAGCTGGTACTGCTTTCCGTGGTGCTCTGCGCCACTGCCCTGGGCGTCATCCTCGGCATGTATCACCTGTTCCACTTCGACGCCGGCTTCACCGCCGGCCTGGGCGCGGGAGCACTGACCGACACGGCGATCATGGGCACCGCCAGCAGCGCCATCTCCCAGCTGGCCATCGACGATGCCGCCAAGATCCAGCTCAACAGCCACATGGCGGTGGCCTACGCCATCACCTACCTGTTCGGCACCATCGGCCTGATCGTCTTCGTCGGCAGCATCGCGCCGAAGCTGCTACGCGTCGACCTGCGCCAGAGCGCGCGCGAGCTGGAGCGGGAGCTGGGCATCGAGCGCGAAGAAAACGCCATCAGCATTCCCTACACCCGCATCGTCGTCCGTGCCCATCGTGCCCAGTCGGCGGCAGCGATCGGCCAGCGCATCGCCGCTGTCGAGGCGCTGCACGCCGCGCTGAGCGTGGAGCGGGTCATCCGTGGCGGCCAGATTCTCGAGCGCGACCCGCAATTGCGCCTGGAGAGCGGCGACATCCTCGGCGTCTACGCCCTGCGCGAAGCCGTGGCCGACCTCAACGACTGGATCGGCCCGGAAATCGACAACCCCGACAGCATGTCCTTCGCCACCCGCGATGCCGACATCGTCCTGACCTCGCCCCGGCTGGCCGGCAAGACCATCCACCAAATCAAGACGCTGCTGGTCGGCGCCGACCGAATGGGCTGCTACATCCGCTCCATTACGCGGCAAGGCCTGGAGCTGCCGCTGCTGCCCGACACCGTGCTGCGCCGTGGCGACGTCATCACTTTGGTCGGCCGCACGGCCAGCGTCGAGGCGCTGGCAGCGCAGATCGGCCGCATCCGGGCGAGCAATTACAAGAGCGATATCGCCATCCATACCCTGGGCATGGTCGTGGGGTCGCTGGTCGGCATGCTCTCCACCCACATCGGCATGATTCCGGTAGAACTGGGCATCGGTGGCGGCATGCTGCTCGCCGGCCTGCTGATCGGCTGGTACAACTCGCGACATCCCGAAGTGGGCGCCCTGCCCCCGGCCGCACAGTGGGCCTTCTCGGAGTTCGGGCTGACCGCCTTCGGCGCCGTGGTGGGGCTGCTGGCCGGCCCCGCCGCCATCGCCGCGATCCAGAGCCAGGGCGCGGCGCTGCTGCTCTCCGGCGCCCTGGTGACCATCATCCCGCCGCTGGTGACGCTCTACTTCGGCCGCTACGTCCTGGGGCTGCACCCGATGATCCTGTTCGGCGCCCTGGCCGGCGCGCAGACCGAAGCGGCCTCGATGAACAAGATCATCGAGCAGTCCGGCAGCAATACACCCGTCATTGGCTTCACGGTGTGCTACGCCATTTCCAACGTACTGCTGGCGGTGTGCGGTCCGATCATCGTCGCCGTCACGGCGGGCTGAGCCCGCCATCGATTCACCGGCTGCGTTGCGCTGTCGTCGGCCGGCTTCCCCAAGGAGGTCGAAATGCTGAAGTTCATCCGCACCACCATCGCCGGTGGGCTGCTGTTCATCCTGCCGCTGGTACTGGTGTTCGTCCTGGTCGAGAAGGCCATCCACCTGCTCGCGCCAGCGGTGCAGAAGCTCCTTCCGCTGTTCACCGGCTTCACCGCGCTGGGTGTCACGGAGATCACCCTGGCCTGCATCGTCCTGCTCGCTCTGCTGTGCTTCCTCGCCGGGCTGCTGGCCAGGACCCGCGCGGCCAGCGCGGCGCTGCAGACGCTGGAGGACCGGCTGCTGAGCAACCTGCCCGGTTACCCCCTGCTCAAGGACGCCGCCGCACGCTTCACCGGGATGGATGACGTGGGGGCGGCGAAGGTCGGCCTGGTGAGCGAGGATGTCGGATTTCGCTTCGCGCTGATCTTCGAGGAGCGCGACGACTGGCTGCTCGTCTACCTGCCGGATGGCGGACCAGCCGGCGGCACCGCCGGTGAAGTACGGATGGTTCCCGCCAGTTCGGTACGGATCACCGATATCCCCTGGCTGCCCCTGCTGGGCTGCCTGCGCCGGGGCGGGCTCGGCGCCCTGGAGTTGGCCGCCCGGCACATGGGCGAGGATGGCAGCCCGCGGCCCTGACGCGGGCCCCGCGCCGGGGGCTCAGCGCTCGCCGAGGAACCAGCGGTAGTAGGGATTGTCGCCGTCCTCCCGGACCACCTGCCGCGCCTCGCGGGCCCAGGCCTGCCGGTCGCCGCGATACGCACTCAGGCTCATGTCGTAGAAGCGCCGCAGCCTTGCCCAGTTATCGTCTACCGAGGCGCGAACCGAAGGCACGGCGTTCTCCAGGGGCGGCGCGGTGCGCAGGGCCAGCAGCGTCGGCAGGACACGGGCAATTTCCTTCGAGCGGACCCAGGGCGCGTACTCGATGCGCGGCTGGTCGTCGGTCACCGGCGCCGCATCGCCGGCGTACCGCACCAGGCCATCGCGATCGGTCACCCAGGTGGCGAGCAGTGCTTCGACCGAATCGATGCCGACCTCGCTCAAGGCCTGTGCCACGTCGGGCTGCTCGAAGCGCGCGCGGATACGCGTCACATCCAGGTGCAGGGGCCGCAGCGAGCCAACCAGGAGCATTTCGTGAAACTCGGTGGTCCAGAGCGTGGCATTGGGGAATACATCGATGAAGCTGCGCACCAGGGAGCGGCTTTCCTCATCGTTCTGCGTCGGCAACGGCAACCACTGGGCGACTATCCCGCCCTCTTCCAGACGCGATGCCGCCAGCTCATAGAAGTCCCGCGAGTAGAGGTTGACCACCCCGGCAGCCGAGGGCGGCGGCGGTTCGAGCGTGATCATGTCGTAGCGTTCGGTGCTGCGCAGCAGTTCACGACGACCATCGCGCAGGCGGATATCCAGACGTGGGTCATGGATCGCGTCGAAGTTGCCCTTGAAGCGAGGGGCGGCGGCCAGTACCTCGGGCAGCAACTCGGCCACCACCGGGTGCTGCAGGTCGCGATAACGCAGCATCGCGCCTGCGGTAATGCCCGTGCCGAAACCGATGACCAACGCAGAACGCGGCTCGCCGTTATGGATCAGTAGCGGCAACAGCGCTTGCAGTCGCATGTAGCGCAGCGACGGCATGGCATCGCCGGTGTTGGAAACGCCCTGGATGTAGAGGCGGCTGAAACGGTTGTCGCCCCGGCCCTGCTCGATCACCGCCACAGTGCCGCCGCGACCCTCGGCATAGAAGCTGATCTGCCCGTTGCGCGCCCCCGGCATCAGCTGCGCCAGGTGCTGCGGTGGTGTCAGCGCGCCGATGGCCAGCGTCAGGACCGCGACCATGGCGACGCCAATGCGCAGGACCCTGCCCACGCCATCCCCCCGCCAGACTGCCAGCAGGCCGATGAGTGCAGCCAAAGCTCCGAGGACCGCCAGGGTACGCACCAGGCCGATCCCCGGCACCAGGACGAAACCGGTCAGCATCACGCCGACGATGCCGCCCAGGGTATTGAGCGCCACCACCATGCCCACATCGCGGCCCACGTGCTGCTGGTCCACCGCCAAACGCAGGGCGATGGGGAATGCCGCCCCCAGCAGGGTCGTCGGCAGGAACACCACGCACAGCGCGGCCACGGCGAAGCGCGCGCACATGCCCGCCAGTTCGGTGCCACCGGCCTGCAGCACCAGCCATTCGGCACGGGTCTGCAGGGCGACCAGCCAGGCACCCAGCCCAGCGACCTGCAGGATGGCCAGCAACCCGGCCGCCGCGATGAGCAGGCCGAACAGGCCCCAGGGGTCGCGAACGCGGTCCGCGCGCCGGGCATACAGGGCGCTGCCCAGCACCAGGCCGCAAAGATAAGTGGCCAGCACCACGGCGAAGGCAAAGGTCCGGGTGCTCATGAACTGGACGATGGATTGCGTCCAGACCACCTCGTAACCCAGCGCGACGCCACCCGCCACGCAGTAAAGGGCGATGGCCAGGCGCGCCGCCTTGCTGCGCGGAGCGGCCAGCGATTCACCTTCGATCACCGGCGTGGCGGGCTCGCGCCGCAGCGTCAGCGCGCCTGCGGCAGCGATCAGATTGAACACAGCCGCCGCAAAGGCGCTCGCCAGCACGCCAAGCATCGGCAGGAAGACGAACGCCGCCATCAGCGTGCCGGCGATGGCGCCAGCGGTATTGGCAGCGTAGAGACCGCCGCCCGTGCGGCCCATCTGCCCGTCGGCGGGCTCCACGGCGCGCACCAGCACCGGCAGCGTGCCGCCCATGAAGAATGCCGGCACGCCCACCAGCACCAACGGCAGCGCCCAGGCCAGGATGCCGAACGCTTCCTCCAGAAACGCGAAAGCGCTGGCGGCATTGGCCAGCGCCACGGTGGACGCGACGGCCAGCAGCGCCACCAGAACCTCCAGCGCCGCATAGAGTCGCAGCGGCCGCGCCAGCCGATCGGCGAGCCGCCCGAAAGCCAGTCCTCCCAGCGCCAGCCCGGCGAAGAAGGCGCTGATCGCCGTGGTCACGGCGTACACCTCCACACCGACCACCAGCGACAACTGCTTCACCCAGAGCACCTGGAACACCAGCGCCGCACCGCCGGAAGCAAACAGCAGCAGAGCCGGCATCCACATGGCCAGCCGGCGCGGAACGCCAACGGCAGCCTGTCTGGCGGGGCGAGCATTCATGGTCGACGAACTGACAGGTGACGGCATCGGGACAACCTTGTCGAACAGAAGAATCCCCGCGACAGCACGGCTGTCGCGGGGATTGAGGTGGGCAATGCCGGAGCGACGCCCAATGCGTGGATCACTACTTGCTGCCCTGCTTCATCTTCGCTTCGATCTTCGCGTCCACATCCTTGCGAATCTGGTCGATGCTGAAGCTGGCCGGGCGCTGGCTCGGCGGGTAGTCGACGAAGGTCTGCAAGAAGGCCGCCGCCTTGCGCGTGCCCTGGAACAGCAGGTAGTCGTTCTTGGTCAGCCAGTCGTAGTACTGGTCGGAAACCACGTCCGCCCGCTCGTAGGGGTCCATGCGCAGGTTGAATAGTTTGGGTACCCGCAGGCAGGTGAATGGCTCGCTCCAGACCTGCAATCCGCCGGGAGCACGCTGCTCGCACCAGACGATCTTCCAGTTATCGAAGCGCATGCCCACCAGTTCAGCTTCGTCGTTGAAGTAGTAGAACTCCTTGCGCGCGCCCTTGTCGGTCTTGCCAGTCAGGTAGTCCAGTTGGTTGTAGCCGTCCAGATGCACCTTGAAGCTCTTGCCGCCGAGATCGGCGCCCTTGAGCAGGCGTTCCTTGATGTCGGTGTCACCGATGGCGGCCAGCAGCGTCGGGAACCAGTCCAGCCCGGAGAACATCTGCGTGGAAACGCTGCCGGGCTTGATGTGGTTCGGCCAGCGGATCATCGCCGGCACGCGATAGGCACCCTCCCAGTTGGAGTTCTTTTCGTTGCGGAACGGTGTGGTGGCGGCGTCTGGCCAGGACCATTGGTTAGGCCCGTTGTCAGTGGTGTAGACGACTATCGTATTGTCGGCGATCTTCAGATCATCCACCGCCTTGAGCAATTTCCCGACGTCGCCGTCGTGCTCGAGCATGCCATCGGCGTAGTCGTTGCCAGGCATGCCGCTCTGGCCCTGCATCGACTCACGCACGTGGGTGAAGGCATGCATGCGCGTCGTGTTCATCCAGACGAAGAACGGCTTGTCGGCCTTGACCTGCTTGTCCATGAAGTTGATCGCAGCCTGGGTGGTGTCGTCGTCGATGGTCTCCATGCGTTTGCTGGTCAGCGCACCGGTATCCTCGATCTTGCCGTCGGCGGTGGCCTTCAGCACGCCACGAGGTGAAGCGGCCTTGGTGAAGGCCTCGTCATCCTTGGGCCAGTACGGACGCTCGGGCTCTTCCTCGGCATTGAGGTGGTAGAGGTTGCCGAAGAACTCGTCGAAGCCGTGCTTGGTCGGCAGGTACTCGTCGCGGTCGCCCAGGTGGTTCTTGCCGAACTGGCCGGTGGCATAGCCGTGGGCCTTGAGCGCCTGGGCGATGGTGACATCGCGGTCCTGCAGACCGACCGGCACGCCCGGCATGCCAACCTTCGACAGCCCGGTACGCAGGATCGTCTGCCCGGTGATAAAGGTCGAACGCCCCGCGGTGCAGCTGTTCTCCGCGTAGTAGTCGGTGAACATCATGCCTTCCTTGGCGATGCGATCGATGTTCGGTGTCTGGTAGCCGACCACTCCGAACGAATAGGCGCTGATATTGGTCTGGCCGATATCGTCGCCGAAGATCACCAGGATGTTCGGTTTGTCAGCAGCGCTGGCGACCGTACACCCCACTATCGCGGTCGCCGCGAGGGCGAACTGCGATAACCATCTTCCCGTGCGCTTCATTGTTGTCTCTCCATTCCAGTTTCTCATCGTTTGCCACGACTGCGTCACTGGAGATACCGACTGCTCGACTGGAGATCCCCGTGCCCCTGCGGTTTTCACTTGTTGGCCTTACTGATCAAACGGATAGATCCGCTTCCACTCCTTTGCCATGTCCACTACCACCCAGTCCCTGCTCTTCGCCACGTCGAGCGCCTTGTCCAGGCGCCCGACCTTGCTCTCTCGGTCATAGGCCCACTCCCGTGGGGCATCGGTGTGGTGCACCAGGCCGGCAAAGCGTAGACCCTTGCCAACGGTCGTCCACTGCAACATCTGCAGGTCGCCGTCGGAGTTGCCGAAGGCCAGGATCGGCCGGCGGCCGATGATGCTGTCGATGCTCTCCGGCTTGCCGGGGCCGTCGTCGTTGTGCACCAGCTTGGGCAGGCGCTGGATCGACAACTTGCCGTCGCGATCCTCGAAGCGGCTGCCCAGGGTGGTGCCGATCACCTGCTCCGGAGGAATACCGTAGACCTCCTCAGCGAAGGCGCGCATGAATGCCACTTCGCCGCCGGAGACGATGTAGGTCTTGAAGCCGTTGGCCCGCAGGTAGCCCAGCAGCTCCAGCATCGGCTGGAACACCATCTCGGTGTAGGGCCTGTGGCTGCGCGGGTGCCTGGCGCTGGCAAGCCAGCGGCGGGCGTTGGCGATGAAGTCCTCGGTACTCATCCCCGAATGGGTGGCGGCGACTATCTCCAGGATGCCGTTCATGCCGCTGGCGGCGAGGGTCTTCTGGTCGCCCTCGAGCACCGCCTTGAACGGCTGCTTCTGCTTCCACTCCGGATGCTGCGGCGCCTGCCGCTTCACCTCGTCCAGGGCGAAGAGCACCTGGAAGTACATCGGCTGCTCGCTCCACAACGTACCGTCGTTATCGAACACGGCGATGCGCTCGGCCGGCGGCACGAAGTCCTTGCCGCCCTCGTGGGTCACGGCCTCGACGAACTCGATGATCGCCTGCCGCGAGGGCCCTTCGTTCCACGACGGCAACGCGTCCGCCGCCTGAACCAGCAGCGGCAGGCAGAGCAGCAGGAGCATCCAACGGGCAATCGGTCGCGCAAGGTACGAAGGCATGTCACATCCCTGGATCACGGATTCAAAGGTTTGAGGGCATGGGCCGGCGGGCTCGTCGGCTTGCCGTGGCCCATCTCCCGATGGATTACCGGCAACGCCTGTATCAGTTGGGCGGTCGCGCTACGCGCCTGCGCATCGGCCCGGCCGTAGCGGGCCCTGAGAAACGCTAGCAAAGAATTGCCAGGCTTGACGGAACCATCAGGCACTGCCGTGCTTAATTCACGACATCCGGTTGTCCGCCGCAGCCACAGGTACAGGGCACCGAGTTGCGGCGGGTCGCCCTTGAGCTGGGAGCGAACCTGGCGCCAGGCGTAGCCCGGCGATTCGCACCATGCCTGGCGGCGGCGTTCGATGGCATCCATCACGCCGGTACGCAACGGCGCGCCCCACCTATACGCGGCGTAACCCGCGCCCACCAGCACCGCCACTAACACAGCCAGCAGCAACCAGTGACGGGCGATACGCAATTGGGCATGGCGCCCCAGTTCGCGCAGGTCGTCGCTGATGGAGAAAGGCGCCTTGTAGACGGCCGCAGCCTGAGCCGACAGCTCCAGCGCAGGGACCGAAACAGTACGTTCTTCCCCGCTGTCCGCCGCCCACCAGTGCAATTCGATGGGCGGCAGCTGGAAATCACCGGCCTGGTTGACCACGTAGGTGACCGCGTCCATGCGCTCACCGCCGCTGCTGCCGCCACGCCCATCGCTCAAAGCCTGCACTGTCGGAGACTGCACGTAGCGGCGCAGCCCCTCTACCTCGGCGAAGGCCGGCGCGGGGATCAGCATGGCCTGGGCGTTTTCGGCGGTGATGTGCAGGCTGCGGGTCACTCTGTCGCCCACCCGCAGTGGCTCGTGGGAAGCCTTGAGCTGCTGGGTGATCTGCACCTGGCTGGCGACCAGGCGCTGACCGCCTTCGGCAGCAACGCCCGCGGGGGCCTTGGCGGTGAAGTGAAGCGGCTGGCTGGTGATCTTCACCGGACCGCTGCCCTGCCCTGGCTGCACCTGGATGTCCAGCGCAGGCAGCGTGAACTCCCCGGCATTCTGCGGGGTGATCTGGTAGCCGTAGCGCAGGCCGAAGAACGGCTTCCCGGCGATCTTCTCGTTGAGGTGGGCAGCCTCGCTGCTCGGCTCGGAGACCACCGCGCCGGCGACCTTCAGCGCGGGCAGCTGCGGCGGCTGGGCAAACCAGGTGTCCACCAGCAGATCGACCTGCAGCGTGAGCGTCCCACCGACCAGCACCGAATCGCCCGGCAGCAGTTGGGTACGGACCTTCACCTCCGGCTCGGCGGCCAGCCCCAGCAAAGGCCAGCACAGCAACAGGCAGAGCAGCGCGCGCCTCATGATCCCGCCCCCGTCGCCGCATCCTGCAGCAGAAACTTGCGGCGCAGGAACTGTGCCGGCGAGGTGCTCAGGTTGTTCAGCCACTGCTCGTCCGAGTCGGCCTTGGCGCGTGCGCGGGGCACGCTCTTGCCCTTGCCAGCGGTATTGTCGAAGACCTCCTGGTCGGGCTTCTCGTCGGGCGGGCCGGCTTCCTGCTGGTCTTCGCGGTCCTTCTGCAGGGCCTGGGCCAGCGCGAGGTTGGCGGTGGCGGCTGGAAAGTCCGCCTGGCGCTGCAGCGCCTGACGATAAGCGTCGATGGCCTGATCGAACTTCGACAGGCGCACATAGGTATTGCCCAGGTAGAAGTACGCCTCGGACGAATCCAGCCGGGCGAAACTGCTCAGAGCCAGCGGGTAGTCTGCGGCGCGATAAGCGGCCAGCCCCTTCCAGAACGGGTCACGGAAATGCGCAGCCGCCTGCGGATAATGGCCGTGCTCGAAAGCCCAGCGCCCCTGCTGGTCCGCCGTAAAGAAGGCATCGGCCAGCGCGCCGGCACGCGCCGGTTCCGGGGCACCACTCAGCCCGGCGGCGAGCAACAGTGCGCTCATCCAGTGCACCTTCCAGCCCTTGCGCACGCTCAGCAGCGAGAGCAGCAAAAGCGGCCAGCACAGCCAGTATCCGGCGTCCTTCCAGTGCAATTGCTGTTCGTCCCCCTGGGCCGCCTGGAAATGTTGCTGGGCGTGCAGTTCGATCCAGTCCAGGTCGTCGTCACCCAGGGTCAGGCTGCCCAGCGGCGCATCCGCCGCCTCCGCGAGGCCCTTCAAGGCGTCCGAGTCGAAGCTGGCCAACAAGGGGCGGCCGGCGGCGTCCTGCTGGCCACCGTCGAGCAAGCCGCCATCCTGGCTGCCCACCGCCAGCACCAGCACTTGCAGATCACTGCCGCGCAGGGCTTTGTCGATAGCGTCGAACTGCTGCTCATCAGCGCCATCGGTCAGCAACACCAGGGTGCCCGGCGACTGCTCGGCGGCCAGCAGGCGCTTGGCGATCTCGATGGCACCCAGCGCGTCCTTGCCGCTGCGCTGGATAAGGCCGGGGGACAGCGCCTGCAGGAAGCTGTCGAGCAAGCCGCCATCGTCGGTGGCGGGCAGCACCAGGTGTGCGCTGCCGGCATAGGCGATGAGCGCCGTCGGGCTGCCCGGCCGCCGCGCGATGAGGTCGTGGAGCTTGTGCTTCACCGCCTCGATGCGTGACGGAGGAACATCGCTGGCGGCCATGGAGGGCGACAGGTCCACCGCCAGGATCAGCGGCGCGCGGTTCTCCAGGAAGGCCGGGCGGTCCTGCTCCCAGGTCGGCCCGGCCGCCGCCACGCCACCTAGCACCAGCACGGCGCCGAGCAGCTGCACCGGGCGCACACGCTGGCGGTCGGTGGGCGTGATCACCAGGTGCTCCAGCAGATGGGGTGCAATGATGCCGTCCAGGCGGCGGGCCAGATCGTGACGCCGGCTCCACAGCAGCGGCAGCAGCACTCCCGGCAACAGGAGCAGCAACCACCACGGCCGCAGGAAATGGAAGGCACTGAGGTCGATGTCCATCAGCCCTCCACTTCCCGGCTGCCACGCGAATCGCCTGGCACGGCCAATCGTCCGGCGATGGCCGCCAACAGGTGCGACAGCACCAGCAACGCCAACGCAGCGCCAAGCGGCACCCAGAACAGGTCGCGCTTGGGCTGGTGGCTGAGGGTCTTCACCTGGTGCGGCGTGATCTGGTCCAGCGTCGCGTAGACGGCCTTCAACGCCTCGCGGTCGCCGGCTCGGAAGTAGCGGCCGCCGGTGCTGTGGGCGATATCCTGCAACGTCTTCAGGTCCACCTTCGACTCGCCGCTGGCCGCGGGGTCGCCAATGCCGATGGTGTGCACCACCACACCGCGCTCATGGGCCATGGCCGCCGCGTGGCTGGGCGTGATGGCGCTGGCAGTGTCGTTGCCGTCGGTGAGCAGGATCAGCACCTTTTCCTGTTCCGGCGCGTCCTTGAGCAGCTTGAGCGTCAGGCCGATGGCGTCGCCCAGGGCGGTGTTCGGCCCCGCCATGCCGATGCCGACTTCGTCCAGCAGCATCAGCAGGCTGGCGTGGTCCAGCGTCGGCGGCGCCTGGGCGAAGGCGCCGGTGCCGAAGACGATCAGGCCGATACGGTCATCCTTGCGCTCGCCGATGAAGTCGCGCACCACGCCCTTGACGATGCTCAGGCGGTCCACCCGCTGGCCACCGGCATCAAGGTAATCGTTGGTCTCCATGGACTGCGAGATGTCGATGGCCAGCATCAGGTCGCGGATCGGCTGCACCCGCTCGATGGGTTTCTCCACCAGCACCGGACGCGCGCACGCCACCAGCACCAGCCCCCACACCAGCAGGTTTAGCGGGAGTTGCCAGCGCCCGCCGGCGGCTCCGCCGCGGCTGGGCTCCTGGCCCACGGCGCGGCTCATGGCGGCGAAGAACGGCACCCGCAAGGCGCTGCGCGATTCCCGGTAGGCCGGCAGGTAGCGCCAGGCGAGCCAGGGCAACGGCAGCAGGAGCAGCAGCCAGGGCAGATCAAACTGCCACATGGTGCACCTCGATCCATTCCCGGCAGACGGCCAGCAGGGCCTGAGCCTCCTGCTCGCCCAGCGCCTGGACGCGCGCATCCGGCGCATAGGCCAGCATGGCCAGCCGCTGATCCAGATCGGCCGGCAGCTGCGCCGGGCTGCGGCCTTGCAGATAGCTGCGCCAGGCGCTGCCACCCAGCGCCGCCGTCGCATCGCCACCGGGCATCGACAGTGCCACACGCTTGAGCAGCGAAGGCAGCTGGCGCAGCGCGGCAAGACGACGTTGCGGGTCCGCCAGGGCCGCACCCAGATCATCCAGGAGCAGCAGCGCCTCGCGCCGATAGCGGTCACGCCGCCATCGCCGGTAGCGCCATAGCGCCCACGCGGCAACGGCCGCCACGAGCAGCAGGGCGAGCACCGCCCAGGCCCAGGTCTGCGGCCAATAGCTGACCAGCGTCGGTGGCGCCGGCAGTTCCTGGAGCTGGTCGATGCGCGGGGTGCTCATCGTGCCAGGCGCCCCAGCTCGCCGCGCAATTGCTCCAGGCTGTCGCGGCCGCTGCTGAACATCATCAAGGGCACCTGGCTGCGGCGCAGCAGGGTCGCCACGTCCTTCAGGCGGCCGGATAGGAACTCACCCAGCGGCCGGTGCACCTGGCGCCGGCCAACCTCCAGCTCCACCTGCAGTTCGCCCTGGGTCACGGTCACGCGGCCGCGGTCCGGCAGGCGCAGGGCAATGGGATCGAACACCTGCAAGGCCAGCACGTCGTTATGCGAGCTCAGCTGCCGCAGAAGCTGGAGCGTCTGGTCGGTCACACCGGCAAAGTCGCTGATGATCACCACCAGGCTGTCGTGCCCCGCTACCCCCAGGCATTGGCGCAGCGCCCGGTCGAGCTGGCCGGGTGCATCGTCGTCGCTGCGGGTGGCTTGCAGTGCATGGTTGTGCCGCACGATGGCCGCGCACAGCGCCTCGACTCTGGCCCGGCTGCGCAGGGGGCGGATGTACTCGATCTGACGGTCGCCGAACACCAGGCCACCGACCCGGTCACCCGCCTGCAGAGCCATCCAGGCGCCGAGCGCGGCAATCTCCGCGGCAGTCACGGACTTGAAGCTGCGCTTGGAACCGAAATACATGCTCATGCGCTGGTCCACCAGCAGCAGCGTGGGACGGTCGCGCTCCTCGGTATAGCTGCGCACGAAGGGCTTGCCGTAGCGCAGCGAGGCGCGCCAGTCCAGATGGCGCAGATCGTCGCCAGGGTTGTACTGGCGCAGCTCGTCAAAGCTCAGCCCCCGGCCGCGCAGGCGCGCCGCATGGCTGCCGGAGAGGATGCTGGACAACGGTTGCCGCGACAGGAAGCTCAGGCCGCGCACGCGATGTTCCAGCAGCATCAGCTGCTGCAGCGAGGCGTAGACGAAACCATCGGCGACCGGCTGCTGATCCGCCATCGACGCCCTCCTCCTCAGGCCGGAATCGCGACTTTGTCGAGCAGCCGGTCGATCACCTGATCGGCACCGACGCCATCGGCCACCGCGTCATAGGACAGCAGCAGGCGATGACGCAGAACGGGATGCACGACAGCGCGTACATCATCGGGCGTGACGTAATCATTGCCGGCCATCCAGGCGTGGGCGCGGGAAACGCGGTCCAGGCTGATGCCGCCGCGCGGGCTGGCGCCGACCTTCAACCAGCGGGCCAGGTCGGCGTCATAGTCGGCTGGGCGGCGGGTGGCATGGATGAGGTCGATCAGGTAGTGATCGATGGCGTCTGAGACATGCACATTGCCCACTTCCCGGCGCGCCGCGAACACGGCGTCCTGGGCAAGCGGCGTGATCTCCAGCGGCTCGGCGCCGGACTGCTGGCTGCGCTCCTCGGCGCGCACCAGCTGCAGCACGCGGGACTCGTCTTCGACCTTGGGATAGTCGATCAGCAGCTTCATCAGGAAGCGATCCATCTGCGCCTCCGGCAGCGGGTACGTGCCTTCCTGCTCGATGGGATTTTGCGTCGCCAGCACCATGAACAGGCCCGGCATGCGGTGCGTCTGTCCGGCGACGGTGATCTGCCGCTCTTCCATGGCTTCGAGCAGCGCCGCCTGCACCTTGGCCGGCGCGCGGTTGATCTCGTCGGCGAGGATGACATTGCCGAACAGCGGCCCCGGCTGGAACCTGAGCTGGTTGCCCTGCTCGGTCTGCTGGAGGATTTCAGCGCCGGTGATGTCCGACGGCAACAGGTCGGGGGTGAACTGCACGCGGCTCATGCGCGCATCGAGGTGCTTCGACAGCGCCTTGACGGTGCGGGTCTTGGCCAGCCCGGGCAGGCTTTCCAGCAGGACGTGACCATTGGCCAGCAGGCCCAGCAGGATGTGGCGGACGGTTTCTTCCTGGCCCAGCACCTGGGCCGATACGGCAGCCTCCAGACCCGCAATTTGTTCACGCATGGACACAGGCATTTTCCTTGTTCGGTCGATTCGTTTTCCCTTACTGATGGCGTGCCCGAACCCCACTCCAGACACACTGCCGTGCCACCGCTTGCGAGGTAACACTAGCAGCCGAGAAACGTTTCGCCATAGTGGCCACTGTCGTGAAATGAATCTGCTTTAAGGGAGAAATCTGCTCCTCGCGTTTGCACAACCGAATGCAGCATCTAGGCTGGATTACGTCACCGCGCAAGCCTCGGGGGAGTTCAGCGGTGCCGGGGAAAAGCGCCATTGCGGAACGCGATTCAAAGCGTGCACCCAAACGCTTTGGCAGAGGAAGCCACATGCATGAGTTGCCTGCAACACGCCGTCATTCACCTGCTGCAGCTGTCGCCTTGTCCATCCTGATACTGCTCAGCCCCGAAGCCCATGCCGCTGATCTATTGATCTACGAAGCCGGCCAGGAAGGTAACGGGCTGGCCAATGCTGGCGCTGCTGCCCTGGCGCGAGACCCGAGTGTGCTGATGAGCAATCCAGCAGGTATCACTGAGTTAAAGGGCACTCAGGTCAACGTCAATGGCCAGGTTATTTTTGGGCACTATCAGTTCTCTCGCGACGGTGATAATCAGTTCAGCGGTAATGAGGGCGGCAACGCGCTGGAGTATCTGCCCGGTGCCAGCTTCTTCATCAGCCACCAAATCGACGATCGCAGCGCCATCGGCTTCGGTACGTACGGCAACTTCGGACTGGCCGTGGACTACGACGATGACTGGGCAGGCCGCTACTTCACACAGGAGTCGACCCTGATTGGCGTCTCCTTTCAGCCGACCCTTGCGCACAAATTCACCGACGACCTGTCCATCGGTATCGGACCGCGCCTCGTCTATGGCTACTACCGTACCGAAGTGGCAGTGAACAACAGTGTGTTGGGCCTGATTGACCGCCCGGACGGCCAGCTTCGTTACAAGGACACCGATGTCGCTGCAGGTTTCAACATTGGCCTGCTTTACCACCTCAGCGCGCGGACGCGCCTGGGCCTGGCATACACCAGCAAAGTGAAGTTCGAGTTCGAGGATCGCCCTGAGCTCAAGAACATCAACAATCCGCTGCTCAACATCGCCCTGCGCCGCACCAGCGTCGACCAGCTGGAGCTGGACATGAATATCCCCCAGACCGCTCTGTTCAGCGTCGCTCACGACCTGGACGCCCAATGGACGTTGCTCGGCAGCCTTGGCTGGCAGGACTGGAGCGACTTCGGGAAGATCGGTGTCGAAGTGGACACCGACAACACCGGTACCAGCACCACGGTGGATCGCCAGTACAAGGACTCCTGGCATGCTTCCCTGGGCGCCCAGTACCAGTACACCCCGCGGCTGCGCTGGAGCATGGGCGTGGGCTACGACAGCGCCATGCTCGACGACGATGATCGCACCGTGGACAACCCAGCCGGCGCGATCTGGCGCCTGGCTACCGGAGTCAACTACGACCTGGGTGATGGCATGGATGTACACGCCGCCTATACGCTGATGTGGCTGGGCGACCTCGACGTTGAGCAGACCAAGTCACGATCCGGCAATACCCTGTCGGGTACTTACAAGGACGCCGCCCTGCATGTACTGGGCGCCGGCGTTACCTGGCGCTTCTAGCAACGGATCTTGGATTTCGAAACCAACCTACCAGCAGTCTGGAACACAAGGAGCAACTCCATGCAGTTGAAGTCGTTAGCGGTCTCGCTGTGCCTCACATCCCTGGTGCTGTCCGGCTGCGCAAGCAAGTACGTCGAGCCAGAGAATTACTCCGGTTTCCTCAAGGACTACAAGGTCCTCAAGGAAGAGAAGTCCCCTTCCGGTGCGCCGGTGATGCGCTGGATCAAACCCGGTATCGACGTCAGCCAGTTCACCAGCGTGTACGTCGAGCCGAGCCAGCTCTATCCGCAGCCACAAGCCAGCGAGAAGATCCCGCAGAGCACCCTGGATGGCATCACCAAGTACTATGACCAGGCGCTGCAGACGCAGTTTTCCAAGGCCCTGCCGCTGGCCAGCGGCCCCGGCCCGGGCGTGCTGATCGTGCGTCCGGCGATCACTGCTGTAAGCGCCTCGACCAAGGGCCTGCAGCCCTACGAAGTCATCCCCATCGCCCTGATCGCCGCCGGCGTCAGCACCGCCACCGGTATCCGCGACCAGGACACCAGCATCGCCACCGAAGCCGCCTTCCTCGATGGCAGCAACGGCACGGTGGTCGCCCAGGTGGTCCGCAAGGGCGCCGGCACCGAGCTGGAAAACTCCTCCCAGGTCATGACCGCCAACGACGCCAAGGCCCTGCTCGATGGCTGGGCGCGGGACATGGTCAAGTCCTTCGAGCAGTTGAAGCACAAGTAATACCCGACGAGTCCAGGAAGGACGCCGCCAAGCATCTGCTGGAGCAATGAAAAAGGCCGCCTTGTGGGCGGCCTTTTTCATACATAACAAATTGATTATTAAACATATTTTAAAAAATAAAACATAATATCCCCCACAAAATCCCCCACTTCATTTCCCCTAAGAACGGATCGCTCAGAACACAGCCGGCGTACCTTCAGCTCGCACAGATCGGCTCTGCTTCGAAAAAATTTCAGTCCTACATCACCGAAGTGAAGATTCCCCAGTGAACCTTCACTGATCCGCACATACGGTGATACAGGGAGCAACACCTTGATGATTTGTCCCGCCTGTCGATCTGCAAAGGTCGTGACACGTGATTTTGGCAAGAGAATAGGCAGCGTTGTCGGTGCCATTGGCGGCGCCAGCAGCGGCTTTTCCGGAGCATTGGCCGGAGGCGAAGCTGGCGCCAGCTTTGGATCCCTTGGCGGACCACCAGGCATGGCGCTGAGTTGTATTGCCGGTGCTTTCCTTGGCGCACTAGCCGGAAGCGTCGCCGGCTGCGTGGCCGGGGCCACCATCGGCAAGCAGCTCGATGAACACGTGCTGCAAAACCACCGATGTCTGAGCTGCAAGCACAGCTTCAGCCTCTCCTAGCCTCCTCCCTCGATCTCATTCATTTCGCCGGCCCTGCGTCTCGCGCAGCGCTTTGGCCTGCTTTTGCTCAAAGGAAACTCACCATGGCTCATCTCGTCGAACAAATGGCTTATGTGGGCGATACGCCCTGGCACGGCCTGGGCAACCAGCTCCCTCAAAAGCAACCTATTGAAATCTGGCAACGCGAAGCCGGCATGGACTGGCAAATCCAGGAAAGCCCAGTGCACTTCAAAGCCGATGCCGTCGGCCATCTGGGCAGCGTCCACTCTTTCCCCGAACAGAAGGTGCTCTACCGCTCCGACACCAAGGCTCCCCTCTCCGTCGTCTCGCAGCGCTACCAGGTCGTTCAGCCCAAAGAGGTGCTGGAGTTCTATCGCGACCTGACTGAGGTATCGGGCTATGAACTGGAAACGGCGGGTGTGCTCAAAGGTGGCCGCAAATTCTGGGCACTGGCGCGCACTGGTCAGCACACAGCCCTCAAAGGCAATGACCAGGTGAATGGTTACTTGCTACTCGCCACCTCGTGCGACGGGACACTTGCTACCACTGCCACGCCGACGACCATCCGCGTTGTCTGCAATAACACCCTCACCATTGCCTTGGATGGCACCTCACGGGCCATCAAGGTTCCGCACAACACTCGCTTTGACTCTCAGGCGGTGAAGAAGCAACTCGGCATCTCTGTCTCGCAGTGGGATGAGTTCATGTACCGGATGCGTCACCTGGCGGAACGCAAGGTGCGTCCGAGAGAGGCCACGAGCTTCTTCCTGGACGTGTTGTGCGATGTTGCGCCTACGACGGACATCCCCGAAAAGCTCGCCAACGAGCGGGCACTTCGCAGGGTGCATGAGCTGTATGACGGGGCAGGCCGCGGTGCCAAGCTACCCGCGGCGGAGGGAACAGCGTGGGGACTGCTCTGCTCCGTCACTGAGTATGTGGACCACGAAAGGCGGGCGCGCAGCAATGAATATCGCCTGGACTCGGCGTGGTTCGGACAAGGAGCGGTGCTGAAGCAGAAGGCGTTGGATGCTGCCTTGGAGCTTGCAGCTTAGCTACAGGCAATTGACCTTAGCGCACTCGAAACAGCGGGGTCATCCAGGGCTATCTACAACCCCGCCTCGCGAAGCAAATCTGAAGGTTTGCACTGAATAGCGACAGCTATTCGGCAGATGTTCAGGAACGTAACGTTTCGCTCGCCACGCTCGATTTTCCCCATATGCGAGCGATCAATCGAAGCAGCATCGGCCAGAGCCTCTTGCGACAACTCAAGGGCAAGGCGACGCGCTCGGACAGCTGCGCCGAGCTTCACGAGGTCCCCGTCTTTGTCTTGGATCGCAGAGATTCTTGCCATGGCAAAAATCGTCAAGCTATGATGACAATAAGACCACGGTATTTACGACCCATTTCAAGAGATTGCCGCTACCGAAGCGCAGTGCATCTGCGCCGAGTTAGCTCTCGCAGTTATTACTTTCCCCTTCTAACTCCTACCCAAAAGGAGCCTGTCATGCAGGACGCAAGCTCTACCCTCGACACCTCTTGGCACTATGAACAAAACGGCGAGCGTAAAGGCGCCGTCTCCCAGCAACAGCTCATCGGCCTAATCCAACAAGGCGAACTCACATACGGTTCTCGCGTCTGGAAAAAAGGTATGGCTGATTGGATGCAGATCGAGCAAACCGAACTGCGCGAGCATCTGGAGGATGTAGCCCCGCCGCCGCTGACCGGCAGCAGCGTGAATAACAAGATCGTCTGGCTGCTGGCCTTCGCTCCGTTGATTGGCTACCTGCTGGAATCGTTTGTGGCTGGGCTGTTCACCGGCAGTGAAGCGCAGTGGGAACGCGCCATGGCTGCGAACCGCTACTGGTACGTCACCCTGGCTCTGAACATCGCCTTGTCGGTGCTCGACTCCCAGCGCCTTAAGCAGGCCGGTCACGACGTCAGTCGCTTCAAAGGCTGGGTGTTCGTCGTGCCGGTTTACCTCTATCAGCGCGCCAAGCTGCTGAACCAGAACCTCGCCTACTTCATCACCTGGATCGTCTGCTTCTTCATCAGCATCGGCGCACACCAGGGCTAGCCTCACCCTCACTTACGAGAGTTACTCCATGAAAATGATCAGAGCGATAGCGCTGCTGTCCAGCCTTGTCGTGTGCGTGATCGAAACCAGCGCCGTAGCAGGCACCTACGAATGGACCACCGGTTATGCCCAGGGTGTGCAGGAACACCTGGTCGACGATGGCAATGGGAACGAGCTGAACATCTCCTGCCCAGACGATGATGAAAGTGCCGTCAGCGCCTACGCCACCATTGGTGGCAAGCAGTATTCGTCCAACGACAACGGTGGATTCGATGTCATTGTCGACGGTACGGCCTACAGCAATCCCTTTTTCACCGACTGCCACGTGTGCGGCAGCAACTTCCCTAGCTTTTGGACCGCACTGCGCAAGGCGAACAATCTTCAGCTCCGCGCGGAGGGCAGGACTGTGAAGCTGCCCACCAAGAATCTTTCTAAGGTTCTGCAACCGCTGAACAGCAAGAAAAACCTTTGCCGCTCCGCCTGGTAACCCAGAGTGGATTGCTGGAAAACATCTTTCACAGGATGAAGACGATGAAGAAGTACCTGACTGTCGCGCTCCTAGTCGCGGTCATTGCGGGATGCGGCTCTGAGCCGCCCGTTACCGTTGAGCTTGGCAGAAACTCCGTCTGGGGCGGACCGCAGATTCGCATCACCGCCCGCGAGGACAGCGTCACGATCAACAAGGTGCAGATCAATCGAGGTAACTGCCCCGTCAATGTCCAAGAGCGCCTGCCGTACAAGCTCGCCTTTGGTGAGCTGTTGAAGGCAGACGCACCGTCTTGTCAAAAGGTAGTTGAGGTCTCTCTCTCCACCAGCGAAGGGGACTACAACTTCAGTTTTGACAGTTAGTCCGCGCCTTATCACTGAATGGCCCGAGCGGTTTTCCCGCTCGGGCTTTTTTTATGCCCGCAGGAAAGCCATTTGCCTCGATCCCATGTCTCTGCTGTCAGTAAGCACGCGCAACAGCGCCCTGCGCTGCGTTTGGTGGACACCAAGAAACTCTCCCGTGAAGCCTGGCTGGCCGTTCGAAAAGACGGTATCGGTAGCTCCGATGCTGCCGCGGCAGTCGGCCTCAATCCGTACAAATCCCAATTGGAGTTATGGCTGGAAAAGACCGGCCGTGATGCTGGCCTAGCGAAGTCAGATCCTCATGATGAAGAAAGCCCTACCTACTGGGGCAACATCCTCGAACCGATCGTCGCAACACACTACACCCGCCGCAGCGGACACCGAGTGCGGCGCATCAACGCCGTGCTGCAGCACCCTGATCCGAAAATGAACTGGATGCTGGCCAACATCGACCGCGAGGTTATCGGCGCCAGCGATGTGCAGATCCTCGAATGCAAGACCGCAGGCATCAACGGAGCGCGCCTCTGGAAAGAAGGCGTGCCGGTGTATGTGCAGCTGCAGGTGATGCATCAGTTGGCGGTGACCGGTAAGCAAGCGGCAGACGTGGCCGTGCTGCTCGGCGGCCAGCAGTTGGAGATCCACCGCATCGAGCGTGACGACGAGTTGATCGCTCGGCTGATCGAACTGGAGCAGGACTTCTGGAACCACGTGCAGCGCGACACTCCGCCGCCGGCCGATGGCTCTGAGTCAGCAGAGCAGGCGCTGCGCTGTCTCTACCCAGAAGACAACGGCAACACGCAGGACTTTTCACAGGATCCGATTCTCTGCGCCGCCTTCGATGAGCTGAAGGAAGCGCGAGCCACTCTCGAGGCCCACAGCCAGCGCGAGGCTGAGCTCAAACAGTTTCTGCAGCAGGCCATGGGTGAAGCCAGTCGAGCGGTGTTTGCCAACGGTTCGGTGACCTGGCGCAAGGCTAAGGACAGCCAGGCCCTGGATGTCCCGAAGCTGCTGAAGGAAAAGCCGTATCTCCTCACACGCTTCTCCACCACCAAACCGGGAAGCCGTCGCTTCCTGGTTAGCTGAAATCGTTCCCCCTTGACCGCCCCGATGCTCACGGCTCGGGGCGGTCTTTTTTATTCACTTGGAGAACCACCATGCTCAAAGGCCTGGCTATCACGCCGCCCGTACTCGGGCGGATTTCCATCGGCAAGGTTGTCGAGAAGAACGGCAAGCGTCTGCCGGAGAAGGACGATCAATTCACCATCACCTCGCAGGTGCTACTACGTGATGGCTGGATCCACCACCCGATTGACGAAGAGCTGCGCAAGGCTCAGGGCGGCAAGATCCGCAGCATCCCAATCCGCCTGCTGTTCAACTCGCCCGAACTTAATTTCCGTGCCGAGTACTGTCTGTTCGATCAGCAATCCGGTCGGCCGATCTGCGTCGGCAATGGCGACACCTGCAAGCGGCGCGGCAAAGACAGCATCGACTCACTGCCCTGCCCTTCGCCCGATGGCTGCTCACTCGTGAAAGGCGGCGCCTGCAAACCATACGGCCGACTCAACGTCGTCATCGGCGATGAAGATGCCCTCGGCACCTTTGTATTCCGGACCACCGGATTTAACAGTATTCGCACCTTGGCCGCTCGCCTGCAGTACCTGCAAGCGATTTCGGGAGACCGCCTGGCGTGCTTGCCGTTGGAACTGCGCCTACGCGGAAAGTCCACTCGCCAGAGCCACGGCTCGCCAATCTTCTATGTCGATATCACCGCACGCAGCGGGCTATCGATCGAAGCGGCGCTGCAGCAAGGCCGGGAGACCGATGACGCACGACAAGCATCAGGCTTCGACCAGCATGCCCTCGATACTGCAGCACGGCAAGGATTCGCCAATGGGGCCTTTGAGGAAAGCGAAGAAGAAGGCGGCGCAATCGTTGAGGAGTACTTTCCCGCCCCTGCGACCACCACAGAGACTCCTCCCGCTCCAGCAAACGAACACATCACCGCCAGCACTCGCCCGACTCTATCGACGCTGCTGCGCGAGCGCGCCGAAGCTCGTAATCAACAGCCCACCAATTAACAAAAACAGGTGCCGGGCGGCAGCTCGGTGCCAACTAAACATGCAGGAGTAAAAAACATGCTCATCCTCACCCGCAGCGTCGGCAAAACCATCCGCATTGGCGACGAAATCGAGATCGTCATTCTCCGCATCAACGGCAACCAGGTGCGCGTTGGGGTCTCTGCACCGCCCGACATTACGGTGCATCGCGATGAGGTCTATCAGCGCATCCAAGCAAACCAACATTGCCCCTCCTGATCACTCACCTCACAGGAAAATCGGCATGACGCTACTACGCTTTCTGGGCCTGCTGTTCTTGCTGGTCAGCATCTTCGCCGGTACTGCAGCTGTTGTTGCTCTAACAGTTATAGCTATGCGGTTTTGGCCGTTGTCACTGACACTTATCCTGGCGCTCGCCATATTCCACTTCGCAATCCAGCAATCCCCACGCCGCCGGGACTAGCCCGGCATAAACAGGAGCCCTCCGGGCTCCTGTTGCGGTTTCTTTTTTGCTCGTAAACAGTCAGCAATCGGCCAGAAGCGGTCGCTCAGTTCACCAGAATCACCTTCGGCAAAAGACCGGGTGTATGAGCAACTCTGGTAGCGACTGATTCAATTCGAGGTCAGGATCTCGATCACTTTCTTTCGCTTTTCAGTAGGTTCTGCTTTGTACAAAAGCTGTGCGAACTCAATGCTGTTTTTTCCGTTCGACCAAGGACGCGAACCTGTTATTCGGGCCGAAGGGTCGCCGCCAGCCTGCAGCAGGTAACGCAGTAAATCTGGTTCAGCGGTAAGCACTGCGACATTGATCGGAGAAATTCCCTCACTATCGGGATGTTCAATAGAGCAACCATGAGCACGAAATTCGTCTATCAACTTCAAAACTTCCCGTTTGTCCGAGCCGGGGAGGTCATAGGACGATGCGGTCAGCGCAATGGCTGGTTCCTGCCGCCCCTCATGTACGACGACACACTCCCCTTTCCCTGCGGCAACTCGAATAGCTGATAACTCATCCGCGTGTGAGAGAGGGATGTAGAGCTGAGTAACGATGATTGGTGCAAGAGTCAGAAGGGTCCATTTCATATGCCTGCCATCCTTGTTTGAGTCGGTGCGAACTAAAGCTGATGCAGAAAAAGGTCGTCGCAGGTCATGCCCACAGTCCGTTCAGGGCACGATGCCGCATACCACGGTATACGGCCAAACTGAACTACCTAGAAATGGTTTCCTGCTGCCACCTCAGGAACCCGAATTGATCGGGCCCGGCATCGCTACAGATACCCTTGGACCCTAAGCCGTACCAGTGAGGAGTGCTGACTCCGTGAAGTTTCTCTCATCTCCCCGGAAACAGGTTGTAACCGCCAGTTACGCCCTTGCCCCATCTACCTACGGCCCCCCATGGGAAGGCAGCAGCCTCTCGTCAGGGGCAGAAATCGGCCAGAAGCGGACCTTCGACCTTACTCAGGCTCTACCGCATTGACCTTATCTACCAGACACAGAGTTTTGGCACCTTGGCTATCTGCATTGACGAGCTCAAGGCAGGGGACCCGAGGGTAGTCGATAAGCGTCTGCTCGATGCTTTCAACGCCATGGAACACTCGCCAGACCCGGCGGCTGCGAGGGTGGCAGAACTTAAAGCAAAGTATGAATTCGTTCGTCCCCACCTTCTGGATAAGCGGCTGAAGCTTGTCCCTGGTGTCGCAGCCTATTACCTAGGCCAGATCGGAGATACGCTGGGACACGAAACACCGAAAATGAACTAGATATTGTTCAATCACGAGCTGTATGAGCCGTGGCGCCAATATATTCCAAGCCACTCTCGGTCCAGATGGATAGGCGAGCCCCCTGGCAAGAGGTCTTTCACCTTTGCCAGGGCGGGGCTGCCGATGCGGGGCTTTGCGGTGTTCAGCTCGTGAGCTGTTTCGCCGAGTCTTCGGTGGCGGCAGGGGCCGGAGGTTGCGATGCCAACTTCGCACGGTTTCTTCGATCCTGGCTGCGCTGCTTCGAAGCTTGCTGCTTTGCATACAACGCCTGAGCGGCCGTCACGGTGCCAACCGCCTGGCCATTCAAGTCCAGGCGCGGCGCATCCTCAACCATGCTTGCCCAGTATCGGGCCCCCCGGCACCAAGTGGCGATGCCCAGTTTGAGCTGTTCGGTCGTTAATCCGAGTTGCTCAAGGTGCTGCTCGGCATCCTTGAGGATGCCTTCTTTGAGTGGAGCCTTGGGGGCCGGATTGACTGGGAAAGCCAATGGGAAATGCCTTTGCAACCGCCAGATGGCTTCCAATGCAGGATCCTGATCACGAGGCTTCGCCTGGCGGGGAGGCTTTTGCTTGGTGCGCTTCGCGCTATCGGCCTGTGCTTGCTCTTTTTCAGCCCGCAGGCGGTCACGTAGTCCAGCTAGTTGTTCAAAACCCATCGTTCAATTCACAGCTTCGAGGTTGATTGCGTGGTGCGAGGTTAATGCAAACAGCCCTTCGAAGCACCTGGATCGGATAAACCGTCTTGGGCAGAGACTCTTGATCGTCTCTAACCAAACCAACAGTGGCTGTTGATCTGGTTAGCGTTTGATTGGGCTCAGGTCTGGAAAACCGCTGATCCCTGGAATGAATCAGCAGTTGATCACTGGATCAAGCGACTCGGAACAGGTTGTGCGGGTCGATGACGAATTTCTTCGGTACGCCGGCATCGAACTCACCGTAGCCTTTGGGCGCCTGGGCAGCTTCAGCAGGTTGAAGTCGGCGTAAGGCACCAGCACGTATTCCTCCTGGCCACCGACCCAGCCGCCTATGTCGACGTAGCCGTAGGCGCCGCGGGCGCGGGCCGGGTTGACCGTCAGGCAGACGCCGGTGTGCTGTTCCTTGCAGATGCGGCAGTGACCGCAGGCGACGCTGAAGGGCACCGAGACGAGGTCGCCGATCTTCATGGTTTCCACGCCACGGTCGATCTCGACGACTTCACCGGTGATCTCGTGACCCAGCACCAGGCCTTCGGGCGCAGTGGTGCGGCCGCGGACCATGTGCAGACCGTTGCCTTGGAATTGGGCTACGAAAGCGCCAGCGGGTTTGTCACCATGTTCCGCAAGACAATGGGAAAACCGCCAGCGCGCTACCTGCTTGAGTATGTGCCAATGCCGGCAGCACAGACGCCACACCCGGAAGTGGCATCGTGCTGAGGCCTTGAAAGGTCCTCGCTCTAACGCGAAGAGCCCCTGCTTCGAGAGGGTCGAACAGGGCGCGTTTTCAGCCGGGTGAATCCACAGTCGATAGCTGCCTCTCACCAGCGGCAGAAATCGGACAGAAGCGGACGCGTTTTCGCAAGACCCGTCACTGCGCCGTCTGCTGCGGCCGCCGCTTGTCTTCGGCCAGTTTGTACGCCACGTAGTACTTGTAGATGTTGCCGACGTAATCGACTGTTTCTCGCCCAACCACTCTGGCAGCGGCGTGCTCGACATTACCGAACCAAATGTTTGGGTCCAGACCCGACTCCTGTGCCAGGCGACGGAACTTCATCAGGTTGCCGGGGCCGGCGTTGTAGGCGGCGAAGGTCATCAGCGTCTTGTTCAGTGGCGTCAACTGCGGATCGTTGAGGTACTTGTCGGCAAGCAGTCGCATGTACTTGGTGCCCGCCTCGATGTTCTTGTCCGCGCTCTTGTCGATGCCGCGAATGGCGACCGAGCGATCCGCCGCGGTACTGGGCTTCATCTGCATCACCCCAACCGCCCCGCGCGAGCTGCGCGCTTTCTGGTTCAGCTGTGACTCCTGGAAACCCTGGGCGACCAGCATCAGATAATCGAAGTCGTAGGTTCCGGCATGCTTCTGGAACAGCCCGACCATGTTGCGGAAGTTCTCCATGTCGGCTTCGGACGTGGCGTCGAACAGTCGCTTGCTGTTCTTCACGTACTTGTTGCGCAGGGAGTTGCCGAAGGTTGTCCCCACCTTATGCGTTTGCACGAAAGCCCCCAGGGCCTCCTGCAACTGCGGGCTGCCCTTGCGAATTGCCCAGGCGAAATCGGCCCCCTGAGCGTTGATCACGATGTTCTCGTGTACCTGCATCTGCCGGTACAGCGCTCCCCACGACCTCGCGATGTAAAGGTCGACCACAGTGGCCGGGACCAGCCCGGCATTGACCATTTCCAACAGGTCCTCGGACTCGAGGTTCTCGTCGGCAGCCTTGATCTGCACCGGAGCGAGGCCCTTTTCGGCGAAGGTTCTGTTCAGCGCCTGCAGGTGTTCGTAGTAACTGCTCGACGGCCGTACCATGACCTCCTGTCCTGACATCGCTTCCAGCTGGTCCGGAGATTTGCTGCCGGGCGCCGTCACCAGAACTTCCTTGATCCCGGTGGCAAAGGGCGCGGCGAAGTCCACTGCCTGCATGCGGCTGTCAGTGATCGTCAATCCTCCTGCGGCGATATCGCCGACGCCAGCCTGCAGCTGCGGCATCAACTGGTCCCGGGGCGTGGGGATGAACAGGACCCTCCACTGCAGAGACTTTTCCGCGTAGGGGTACTGCCTGTTCAGCCAGGCCTCCAGTGCCTTGCCCAGCTCGTAGCTGATTCCGGCCTCTCGCCCTCGGTCGACCGCGAAGAAAGTCCGGCTATAGGGCACGAGGATGCGCACCAGCCGGCGCTCGCGCATACCGTCCAGGTCACCCTTCCACGCCGGCGGAACCGGCAGCACCATGGCGCGGACTTCCGCCTCTTCCTGCTGGGTCAGCCGGGCATCGGGCAGTGAGGGTTGTGCGGCATGGGCGCAAAGACATGACAACAGCGTAAACGACAGGCACACGGAAGCGAGGCTGCGGCGTCCCATGGTTCGAACCTTCCCGTTGAGCTGGATGACCGGTCGCAATACAGGCCCAGGTCACGTGGCCGGCGCCGTGCCCTGGGCGAATACCGCTGGCGGAACTGGGGAAGCCCCGCCGTCAGTTCAAGACTAGTCCAAGGCCCGTCAAACGCATCGCCACTCGCTTCCCAGCCGCGGAGCCCTCGTCGCATCCTGCCGCACCACAAACTGTGGGCGCGTCCTTACGCTCGGTCTGGCGGACGCTCCTAGACGACTCTGCCGACGCGCATTGGTGTTGCCCCCAGCCAGGGTCGGCATGCGCGCTGCGGGAGATGATCTGCTGCCTGCCCGGCAGCAGATCATTCCTTGCGAAGCCTCAGGGCTTGATGGCGATCTTCAGCACGCCGTCGCGCTGGTGGGCGAACAGGTCGTAGGCGTTGACGATGTCGTCGAGCGCGTAGTGGTGCGTCACCAGCGAGCCGAAGTCGGCGCGATTGGACTCGATGATGCTCATCAGCCGCCGCATGCGCTCCTTGCCGCCGGGGCACAGGGCGGTGTTGATGCGGTGGTCTCCCAGGCCGGCTGCGAACGCCGAGAGCGGTATGTGCACATCGCTGGAGTAGACCCCCAGGCTCGACAGCGTCCCACCCGGCTTGAGCACCTTCATCGCCTGCTCGAAGGTGCTCGGCAGCCCCAGGCACTCGATGGACGAATCGGCGCCGCGCCCACCGGTGAGTTTCATCACCTCTTCCACCACGTCGCACTTCGTGAAGTCCAGGGTGACGTCGGCCCCCATGCTGCGGGAGATGTCCAGCCGGTGCGCGTTGCCATCCACCGCGATGATGGTCGAGGCGCCCAACAGGCGGGCGCCGGCAGTGGCGCACAGGCCGATCGGCCCCTGGGCGAAGACCACCACGGTGTCGCCGATACGGATATTGGCGTTCTCGGCACCCTTGAAGCCGGTGGACATGATGTCGGGGCACATCAGCACCTGTTCGTCGGTGAGGCTGTCCGGGA
Source organism: Pseudomonas multiresinivorans (assembly GCF_012971725.1). NCBI lineage: Bacteria > Pseudomonadati > Pseudomonadota > Gammaproteobacteria > Pseudomonadales > Pseudomonadaceae > Pseudomonas > Pseudomonas multiresinivorans. Next base: position 4,094,828 of record NZ_CP048833.1, read on the forward strand.
TCGGCGCGAGGTTGCCTTCGGCATCGGGCACCAGGACGTACTCGGCCTGGGTACCATCGATCAGGTTGCCGAAGCGCCAGCCGGCGGTGGCCTTGTAGCCGTGGCAGGCGCAGCGGCCGCTCTCGACGAGGTAGCTGCCATCCTGCGAAGGCACGCCATCCTGCGCGGCATAGGAATTGAAATTCGGGCAGATAGCACCGGCAATGACCCGCTGGCCTTCGCGGTAACCCTTGACCGCGCTGCCGAGCTTCTCGATCACGCCGACCGGTTCGTGACCGACGGTCAGCCCCCTGGCCACCGGGTATTCACCCTTGAGGATGTGCACGTCGGTGCCGCAGATGGTGGTCGTGGTGATGCGGATCAGCGCGTCATTGGGGCCGACCTCGGGGATGGGTTTGTCCGCCAGCTCGATTCGCCCCGGTTCCACGAAGATCGCCGCTTTCATCATTGCCATCGTTGTTTCTCCTCGCTTGGAATGCGCCATGGATGCACAGGGCCGGAGATCGCAGGGAACGAATGCCCGCGGCGCCTCGGCCGATTGGACCCAGTGTGCTTGGCCGGAGCGAAATCCCTTTGATGCATATCAAGCCAGGGGGAAGCTCGCTCGGCAGCCTGCCTGCCGGGAACGCTGGCGGGCTGATAGAGCATTGACCGGAATCGCCAGAAAACAAGGCGCGCGACCAGTGCGTCGAACATGGGCAACTCCACCGGCGTGAGGTCCAGCGCGATGCCCTGGTAGCACGCGTGGAAGGTTGCGCGCATCCAGCGCCAATCGACACCTGGGTGCCGGTGCGCCGCAGCAGTGATCCTATACAAGCCCCTCGGGGGGATAGCTGGGAATCTGCCCAACGCCTGCCGCCAAGCGCCCACCGGAGGAATCGTTCGAGGCCCGCGGAGGTTACAATGGCGCCCACACCAACTCCCCCGCATCGGCCAAGCCCGGAGCCAGCTTCAGATGTTCACCCTCGTAAACCTCGACACCTCGCCCCCCGAATCCCTGAAAAGCCAGGTGCTGCAGATGGTGGTGGACCATTTCAGCGACATCAGCCCGGTGCCGCTGACGCCGAGCAACCCGCTGTTCCAGCTGTACCAGTACGTGATCGGCTTTGAGGTACATCTGTACCTGCAGGCCATGGACGGTTCCGCCGCGAGTCCCGCCCGACTGATCCTCGCCCTGGACGATGAAGACCCGTCGCAGGTGCTCGGCTTTGCCCTCTACCTGCCGAGCCAGGACGACGCCGAGGCCTGCACCCTGGCGTACATCGCCGTCCAGGCCAGCCACCGCCGGCGCGGTATCGCCCGCGCCATGCTGCAGAAGATGCTCGAGCATCGCCCCCACGCGGAACTGGCCTGCGCGGCGGGCAAGGTGCCGGTCTTCGAGGCGATGGGTTTCCGCGTCCTGGCGGCGCAGGGGCCGCACGTGCTGCTGAACACCCGCGACCAGCGTTCCGACGGCATGGTCGCGGTGCAGGATCTCGCGCCGATCTACCAGTCCAAGGAAGTACGACAGATCCACACCTACCTGGTGAAGCAGAAGGGCAGCAAGGCGATGCGCGAGGCCGAGCAGAAACGCGATCGCCTGCTGGACCAGATGACCTGGCAGGCCCGGGAACTGGTCAAGGCGCGCTTCCCGACGATTCACTGAAGGGCGCTAGCCGGGAACCCGCGCCGACACTCCCCCAGCGTCGCTTCAGCGCCCGGATTCGGGCATGTAGAACGCCACCAGATCGAGACAGGCACTGATGCCATGCTCGATGGCCTTCATGTTGCGCCGGCGCTGCCAGTCCAGCCACAAGCCATCGAGCATGGCCATGATGGCGTCCGCTGACTTTTCGATACGCTCGGCGCCCACCTCGCGCTCCTCGGCAATCCTGCGCAGGATTTCCACCAGGCGTTCGCGGTAGATGGCGTAGAGCTTGCGCTCGGTATCGGCGATGTCTTCCTGGAACAGCGAGGCGGACCACAGGTCGATGCGCACCGACAGGTAGCTGCGGTCGAGGAAAGTGCTGGTGAAGCCACTGCGCAGGAACACTTCCAGCTGCGCCATGGACGTACGCGGCTCGGCCACCAGCCCCGCACGGGTCGCTTCGTAGAGCTGGTGCGAGGCGTACTTGTAGGCCTCCACCAGCAGCTCGTTCATGTCCTTGAAGTGGTAGCTGATATGCCCCAGGGCCATCTCGGCGCGCGCCGCCACCTTGCGCGCGGACAGCTTGGCGTAGCCCTCCTCGCTCAGGCAGAGGAAGGCAGACTTGATGATCTCCTCGCGGCGCAGTTCGGGGTCGTAGACCTTTTTCGTTTTCTGTTGCGCCGCTTTCTGCTGCGCCACCTTCTGTTGTGACATGGCGTGCCGATTCCAAGGTTGGCAGTTGGGGCGGATTATTCCGCCCCGCGTCCGTCAGGGTCAAAAGTTACTTCAATCAGAGCCTGATCCAGGTCGCCTTGAGTTCGGTGTACTTGTCGAAGGCATGCAGCGAACGGTCACGCCCGTTGCCGGACTGCTTGAAGCCACCGAAGGGCGCGGTCATGTCACCGCCCGAGTACTGGTTGACCCACACCGAACCAGCCCGCAGCGCACGCGAAACCTGGTGCGCGCGGGACAGGTTGGACGTCCACAGGGCCGCTGCCAGGCCGTAGGGCGTGTCGTTGGCGATGGCCACCGCTTCCTCGGCATCCTTGAAGCTGATGACCGAGAGCACGGCGCCGAAGATTTCCTCGCGGGCGATGCGCATATCGTTACGCACGCCATCGAAGACCACCGGCGCCAGGTAGCAACCCTCACCTTCGCCGCTGCCGGCCACCAGCCGGGCGCCCTCCTCCAGGCCGCTGACGATGTAGCCCTGCACCAACTGCAGATGCTGGGCGTCAACCAGCGCGCCATAGCGACTGGCCGGATCAAGGGCGTCATTCGGTGCCCACGCAGCGAGTGCTTCGCGCAGATGCTCGAGGAACGCTTCGCGCACCGACTCCTGCAACAGCAGGCGCGAACCAGCGGTACAGACCTGGCCCTGGTTGTAGGCGATGGCAGAGGCGGCACTGATAGCCGCCGCGCGCAGGTCGGGCGCATCGGCGAAGACGATGTTCGGGCTCTTGCCACCGGCCTCGGTCCACACGCGCTTGAGGTTGGACTGCCCGGCGGCGACCATCAGGCGCTTGGCCACGCCGGTCGAGCCGGTGAAGGCGATGGCGTCGACGTCCATGTGCCGCGACAGGGCGTCACCGGCCTCGGCGCCGTAGCCCGGCACCACGTTCAGCACGCCCTCGGGAATCCCCGCCTCGCAGGCCAACCGAGCGATACGGATGGCCGTCAGCGGCGAGCGCTCGGACGGCTTGAGCACCACGGAGTTGCCGCACGCCAGCGCCGGGCCGAGCTTCCAGCTGGCCATCAGCAGCGGGAAGTTCCACGGCACTATCACTCCCACCACGCCCACGGCTTCGCGGGTGACCAAGCCCAGCTGGTCCTCGGCGGTGGCGGCGATCTCGCCGTAGACCTTGTCGATGGCCTCGGCGGACCAGCGAATGGCGTTGGCCGCGCCGGGCACGTCGGTGGCCAGGGAGTGGGCGATGGGCTTGCCCATGTCGAGGGTTTCCAGCAGCGCCAGCTCCTCGGTGTGGCTTTCCAGCAGGTCAGCGAAGCGGATCAGGATGCGCTTGCGCTGCACCGGCGCCATGCGCGACCAGTGCCCGGCCTCGAATACCCGGCGCGCGCTGGCCACGGCACGCTCGATGTCAGCTGCGCCACCCCGGGCGATGGCCGCCAGCCGGCGCCCGTCAAGCGGGCTGGTCTTGTCGAAAGTGCGCAGGTCCTGCGCGCTGCAGTAGTCGCCGTCGATGAAGCAGCGACCTTCGATGGCGAGCGTTGCGGCGCGCTCGCTCCAGTCCTGCAGGGTTGTTGCGGTCATGGGTTTGCTCCTTGAGCGGAAATGAGTTCAGGCCACGCCCCGTTGCGACAGGCCGTCGAGCCAGTCCGGGTCCATCTGCGGCATGCTGTCGAGCAGGCGCGTGACGTAGCTGTCGCACGGCGGCGTGAACACCCGCTGCTTGTCGCCGAAATCGACGACCCGGCCAGCCTTGAGCACCAGCACGTCGTCGGCGATGGACTTCACCACCGACAGGTCATGGGTGATGAACAGGTAGGTGATGCCCAGGCGCTGCTTGAGGTCGTCGATCAGCCGCAGGATTCCCTCGGCGACAAGCTGGTCGAGGGCACTGGTGATCTCGTCACAGACGATCACTGCCGGGTCCGCCGCCAGGGCGCGGGCAATGCCCACTCGCTGCTTCTGTCCGCCGGACAATTCACCCGGCCGCCGGGCCATGAAGCGGCCGGGCTCCAGGCCCACGGCATCGAGCAGTTCGCGGGTCCGTTCCTCGCGCCGCGCAGCACTCAGGCCGCCGTAGAACTGCAGCGGCCGCCCAACGATGTCACCGATGCGGTGGCGCGGGTTCAGCGCGGTGTCGGCCATCTGGTAGATCATCTGGATCGAACGCAGCTCGTCCCGGCTGCGCTTGGCGTAATGCCCCGCGAGCGGCCTGCCCTGGAACAGGATGCTGCCCTCGCGGCTGGGCAAGGCCCCGGTGATGCAGCGCCCCAGCGTCGACTTGCCCGAACCGGACTCGCCGACGATGGCCAGCGTGCGCCCGGGGAAGACCTTCAGCGACACGTCGTCGAGCACCTGCTTGTTGCCGTAGCCGGCACGGATGCCGCGCAGCTCCAGCAGCGGTTGCTGGTCGGCGGCCACCGGCGGACGCGCCTCACACGCGAGGTTGCGTACCGCCCACAGCGAGCGGGTGTAGTCCGCCTGCGGCTCGGCGATCACCCGGCGCTTGTCGCCGCGTTCGACCATGTGGCCATCCTTGAGCACCATTACCTCGTCGGCCATCTGCGCCACCACGGCGAGGTCGTGGGAGATGTAGATGGCCGCCACCTGGAACTCCCGGACCAGCTCGCGGATGGTCAGCAGCACGTCGATCTGCGTGGTGACGTCCAGCGCCGTGGTCGGCTCGTCGAAGATGATCAGGTCGGGCCGGCAGGACATCGCCATGGCCGTCATGATCCGCTGCAACTGGCCGCCGGACACCTGGTGCGGATAGCGCTCGCCGATGGTCTCGGGCTCGGGCAGGGAAATCTTCCGGTACAGCTCCACCGCATCCCGGCGCGCCTGTTCGCGGGGCGCCAGGCCGTGCTCCAGGGCGCTCTCGCAGTGCTGGTCGATCAGCCGGTGCGCCGGGTTGAAACTGGCTGCCGCGGACTGCGCCACATAGGCGATGCGCGCGCCGAGCAGTTCGCGATGCTGCGCTTCGGGCACCTGGCGCAGGTCGATGCCGTCGAAGAGAATCTCGCCGCCGCTGATACGGCAGCCGTCGCGGGTGTAGCCCATGGCAGCGAGGCCGATGGTGGACTTGCCGGCGCCGGACTCGCCGACCAGGCCAAGTATCCTGCCGCGCTGCAATTGCAGGTCGATGCCGTGGACGATCTCGCTCCAGCCGTCCGCGCCGCCGGCCTCGATGCGCAGGCCGGTAATCTTCAGTAAGGGTTCGCTCATGCTGCGTGTCCTCGGACAATACGTGGGCAGGACGGTCATCGCCGCTGGGCGAGGAACCAGTCGGCAACGAAGTTGACGGCGATCGCCAGCACGCCGATGGCGGCGGCAGGGATCAATGGCGTCAGGTCGCCAAAGGAAATCAGCGAGGCGTTCTCGCGGACCATGCTGCCCCAGTCCGCCAGCGGCGGTTGCAGCCCCAGGCCGAGGAACGACAGCGAGGAAATGGTCAGGAACACGAAGCAGAAGCGCAGGCCGAATTCCGCCACCAGCGGTGCCCGCACGTTGGGCAGCAGTTCCACCGCCACCAGCCAGAACAGCCCTTCGCCGCGCAGCCGGGCAACTTCCATGTAGTCGGTCACCACCACGTTGAGCGACACCGAGCGCGCCAGGCGGAAGATGCGCGTGGCGTCCACCAGGGCGATGACGAACACCAGGTTGGCGATGCTGGTGCCGAAGATGGTCAGCAACAGCAGCGCGCAGATCAGCTGCGGCACCGCCATCAGCACGTCCACCAGGCGTGACAGCGCGCTGTCCACCCAGCCGCCCATGGCAGCGGCGATCAGCCCCAGCGAACCGCCGATGAAGAAGGCCAGCGCGGTGGACAGCAGCGCGATGCCGATGGTGTTGCGCGCGGCGAAGATCACCCGCGAGAGCATGTCGCGCCCCAGAGCGTCGGTGCCCAGCCAGTGCTGCGCACTCCAGGGATCGTATTCGCCGCCGACGATCTCGGTCTCGCCGAAGGGTGCCACCAGCGGGCCGAACAGCGCGAGGAAGGTGTAGAAAAGGATGATCAGCAGGCCGATGCGGGCGGTCCAGGTCATCTGTTTGAAGGTTGCGATCAAGGCATTCATCGTTTCGCCCTCACTGGCGATGCAGCAGGCGCGGATTGGTAACGATGGACAGCACGTCGGCGAGCAGATTGATGCCGATGTAGACCACCGCGAAGATGCAGCAACAGGCCTGGACCACCATGACGTCGCGCTTGATCACCGAGTCCACCATCAGTTGCCCGAGGCCGGGGTAGACGAACACCACCTCGACCACCACCACGCCGGTGATCAGGTAAGCGAGGTTCACCGCGATGACATTGACGATGGGCGCCCAGGCGTTAGGCAGCGCGTGGCGCAGGACGATCTTCAGCCGCGACAACCCCTTGAGCCGGGCCATCTCGATGTAGGGCAACTGCAGCAGGTCGAGTACCGCGATACGCGTCATGCGCATCATGTGGGCGGTGATCACCAGGGTCAGCGTCAGCGCCGGCAGGAAGGCCGCCTGCAAGTGGTCGAGCAGGCTCGCCGAGGCCGGCACGTCGGCGATGGAAGGAAACAGCGGGTGCTTCACCGCCAGCCAGAGGATCAGGATGTAGCCGATGAAGAACTCCGGCAGCGACACCGCCGCCAGGGACACGATGTTCACCACCCGGTCGTAGATCGAATCCTTGTAGAGCGCCGCGAACAGCCCCAGCAGCAGCGCCAGCGGCACCGCGATCAGCGCTGTGTAGCCGGCCAGGAACAGGGTGTTCAGCAGGCGCTGGCCGATCAGTTCGGACACCGCCCGGCCGTTGGACAGCGAGGTGCCGAAGTCGCCCTGCAGGCTGCCCAGCAGCCAGTTCAGGTAGCGGCTCAGCGCGGGCTGGTCCAGCCCCAGCTCGTGGCGCAGGGCATGCAGCGCCTCGGGCGTGGCGGACTGGCCGAGCAGCTTCTGCGCCATGTCGCCGGGCAGCAGCTGCACCGCCGCGAAAATGAGTGCGGAGACGCCCAACAGGGTCAGGGCTCCGAGAAGAATACGCCGCAAGAGAATGGGATAAATCAAAGCCATGGTGTCGACCTGCTGATCGGTTGGGCCGTTGTTGTTTTTCTGGTTATGGTTTTTCTGGTTATGGTTTTGCTGGTCTTTGCGCGGTCACGGGGAGGGTCGGGCAGTGCCCACCCTCCTCCGGCGTATCGGCAGGTGTTAGTGCGAGGCCTTGTCCAGGAAGGCTTTCAGGTGGGGCACCACCTGGTCGCTCGCTTCGATCAGGATGGCGTGCTTGAGGTCCGGCAGTACCACCAGCTGCGAGTGCGGCAACGCCTCGGCGATCTGCCGGTTCAGGCCCGGATTGCAGCCGCCGTCGAACTCGCCGGTGAGCACCAGGCACGGTTGCGTCACTTCATGCAGCCAGGGCGCCATCTCGGTCTCCGCGTAGATGTGGAAGACGTTGAGGAAGACCTCGGCCGGCGTGTCCATGACCTGCTGCTTGCGCCATTCGATGACCTCCGGGTGCGCCGCGCAGAAGCTCTCGGTGAACCAGCGCTGGGTCAGCGTATCCAGCACCGGGCCGATGCCCTTTTCTTCCATGGCGCGGACCACCTTGCGCACATTCTCGCTGTCCTGCGGCGAGCGGAATGCCGCAGTGGACAGCAGCCCGACGCTCAGCACGTGCTGCGGATACTTGTGCGCATAGGCCGGGCCGATCATCCCGCCGAGGGAGTGGCCGATGATGTGCATCTGCTCGATGCCCAGCCGCGCACGCAGCGCTTCGAGGTCCTCGACCAGTTCGTCCAGGCCGAACGCTTGTGTCGGCAGCGGCGATTCGCCGTGGCCGCGCAGGTCATAGCGGATGCAGGTGAAGCTGTCCTTCAGCGCCTCGGTGACCTTGTCCCAGCCGGTCTTGCGCGCGCCGATGCCGTGCACCATCACCAGGGCGGGGCCCTGTCCGTCCACGACGTAGGCGCAATCGATTGCCTTGCTCATCACGCGCCTCCTCAGCCCTGGGCCTTTGCTTCTGCGATGATCTCTGCGTAGCTGCGGCCGCCTACGCCCCAGTCGGCCGGGTCCACCTCCTTGAGCAGGATGGTGACTGCCTGTGCCTTGCCGCCGCAGACCTGGAGGTAGGTGTCGGTCAGCGCCTGGATCAGCTCGCGTTTCTTTTCGGCGGTACGTCCGGGGAAGAGTTCTACGGTAAGCAGGGGCATCAGCCGGTCCTCTTGTTCAGGTTGGGTTGGTTCGAGCGGGAGCTGAAGTGCGGAATGACCTGCTCGCCGAAGCGCCGCATCATGTCCAGGCTGTCCTCCTGGGACTGGCCGAAGTTGGCGGTCATGATCACTTCGTCGATGCCGGCCTCGGCATAAGCGGAAAGCTGGTCGATCATATGCTCGCGGGTGCAGATCAGCAGGTTCTTGCCCAGCTCCTCGATGGACTGCTGGCGTGGCAGCGCTTCGATGCCACCGCCATGGACGATGCCCGGCCCGGTGAACACGTTGTCGAAGCGGCGGTAGTACTCGTAGGCAAGTTGCAGCTTCTCGCGGGCGTCGGCTTCATCGCGGGCGAGATAGGTCGCACGCTGCAGCGAGAGCCGGGCGCGTCCGGCGGATTTCACTTTCGCCTCGGCGTTGCCACGGCGGAAGGCGTTGACCTGGTCCAGCAGCATCTGGTGATCGCCGCTCAGCGGCGTGGTCTGCACCGAGAAGCCATGGCGCGCGCAGGCCTGGATGCCCTCGGGCGCCATGCTCGCCACCACCAGCGGAATTTCCCGCTCGGGGCGCGGCATCACGGTCAGCGGGCCGAACTGGTAGTACTTGCCGTCCCAGCTCACTTCCTTGCGCGTCAGCAGGGCCTGCAGCACGGCCAGGGATTCGTCGAAGCGCTCGCGGGTCTCGCTCATCGGCACGCCGAGCATCTCGATCTCGTACTTGAAGGCGCCGCGTCCCACGCCCAGCACCAGGCGGCCGTCGCACAGGGCATCGGCCTGCACCACTTCGCCGGCGAATACCCGCATGTCGCGGATCGGCAGCACAGCGATGGACGTGGCCAGCTCGATGTGCCGGGTGACCGCCGCGATCTTCACCGCCATCTGCAGCGGCGACGGCACCAGCAGGATGTTGATCAGGTGGTGCTCGGGGATGGAAATGCCGGCATAGCCGACCTCTTCCGCCACCACGGCCTGCTCGACCATATGCTCGTAGAGCTGTTTGCCGGAGGCATCCGGATCGGGCAGGTAGGAGCTGAGGAAATGGTTGAATTCCATGTTGTTGTCCACTCGGTGGTCTTAGTGTTTCCAGTCCAGCCAATGCACGGGCTTGCCCGCGATGCCGGCGATTCGTCCGCCATCGGCGGTGTCGCAATAGATGCCGAAGCTGTCGGCCTGCCGCTCGCTGAAGAAGCGGTGGAGCATGCTGATGCAGTAGTCGCCGCGAACCAGCAGCCAGGGCTCGTCCTCGGCACGGAAGACCCGCACTTCCCGCCCGACGTCGCCGGACAGCGCCAGTTCGGCGCTGGCGTCGGCGCGGAAGACCAGGCGGGTGAAGTCATCGCCCGCCTCCTCGAACATCGAGTAGATGAACGATACCTCCCCCACCAGGCCGACCCGGCGGAAGACCTCATCGATGACCGCCTTCTGGCTCACCCCGGCCCGCCAGAACACCTCCGGGATGCTCCAGTGCTCCTGGTCCGGCTCGCGCACCAGCAGCACACCGTTGTCGCGGCCGATCAGGCACCCGACCTTGAGCGCACTGCCGCGCTCCACCTGGATGGCCTTGGCCCCTTCGGCGAAGTCGATGTAGCTGCCGCGGAAGTAGCCCAGCGGGCTGCCGACGCTGCTGCGGTAGCGCTGCACCTCGCCGATCAGGATCACGTGGTCACCCGCTTCCACCAGGCTGTGGCGCCGGCAGCTGAGCACGCTCAGGCTGTCGGCCAGGCACGGCACGTCGGCCTCGCAGGACAACAGCTCGACCCCGGCGAACTTGTCGGCTGAGCGCCCGGCGAAGCGGTTCGACAGGTCGCGCTGCCAGTCGCCGAGGATGTTGACGGCGAAGCGTTCGGCCGCGCTGAAGACCGCCAGGCTGCCGGCGCTTTTGGCGATGCACACCAGCACCAGCGCCGGGCTCAGCGAGACCGACGTGAAGGAGTTCGCCGTGAAGCCGCGCGGCGTGCCGTCGGCCTCGCGGGTGGTGACGATGGTGACGCCGGTCATGAAGGTGCCAAAGACGTTGCGCAGGCTGCGCGTGTCGTCCGAGCTGACCGAATGCCAGTCGAGGTTGCTCATCCCGTTCTCCCGCTTCACGCCAGCGACCAGCGCTCGATGGCGCGCATGCCGTCCAGGGCCATGTCGCCGGCCACGGTCGGCGACGTCACCACGTCGTTGCCCATGCCCATGATGTGGTTCATGAACATCGGCACCACGGTGGAGCCCTCGTCGCGCAGCATCGCCTGCATGTCCCAGTAGATGGCCTTGCGCCGGGCCTCGTCGAGCTCGGAGCGGGCCTGCAGCATCAGCTTGTCGAAGCGCTCGTTGTTCCACTGGGTGTCCCCCCAGGACGCGCCACTGGCGTAGATCTGGCTGAAGATCCAGTCCGGCGTGGCGCGGCCGGTCCAGTAGCACATGCACATGGGCTTCTTCGACCAGACGTTGATCCAGTAACCGTCATTGGATTCGCGCACCACCTTGAGGTTGATGCCGGCCTTGCGCGCGCTTTCCTCGAACAGCACGCCGGCATCCACCGCCCCGGCGAAGGCCGCGTCGGCGGCGCTGATGCTGATGTCCAGGCTGTCCAGCCCGGCCTGCTTGAGGTAGAAGCGCGCCTTGTCCGGGTCGTACTGGCGCTGCGGCAATTCGCTGTTGAAGTACTTCTGCTGGCGGCCGATGGGGTGGTCGTTGCCGACGCTGCCATGGCCGCGCAGGATCGACTTCACCCACTGCTCGCGATCCACCGCGTGCTTGAGCGCCAGGCGTACCTTGTTGTCCTGGAACGGGCTGACCTGGGCGATCATCGGCATGGTCGCGTGGTTCAGGCCGGTGACCTCGGCGATGCGCACCTTGTTGCTGCGCTGCAGCAGCGACAGGGTCTTGATCTCCACGCGGTTGATCACGTTGACCTTGCCGGTGAGCAGCGCGTTCTGACGTGCCACGGAGTCGGCGATGGCGATCAGCTCTGCCTCCTCGACGTGCGCCCGGCCCGGCTTCCAGTAGTTGGGGTTGCGCACTACAAAGGCACGGACACCGGGGTTGTACTCCTTGAGCATGTAGCCACCGGTGCCCACGCCGGAGCGCCAGTCCACCTGGCCGTCGGCGCCACGCGGCAGGATGCTCAGGTGGTAGTCGCTCATCAGCACGGGGAAGTCGGCGTTGCCGCCCTTGAGGCTGACGCGCACCGTCGAGTCATCGACCGCCTTCACTTCCTCGATCTGCGAGACGATCGATTTGGACAGGGACTTGGAGCCGTCCTTGCGGTGGTAGTCGAGCGTGGCCACCACGTCGTCGGCGACGAAGGGCTTGCCGTTGTGGAACTGCACGCCACTGCGCAGCTTGAAGGTCCAGACCCTGGCGTCCGGCGAGGACTCCCAGGACTCGGCCAGTTCGGGAATGGCGTTGCCGCTGCTGTCGATCTCCACCAGGTTGCCGCGCAGCGCCTGGCTCAGCAGCATCATGAAGTCGTCTTCGGCCAGGCCCGGATCTAGGCTGTCGGTGGTCGACGCACCGGCCAGGCCGAACACCAGTCGCCCGCCCTTCTTCGGCTCGGCGAATGCCGGCAACGGCAGACCGCCCAGCAGCACACCGGCCCACAACAATCCCATCGTCCCTTTCACCAGGTCACGACGGGTTACGCCGGAGGATGGCTCCCCAGGTTGCTTTTCCTTCATCCCACACCTCGCAAGACACGTGAGTTTTGTACGACCGTACAGGCATAGGACGAGGTTGCACCTGCGGTCTTCTGATTGTTTTTATCGCCTCAATGCGGCTGCCAAAGCGCTCTCTGTCGGATTACTTTTGGACAGTCGTACAGATTATTAGCGACAAAAATCGGAGCGCGCAAGAAATTTCTGTACAGTCGTACAGAATGATCTGGCAAACCGGTTGGTGTGATGACGCACCGGCCGCGACAACAACGGAAGATCACTTGGGGTAAAGGCCAGCCGGAAGCCGCTTGAGGCCAGCAGGCGCGGAACGGCTGCTCCGCTGCCTGCAGGTCGTCGTAGCCGGCTCAGGCCTGCCGGACGATATCCACCGAGATTTCCACGGCGGTGACGCTGCCGCGGTTCTCCAGCCAGTGCGTGGTGCTGTGGTCTTCGGGCCAGCCGACACCCGGCCCATAGTCCGTGGCGAGGCCGTTGCGGTGATCAGTGATGGTGCCCTGGAGGATGAACACAGTGCCGGGTCGGTCCACATGGTCATGGACAGGCCCGAAGACGCCGCCGGGCTCGATGGTCACCCGGCGCATCCGCAATTGGCGGCCCGCCATGCCCTCGATCTCGGGACCGAGATCGACCGATGACAACAGTTCCACCGTCACGCCTCGCGTATCAGGTGCTACTTCCTGGCCGTTCATCATGCGTGCCTCGCCGAGCGACAGGCTCTCTCTGTCAGTAAAGCCCCTGGCAGGCAGGGCTCGAAGCGAAGTGACGGAGGGTTATTCAGCCCACGACTGCTCGGGCGCCAGGACGCCCGAGCACGAGCAAGCTCAGCTGGCTCCCGCAAAAGAGCAGGGCCGATTCAACGGCCCCGCATTCACTGCCCTGCCGCTGGCTTCCAGTCCAGCAGATGATGGCTGAACCCATGGCTCGCCGACTGGTAGTAGCTGATCGCCCTCGCCACCAGCGGATCGTTCGCCTGCGCCGTCACTTCCGTACTCGCCCCCAGGGCCTGGTTGTGCCGACGCAGCTCGCCGCGCGGGCTGAGGATCGCCAGGTCCTGGCCATCGAACAGGCCCAGGTGCTGGTAGTTGCCGATGACCACGCGCGGTGGCAAGGCGTTCGGGACCATCAGGTTGCGCCCGTAGAAGGTCGAGGTGTAGCTCAGGTTGAGGATCGACAGCAGGCTCGGCGCCAGGTCCAGCTGGCTCGCCAGTTCCGCACGTTCGCCGGCCGGCAGCAGCTTGGGCGCGTAGATGAACAGCGGAATCTGGTAGTTCGCTATCGGCAGGTCTTCCTTGCCGGCGCTGCCCGCGGTGTGGTCGGCGACAAACACGAACAGCGTGTTGTCGAACCACGGCTTGTCCTTCACCGCCTTGAGGAACTGGCCGATGGCGTAGTCGGTGTACTTCACCGCACCGTCACGCCCTTCGCCCGAAGGAATGTCGATGCGGCCGTTCGGGTAGGTGTACGGGCGGTGGTTCGAGGTGGTCATCAGTTGCAGCAGGAAGGGCTGCTGGCGCGCGTGATCCTCGTCCGCGACCTTGATCGCCTGGGCATAGAGGTCCTCGTCGCTCATGCCCCAGGCGTTCTTGAAGTGGATATCCGACTCCGCGACGCTGGACTGGTCGACGATGCGGTAGCCGTTGCCGCCGAAGAAGGCGTTCATGTTGTCGAAATAGCCGCGGCCGCCGTACAGGAAAACGGCGTCATAGCCGACGTTCTTCAACTGCTGGCCCAGGCTGGCGAAGCCGCTCTCGCGACCGACGCGCTTGACGATGGAGCGCCCCGGCGTGGGCGGAATCGACAGGGTGATGGCCTCCAGGCCACGGTCGGTGCGGGTACCGGTGGCATAGAAGTTGTTGAAATAGAGACTGTTGCGACGCAGCTCGTCCAGGTTCGGGGTCAGGTCGCGCTCGTCGCCGTTGCTGCCCAGGTACTTGGCGCTCAGGCTCTCGATGGTCACCAGGACGATGTTGTAGCGCTTGGGCGCCCCTTCGCTGGCGATGCTGCGGCGGATGTCCATCGGCTCGGTGCCGGTGAAGCGAGCGTTGGGCTCGGCCAGTTCCGAACGGATGCGCTGCGTGACCTGCTCGGGCGGCAGGGTCGCGTAGAACTGCGGATAGTCCAGTTCGTTGTTTCGGAACGCGGCGAAGAACTGGTACGGCCCGTTGCTCGCCAGTTCGCGGGCGTAGGTGTTGCCGTCCTGGCCGCGCGGGGCATCCTGGTCGACCAGGATGCCGGCCGCCAGTGCCATCGCCGCCAGGCCGGCGCAACCCAGCAGGCGGCGCGACAGCGGCGGCACCTCGGCGTCACGCAGGCGACCCAGGACCTTGAACAGCGCGAGGGTCACGCCCAGCGAAAGCAGCGCCAGGATGCTCAGCAACAGGCCGATGGGATAGGACTCGAGGATGTTGTTCAGCACCTCGTCGGAATACACCAGGTAGTCGACCGCGATGAAGTTGAAGCGCACCCCGAACTCGTCCCAGAACAGCCACTCGGCCACCGCCGTGAAGAGCATCACGTAGACGCTGGTGAACAGCATCGCCGCCAGCAGCCAGCGCCAACTGGCGCTGCGCCAGACCCGCGCAGGCATCAGCAGGAGGATCACCCCCATCGGCAACAGGGCGTAGACCAGGAAGCTGAGGTCGTAGAGCAGGCCGATGGCGAAAACCGCCACATGGGCCGCGCCCACCTCGGGCAGGTGGCCAACCAGGAGGGCCAATCGGGTCAGGAAGAAGACGATCAGCCAGAGCAAGGCGACCAGCGCCAGGAAGCGCATCGGAGCCGAGCGGAAGAGTTGCATGGGGTGTCCTTGTAGAAGTCTTTCCTGCGCAGCACAGCGCGGCGCAAGTCGGCGCCGTTGCGGGCATCCGGGCGGGACACTACAAGGTGGAAGGAAAAGAAATCGTCAAAATAAGCTGCGGGATTCGTGAATTGCCCACGATCGGGAGCCGTTCACCTGAATATCCGGGCAACGGCGCACGAAACATCTTCCTCCACGTCTTTTTCACATGTCCTTGACGAGACCTTGATCGCGCGATTCGACAATGGGCGGTAACTGACGAGTCCATGCCCATGAACGATCCCCAGCGCCTGCTCACCCCCTCCTCCCGACACCAGACCGATGCCCTGGCCGGCGGTTCGTCCGGCGTCGGGCTTTGCCGGCGGATTCGCCAGTGGCGGGAAAAGCGTCTGCTGCGCCTGGCCCTGCGCATGGCCGAGGAGCCTATCCTGATGCTGGAAGTCTCGCAGTCGCCCGGCGCCTCCTGGCCCGTGCTGCTGGAACACAGCAACCGCATCATCGTCGCGACCTGCCCGTCCGGCGACTCGCTGGCCGACGCCCACCGCAAGCTCCCCGAAGCGATGAAACGGCGGATCCGCGATCTGCCGGCGCCGCTGGAGGACGCCGAACTGCGCAAGGGCTCGGTCGATTGCCTACTGCTTCCGGAAATCCCCCAGACTGCCTGCAACAGCCGCAACATCCGCCTGCTGAACCAATGGATTCCGGTGACGCGCGACAGCGTGATCCTGTTCGCCCGCATCGGCCATTCGAGTTCGCTCGACGACACGCAGCCCTGCCCCTGCGGCTCGGACCCGCACCCCATCGGCCCCGACTTCGCCAACGCGCGCGCCCTGGAACGCGAGTTCCAGCGCCTGGGCTTTACCCAGATCCACCATTGCAACGTAATTCCCGGCTTGGACGGGGTACGCATCTACGTCCTGCGCAAGTAAGCCCTCTCGCCCTCCACTGGCAGACCTTCACTTCGCCGCAGCCCTGGTCATCCGGCGGCGAGTCTTTCTGCGCTGACGACTGGCCGCGGCCGTGCCATCATCCGGCTTGCGCACCCACCTCCGGAACTCCCATGCCGCTGACCCTGCAGCTGAGCGCGCAGCGAAGCGCTCAAGAATCAGATCGAGAAAGGGCTCATCGACGGCGCACTCCGGGAATCGGACTCAGCCTGGGCGCGCCGCCTCACTGCCAGGCTTCGGCCAGCAGCCAGTCGCGGAACGCCCGCACCTTGGGCAGCTCGGCACACTCCGGGCGATAGACCACGTAGTAGGCCTGAGTCAGCGGGCAGTTCACACCCCGGTCGGCGAAAGGCCGAATCAGCCGCCCCGCGTCCAGGTCATCACGCACCATCACGCTGCGGGCCAACGCCAGGCCCTGGCCATCCATCGCCGCCTGCAACACTGCCGCCGAGTTGTTGATGCGCAGGCCGTGGCTTGCCTTGACCTCCCCATGGCCGGCAGCGTCCAGCCACATGCGCCAGGTCGGGAAGTCCGGGTCGTGGGCCATGGACAGATCGTGGATCAGCGTGGCGCGCTCAAGCGCCTTGGCCGATAGCCTGCCGCCCCTGAGCAACGGGAAGTCCGGCGCACACACCGGGAAGATCGTCTCGCTCATCAGCCGCACCGCCTGCAGCCCGGGCCATTTTCCACGGCCATAGCGCACGCCGACATCGATGCGTTCGATCTGGAAATCCACTGCGCGCGCATTGGTGTCCAGCAGCACATCGAGGCTCGGATAAGCCTGCTGGAAACCCTCGATGCGCGGTAGCAGCCATTTCGAGGCGAAGGCCGGACTCACCGCGACCGTCAGCCCGGCCTGCACGCCGGTGTCCTTCAGCCGTGCCAGGCCGGTCGCCAGGCGCTCGAACCCTTCGCGGATATCCGGCAGCGCGGCGCGTGCCGCATCGGTCAGCGTCAGCCGCGCGTTTCCGCTACTGGCACGGGAAAACAGGGCGACGCCCAGCCACGATTCGAGATTTCGAACCTGCTGGCCTACTGCCGCCGGGGTGACATTCAGCTCCGCCGCCGCGGCAGAGAAACTCTGGTGCCGTGCTGCTGCATCGAAGGCGCGCAGGGCATTCAAGTAAGCCGGAGTGGTCATCGATAGTTTTTCTATTTCGTCAGCGAAGATCTTCTGCGTTGTTGGCCGCCTCGCCCGGTTCGACAATGCGTACCGGACCAGAGCCTTATCCATGCCAGGAGGATAGCAGATACGCCTATCCGAGCAGGGCTCGACAATCGCAGGCCACTGTCCTCCCGGACACAACGAGGATTCCCACCATGAATAGTTTTTCTAATAAGGTAGCCATCATCACCGGCGGCGGCTCGGGTATCGGCAAGGAAGTTGCGCGGCGCCTCGTCGAGACGGGCGCCAGCGTAGTCATCGGCGGTCGCGACGGCGGCAAGTTGCAGACCGCAGCCCGTGAAATCGACCCCAGCGGCCAACGCGTACGCACCCTCGCCGGCAGCATCGCCGACCCGGCCACCGCCCAGGCGCTGGTCGAACTGGCACAGCGCGAGTTCGGCGGCGTCGACATCCTCATCAACAACGCCGGCATCTTCACGCCCAAGCCGTTCCTGGAAGTCAGCCCGGAGGAATACGATGCCTTCCTCGACACCATCCTCAAGGGCAAGTTCTTCATGGCCCAGGCGGCAGCCAAGGCCATGCTACAGCGCGGCGGCGGCGCCATCGTGCAGACCGGTTCGCTGTGGGCCATCCAGGCCATCGGCGCCACGCCGTCGGCGGCTTACTCCGCCGCCAACGCCGGTGTGCATGCGCTGACCCGCAACCTGGCCATCGAACTGGCCGGCTCGAACATCCGCATCAACACCGTGGCCCCGGCCGTCGTGGAGACGCCGGTCTACGGCACCTTCATGGATGCCGAACAGGTGAAACAGGTGCTGCCCACCTTCAACGCCTTCCACCCACTGGGCCGCAATGGCCAGCCGGGCGACGTGGCGGCGGCGATCCTGTTCCTCGCTTCCAACGAGGCCTCGTGGATCACCGGCACCGTACTGCCGGTGGACGGTGGAGTCACCGCCGGCCGTCAGTGAAGATACCGGGGCCCGGCAGCGAATTGCCGGGCGCCCGTGGCCTTGCGCCCTCCGTCAGACCGTGACGACTATCTTGCCTACCTGCTGGTTGGCTTCCAGGAAGCGATGGGCGTCCTGGATCTGTTCCAGCGGGAAGGTCCGTGCGATCACCGGGCTCAGCGCTCCGGACTCCAGCCCCTTGACGATGAACGCCTTGGCGCGCTCCAGCGCCGCCGGGTCGGCGACGATCTCGGCGTAGAGGTAACCCTTGAGCGTCAGGCTCTTGCCCAGCACGGTGAACAGCGGGAAAGGCGTCGGTTCCGGGCTCAGAGCGCCGTATTCGAGGAGGATGCCGCCGCGGGCCATGGCCTGGGTGAGCACCTCGAAACCAGGCCCGCCGATGGGATCGAACACCACGCGTGCGCCCTGCCCGCCGGTCAGCGCCATGACCTTCTCGACGATATTTTCATCGTCGCTGACGATCACGTGATCGGCGCCCGCCTCCAGCAGCGCCTGCTTCTTGGCCTGGGTGCGGGTGACGGCAATGGAGGTGGCGCCCACCATGCGGGCGATCTGGAAAGCGGCGAGGCCGACACTGCTGGAGGCGGCGGTGACCAGCACGAACTCGCCCTTCGACAGCTTCGCCTGCTCCACCAGCGCACCCCAGGCAGTGACGTACTGCATCCAGGACGCGGCGGCCTGTTCGAAGCTGAGGTTCTGCGGGTGCTTCACCACCAGGTAGGCCGGTACGTTGGCCACTTCGCCGTAGGTGCCCCAGCGGGCGATATCCAGCGGCGGGATCAGGCTCACCGCGTCGCCGAGCGCGATGTCCTTCACGGCGCTGCCCACCGCGCTCACCACACCGGCGGCCTCGTAGCCCAGGCGGCTGGGGAACTCGGCTTCCTGTAGGTAAGCGTGGTTGCGGAACATCACTTCGGCGCGGTTCAGGCCGAAGGCCCTGACCGCGATCTGCACCTCGTCCGCCGCTGGCGCGGGCACGTCCACCGCTTCCAGTTTCAGGACGCTGGCGTCGCCGTATTGGTGGATTCTGACAATGCGGGCCATGACAACCTCTCTTCAGCGGGCCGGGGCGAAGGCGCCGACCGGAATGGGAGTGTAGGAAATTCATGCGGGGTCGCCCGACCATTCGGAGCGGGCGCGTCATCCGGCTGGCCAAGGGCGAGCGAAAAGCCGCAGACTGCTCGTCCGAACACAGGACCTCGACATGGATAGCCTGCCCACCCTGCGTACCGAGCGTCTGCTGCTCACGCCCCTGCAACTGGCGGATGCCGACGCCATCCAGCGCCTGTTCCCGCACTGGGAAGTGGTGCGTTATCTGGATAGCCGCGTGCCCTGGCCCTATCCCGATGACGGTGCCTTGACCTACGTGCGCGACCTGGCGCTGCCGGCAATGGCGCGCGGCGAGGAGTGGCACTGGATGATCCGCCTGGCCAGCGAACCCGGCGACGCCATCGGCAGCATTTCCCTCTTCGACCAACCCGGCAATCACCGGGGGTTCTGGCTCGCGCCGAGGTGGCAAGGCCGGGGTTACATGACCGAGGCCTGCGAAGCGGTCACCCGCTACTGGTTCCTGACCCTGGAGCGGCCGCTCATGCAGGTGCCCAAGGCCATCGTCAACCAGGGCTCGCGGCGCATTTCCGAACGCGAAGGCATGCGCTGCATCGACAACAGCGAAGGCCATTTCGTCAGCGGCGTGCTGCCGCGGGAAACCTGGGAGCTGACCCGCGAAGAATGGCTGGCACGCCATGCAGCCGACTGAACGGGCCTGGCAAGGCGAGCTGTGGCTGGGCGCGGACTTCTGCCTGGTCGCCGGCACCACCGGCCACGCCCGCCCACACGCGCACTACGCGCATCAGCTGCTGATGGCTCGCGCAGACGAGGTGCAGGCGCTGGTGGACGAGCAACCGCAGCGAGGGTCGCTGCTGGTCATTCCGTCGAACCGGCGCCATGCCATTCAGGCCAGCGAGCAGCCCGTCATCACCCTCTTCGCCGAACCGCTGGCTTTCGAGTTGGCCGACCTGGAGCGCGTCTGCCGAGCAACCGGGCCGGACCTGCCAGCGCTCGCCGCGCAACTGCAAGCCCTGCCTCGCCGTGAACTCGATCCGCGCCTGGGCAAGGCCCTGCAACGAATCCGCGCCCTGGACGATGGCGCCCTGCCCGCCCAGGAACTGGCCGAAGAAGCCGCGCTATCTTTGAGCCAACTGGAGCGGCTGTTCAGCGGCACGCTGGGGCTGTCGGTGCGCCGCCTGGTGCTCTGGCAGCGGCTGCGCCAGGCGCTGCGTCTGGCCATGGCCGGCGACAGCCTGACCAGCGCGGCCATCGCGGCGGGCTTCGCCGATTCCGCGCACTTCTCCCGCAGCGTGCGCAGCCAGTTCGGCATCCGCGCTGACCTGACGCTGCGCCAACTGAAGCTGCGGCTACTCGACTAGTACGCGGCGCAGCTCTGCCGGCAATGGGGCCTGCGGGTGCGCTGCATCGGCGCGTCGGAACGGCTCGGCGAGCTGCGCGCAGTACGCCACCGGGTAGTCCGGCCGGTCGCCGATCCCCACGTCATCCTCCGTCAGTTCGTAGTCCGGCAAGTGCAGTGCGGTGCCCAGCAGGCGATCCCAGAAGCTGAAGAACAGCGCGAAGTTCACGTCGCCCGCGGTGCCGTACTTCAGGTGATGCAGGCGGTGCAGCGGCGCCCAGGCGAAGACATGGCGCAGCACACGGATGCGCATGGCGACGTTGCTGTGCTGCAGCAGCAACTGGATGGCGATGGCGAAGGCCAGCAACGCCGCAACCTCCACAGGAACACCGAGCAACAACAGCGGCAGCGTACCGCCCAGGGCTTCGAGCATCTGGTGCAGCGGGTGCTTCATCAGGCCGTTGAAGCCGTACATGCGCGTCACGCTGTGGTGCACCGCGTGCAGACGCCAGAGCAGCGCGGAACGGTGGCTGGCGTAGTGCACCAGGGTGATGCCGAAGTCAGCGATCAGCAGCGCCGCCAGCAATTGCAGCGCCAGTGGCCAGTCCACCGGCCACAGGGCGAAATGTGGCAACCACAAAGCCATCAACGGAATGGCGGCGATACCCAAGGCATTCAGCGTCTCGTTGACCAGCGCGTGGACCAGGTCGCGGACGCCATCGCCGTGACTCTCGCTCCAGCCCGCTCGATATGGCCAGAACCGCTCGGCAAGAAAGGCCAGCAGGATCGCCAGCGGCAACAGCGCCGGCAGGCAGAGCAGCGATACGCCTTCACCAACCAGATACAGGGCCAGGCCGATGAAGCCGAAGAAGAACGCGGGGGCGTAGAGGTGTCGCATGGGGCAGCTCCGGTGCAATGGGAGTCGCCAGTGTTCCCTTTGCCGCGTCACCGGCGCTTGAACAATCCGCGCATTCAGCCTCGAACTGGCTGCCGAATTGCTGCGCGCCCCAAACCGACATCATCGACTCCTGGCAATCACGGCCGTCATGTACTGGTTCAGATCGCGCAGGTCATCGATGGTCCAGGCGTGCGGCGGCATCTTCACGCCGTTCTCGCGCAATGTCCGGGGGATCAGGCTTCCATTGGGACGAAGCACCACCGAAGACACGATGACACCCGGATAGTCACTCAGGCGCTTCCTGAAAGCGGGTGTTGTGAGATCGGGCGTAGGGGGATTGCTCTTGTTGGCCAGCGGCCCCGTCGCCTTGATATCCGCTCCGTGGCAAACGGCGCACCGCTGCGAGTAGAGATTCTTGCCGTTGAGACTCTCGGCGAATGTTGGCGATATCTGAGCGAGCGACAGAATCCCCGATAGGCCTATGAACAATACCTTCACTTTCACGCGTCCTTGCAAAGCCAATAAAACCTGAATCCAGAGCACACCGCTCAGCGCCGCCAGGCACAACTCAGCGCACTGAGCGCCAGCACCAGAGCCGCGCCCGCATAGGCCCAGATCGCCGGCACCTGCGGCAGCAGCACGCCGGCGAGGATCGGCCCGAGCCCGGCGCCGATATCGCGCCACACTGCGTTGCCGGCCAGCGCCTGGATGCGCGCCTGCGGATTGCGGCTGGCCACCAGCGTCACCACCAGCGGCAGTTGCAGCGCACGCAGGACCAGCACGAAGAAGGCGCCGATGAACAGCCAATAACTGCCGAACATCAGTAGCGCCAGCGAAGTGGCCAGCGACAGCACCACCAGCATGCGCAGGGCGCCAAAGCGATCCGCCAGCCGGCCGCCGAAGGGGCTGAAGAGCATCTCGCTGAGATACCGCACGGCCATCAGGATGCCCGCCACCAGCACACCGGTAGCGCCCAGGTGCGTCTGCGCGTAGAGCGACAGGCCGAAGACGAAAAGGCCGTCCAGGGTCACGCCTTCGATGAAGGACCAGGTGGCGATGCTGTCCGGCAGGCGCAGGCGGCGACCGCTGCTGACGGGAATCTCGTGCCCCTTGGCCGGCAGCGCGCGGGCACGCCAGAGGCCGCACAGGGCTGCCACGCAGAGCACGAAGAACACGCTGCGCGGCCCGAAGGCCTGGGCCATCACCGCCCCCAGCGGCAGGGCCAGCATCGGCCCGATGGACAAGGTCGCCCGCGAGCGTCCGGCGCGCCGCGCGGCGCCTTGAGCTTCAGCGGTGGCGAGGGTCTGGGTGCTGAGGTTGAAGGTGGCGAAACACAGGCCCCAGACCAGGCGAAACACCAGCAACGTGGCAAACCCGGAGAGCGTCGCCGAGGCCAGCGCGCAGAACGCCGTGGCAAACGCAGCAAGGCTGCAGGCCGCACGGTCACCATGACGAGCGTAGAAACGCACCACCCAGCCGTAGCCGACGATGCGTACCAGGCGGTTGGCCGCCAGCAGGATGCCCGCTTCCACCAGCGTCACGCCGAAGTCCGCCGCGTACATCGGCAGCAGCAGGTAGAGCAGCACGTCGGCCGGCAGGCACAGGCCGAGCACCTGGGCGGAGTTGCGCGAATCTCGATCGGCGCGGCGCAGCAGCGCCTGCTCGGCAGCGGACGACATGACAGTCTCGTGACGGCGACGGGGCCCGCAGGATAACCCGGCCCCCGGCCCGCAAGACAAGCCTTACGCCCGCCCCGGCGGCTGTGCTATCGCGCGAGTGTGCGCAGGAAGGAGGCGATCACCTGGCTGCTGCGGCGCTCGGCCAGGTAGTACAGGTAGGTCTCGGTGAACACCGGATCGCCAGCGATGCGGATGGCCTTCAGGCGCGGGTCGGCGATGTACTCCGCCTCGGACACCACGCCGATGCCGATGCCACGGATCACCGCCTCGCGCAGCGCCTCGCGGCTGCCGATCTCCATGGCGATGCGTGGTGTGACATCCGCTTCTTCCAGCACCCGCTCCAGGGCGACGCGGGTGGTCGAGCCCTGCTCGCGGCGCAGCAGCGGCTGGCCCTGGAGCGCCTGCACCGGCACCTCGTCGTGGCGGGCAAAGGGGTGTTCGGCGTGGGCGAAGAGGATCACCGGGTGCCGCGCATACAGCTCGGCGACGAAGGCCGGATCGTCATGCAGCCCGGCCAGCACGCCGACATCAGTCACGTAGTTCTCCAGGTCCGCGAGCACCGACGCCGAGTTGCCGATACGGATCGATACGTCGATCTGCGGATAGTCGCGGCGATAGCGGTCGACCATCTCGATCACATGGAACGGCCCCACCGCACCGATTTTCAGCTGGCCGCGATTGAGCTGGCCGGAATCGCGCAGCAGGTTGGTCGCCTCGGACTCGAGCATCGACATCTGCTGGGCAATGGGCAGCAAGGCACGGCCCACTGCGGTCAGCTCGATGCGTCGGCCACGGCGGTGGAACAGCTCGACGTTGAACTCCCGCTCCAGGCCCTGGATCTGCGTGGTCGCCGTCGGCTGGCTGAGGCCGATGGCCCGTGCGCCAGCGCTGAAGCTGGCGTGGCGGGCGACGGCGAGGAAAGTGCGCAGGCGGGCGGTGGACATCCATAGCTCCTATCAATGGTTTGCCGAGAAAACCAATATTGATCTGATGGCGTGACTGTCACATGACAGCCCTAGCTTTGGCGCTACCGAACACAACCTCCGGGTAACGCCATGACTTCGCTGACCAGACTGTTCCGCTTCGCCGTGCTGCCGCTCGCCTTCGCCTCCGCCCTGCTCTCGACTGCCCAGGCACAGGACGCCCTCACCGTCGGCCTGATCCCCTCCGAGGATTCCCAGGCCATGATCAAGAGCAGCCAACTGGTGCTCGACCAGTTGCAGGAACGCCTGGGCATGCCGGTGAAGCCCTTCGTCGCCACCGACTACAACGGCGTGATCGAAGCCCTGCGCGCCGGCAAGCTGGACGTCGCCTACCTCGGACCATTCTCCTATGTGCTGGCGAACAAGGTGGCCGGCGCCGACGCGTTCGCCGTGGCGGTGACCAAGAAGACCGGCAGCAGCGCCTACCACAGCCTGATCATCGCCCGTAAGGACAGCGGCATCCGCAGCCTGGACGACCTCAAGGGCCACACCTTCGCCTTCGTCGACCCCAGCTCGGCCTCCGGCCACCTGTTCCCCAAGGCCGGCCTGGAACAGTCCGGGCATGACCCGAAGGCGCTGTTCTCACGGGTGATCTTCTCCGGCTCCCACGACGCCAGCATCCTCGCCGTGGAGAACCGCAAGGTGGATGCCGCCGCCGTGGCCGACCGCATCCTCGCCGGCGCGATCAGCGCCGGCCAGGTGCAGCAGGACGACTTCCAGGTCGTCTGGAAATCCGACGACATCCCCGAGTCGCCCATGGTCTGGCGCAAGAACCTCGACCCGGAACTGCAGAAGAAACTGGTCGCCGCGTTCGCCTCGATCAAGGACGTACCGTGGGGCGACCAGGGCATGCTCAATGGCTTCCAGCCCACCAACGACGCCGCCTACAACGTCGTGCGCGACACCGCCAAGGTGCTCGACCTCGACCTGCGGAGCCTGAAATGATCCGCGTCGCCCAACTGACCAAGGGCTACGGCGACAACCCGGTGCTGCGCGGGATCGACCTGCGCATCGAGGCCGGCGAGTTCGTGGTGATCCTCGGTCAGTCCGGCGCCGGCAAGTCCACCCTGCTGCGCTGCATGAACCGCCTGGCGCAGGCCGACAGCGGCACGCTGCAGGTCGCCGGGGTCGATGCGCTGCTGCCCCGCGACCAGCGCGAACTGCGCCGCCGGGTGGCGATGATCTTCCAGCATCACAACGTGGTGCCGCGCCTGTCGGTACTGAAGAACGTGCTCACCGGACGCCTGGGCTGCGTCGGCACCCTCGCCTCGGTGCTGCAACTGTTCAGCCGCGAGGACATCGCCCTGGCCCGCGAATGCCTGCGCCGGGTGGAGCTGGAACACAAGGCCGATGCGCGCACCGATTCGCTGTCCGGCGGGCAGATGCAGCGCGTCGGCATTGCCCGCGCGCTGGCCCAGCGGCCGCAGGTGATCCTCGCCGACGAACCGGTGGCGAGCCTCGACCCGAAGACCGCGCAACTGGTCATGCACTACCTGCGCGAAGCCACCCGCACCCTGGGAATCACCGTGGTGTGCAACCTGCACCAGGTGGACCTGGCGCGCGAGTTCGGCGACCGCATCGTCGGCCTGGCCAATGGCCGCGTGGTCTTCGACGGCAGCGCCGGGGAACTGGATGATTCGGCCCTGCAGCGGATCTACCAGCAACGCCCGAGCAGCGAGGCGACCGCCTACCAGACGGCGGCTCGCGCGGTGTACACCAGCAGCACAGGAGCCGGCGCATGAACCTGCGAAGCCATCAGTGGATGGTCGAGACGCCACAGAGCAAGCGCGGTTGGCTGACCACCGGCGCTGCCGTGCTGGCGGTGATCTACCTGCTGCACTGGAGCGCCGAGGGCGCGCAACTGAGCTGGAGCGAACTGGCCAGCGGCCTGCCACAGATCGGCGACTTCCTCAGCCGCTCGCTGCCGCCGGACCTGAGTATCCTCCCCAGCCTCTGGCGCCCGGCGCTGGAAACCCTGCAGATCGCCCTCTGGGGCACGCTGCTGGGTATCGTCCTGGCGGTGCCGCTGGGATTCCTCGCCGCGCGCAACCTGCACGGCAACCGCTGGCTGTACCTGGGCACGCGGCAATTGCTCAACGTCATCCGCAGCATCAACGAACTGATCCTTGCCCTGGTGTTCGTCTCGGCAGTCGGCCTCGGCCCCTTCCCCGGCGTGCTGGCCCTGGCGCTGCACGGCGTGGGCATGCTCGGCAAGTTCTTCGCCGAGAGCATCGAGGAAATCGACCAGGGCCCCATCGAAGCCCTGCAGGCCACCGGCGCGCGGCCGTTGCAGGTGATCGCCTTCGGCGTGCTGCCGCAGGTGATCACCGCCTGGATCGCCGTGGTGCTCTACCGCTTCGAGGTCAACCTGCGCTCGGCCACCGTGCTCGGCATGGTCGGCGCCGGCGGCCTGGGCTTCGAGTTGGTCAGCAGCCTGAAGCTGTTCAAGTACCCGGAAACGGCCACCTGCATCCTCGTCATCACCGTCATGGTGGTGCTCGCCGACTTGCTCTCCAATCGCCTGCGCCACGCCATCCAGGGCAACGGCCGGCACTGATCCACCCTCACCTTTGCCCCTGCCTCGTGCGCCTTCCGGGCGCGCGCCGGGCAGGCTCATGCCTGGAGTTTTGCCAGATGTCCGCACCCGCCGTTATCGGTCAGGCCGATGCCCACCTGCGATCAATCGATTGGAACGAAAACGACGAGGCCCCGAGCATGGCCGCACGTTCAAACAACAACAAGGAACTGCCCATGCCTGCCCGATTCCACAATCCGGTCGCCACCGTTTTCGGCGGCGGCAGCCTGGACCGCATCGCCGACCTCTGCCAAGGCAAGGTCGCCCTGGTGACCTTCCCCGAAGCCGCGCAACTGGGGCTGATCGAGCGCGTCCGCCACCTGCTGGGCGACCGCCTCGCCTACGTCATCGACGACGTGCAACCCAACCCCGACGTGGCCTGGCTGCGCGACGTGCACGAACGCTTCTGGCGTGAAGCGGGCGACTGCACCACGGTGTTCGCTCTCGGCGGCGGCAGCGCCATCGACACCGCCAAGGCGCTGGTCGTCGGCACCGAATCCGGGCGCTTCGACGAACTGCTCGACCTGCTGGCCACCGGCAAGCCCTTCGTCCCGGCACGGCACAAGACGCTGATCGCCGCGCCGACCACCGCCGGCACCGGCAGCGAAGTGACGCCCTGGGCGACCCTCTGGGACGCGCAGCAGCAGAAGAAGTACTCCCTGCACCTGGATTGCACCTGGCCGCAGGTGGCGCTGATCGACCCGGACCTGATGCTCAGCGTGCCTGCCGGGGTCACCGTGTCCACCGGGCTGGATGCGTTGTCCCACGCGCTGGAATCGATCTGGAACCACAACGCCAACCCGATCTCCGACACCTTCGCCATCTCTGCCATCGAGGACATCCTCGACTGCCTGCCGCGCCTGCAGCAGGACCTCGGTAACCGCGAACTGCGCTCGCGCATGGCGCTGGCCGCGCTGAAGGCCGGCATGGCCTTCTCCAACACCAAGACCGCGCTGGCCCACTCCATCTCCTACGAGATGACCCTGCGCCACGGTCTGCCCCATGGCATCGCCTGCTCGTTCACCCTGCCGCTGGTGCTGGGCCTGGCCTGGGGTCGCGACGCCGACCGCGACCGCGTGCTGCAACGCGTCTTCGGCAGCGACCTGAAGGGCGCCCAGCAGCGCCTGCGTGAATTCCTCCATCGCCTCGGGGTCAAGACCGAGTTCGGCGACTACGGCGTGACGTCCGCCGAGGCCGAAGCGATGATCGACTTCGCCATGCAGGGCGCCCGCGGCCGCAACTTCATCGGCTCGCAAGCCGCCTGAGGCCGTCCTTTACCGGGCGGCCCTGGCTGCCGCCTTTTCCTGTTGCACCGAAAACCTATTGCACCGAAGAAGAGTGCCGACACGCCGAGCCTTGCGCCGGCGCGAGCGAACAAGAAGGAAAACCGCCATGAACCGTGCACAAACCCTGCCTGGCCTTGAGTCATCCGTGTCGCCCTTCCGCGTGGCGCAGTGGCGCATGCTGCTCGCCGCGATGTTCTGCTACCTGTTCTTCTATACCGGCCGCCAGACGTTCGGCTTTGCCATCCCCGGTATCCAGGCCGAGTTCGGCCTGAGCAAGGAAACCCTCGGCTGGGCCTCCAGCGCCATGCTCTGGATGTACGCCATCGGCCAGGCCATCAACGGCAACCTCGCCGACAAGTTCGGCGGCCGGCGCATCATGAGCCTGGGCGCGGTGCTGTCCTGCGGCGCCAACTGGGTCACCAGTTTCGCTGGTGGCTTCGGCAGCCTGATCCTGCCGTGGGGCATCAACGGCTACTTCCAGGCGCTGGGCTGGGCGCCGGGCAGCCGCCTGCTGTCGAACTGGTGGAGCGCCGCCGAGCGCGGCAAGGTCTACGGCTTCTATGTGTTCGCCGCCGGCTGCGCCTCGGTGCTGTCTTACGTCACCTCGGTGGTGGTAATCGACGTCCTGCACCTGGAGTGGCGCTGGATCTTCCGCCTGCCGGTGCTGCTGATGCTCGCCGGCGGCATCGTGTTCTACCTGGTGGCGCGGGAACGCCCGCAGGACATGGGCTTCGAGCCGCTGGCCGACACCGGCGTGGCGAATGCCGAGGACCGCTCCAGCGAAGCGGCCCACGGTGAAGAGGAAAGCTCGACCCAGCGCTACCTGGCGGTGCTGAAGAACCCGCGCCTGCTGGTCGCCGCGCTGTCCCTGGGCTTCCAGAACGCCGCGCGCTACGGGCTGATCGTCTGGGTGCCAGTGCACTTCCTCGGCGCCGACTGGCAGAAGGGCCAGAGCTTCATCGACCCGAAGTGGATCACCATCGCCCTGCCCGTCGGCATGGCCGTCGGCGCGCTGAGCAATGGCTGGGTATCGGACCGCCTGTTCGGCAGCAAGCGCTACCGCGCGATCATGCTCTACATGGTGCTCGGCGCGCTCACCAGCCTGTGGATGTGGAGCCTGCCGGCGCACAGCGGCATCGGCCTGCTGGCGCTGTTCCTCTGCGGCTTCTTCGTCTACGGCCCGGCGTCGAGCTTCTGGGCACTCTGCCCGGACCTGGTCGGCGCGCGCCGCGCCGGTACCGCCACCGGGATCATGAACTTCTCCTCCTACCTCTTCGCGGGTCTGGCCGAACCCCTAATCGGTCGCATGCTGGACACGACGGGCAATACTTCGCTGATCTTCATCGTGGTCACCACGGCCTGCGTGTGCAGTGCGGTGGTCGCCCTGTTCGTCCGGCGCTGAGGGTACGGCCATGCGCCAAACCCTCCTCATAGAGAGACCTCATGTACCAGTACCACAAGTGGTTGCGCTCCTTTCACGCCGTGGCCCGCACCGGCAGCTTCACCCAGGCCGCGGCGCTGCTCAGCGTCGGACAGCCGACCATCAGCGAGCAGGTCAGCGGCCTGGAGAAGCGCTTCAGCGTGGAGTTGTTCCACCGGCGCGGGCGCTTCATCGAGCTGAGCCCCGCCGGCGAGCAGCTCTACGCGATCACCCAGGGCCTGTTCGGCCAGGAGGACGAAGCCTTGCAACTGCTGCAGAGCTTCCAGCAGCGCAAGCAGGGCATGTTGCGCATCGGCGCGGTGTCGCCGCCGATCGCCATGAGCCTGACCTACGCGCTGATGCAGCGTTACCCGCACATCGAGCTGGAGACCTCCTTCACCAGCGAGGCCGGCACCCTGGAGCGGCTGTACAACTTCGACATCGACGTGGCGATCCTCGCCCTCTCGGAGTTCGACCAGCGCCTGAGCACGCAGCTCTACCGCACCTGCCCGATCCTCGCGGTGGTGCGCGACGACCACCCCTGGGCGCAGCAGGAATCGGTCAGCGTGCAGGAGATCGCCAGCCAGCGCGTGGTGTTGCGCGAGCCGGCCTCGCGCACCCGCCAGCTGGTCGAGGAAGGCTGCCGGCAACATGGTGTGGAGCTGGACTGCGCGATGCAGCTGAACAGCCGCGAGGCCATCGTCCATGCGGTGGTACACGGCATCGGCGTGGGCTTCGTCTCGGCGGTGGAATACGCCGACCGACCCGGCACGCGCTCCATCGCCTTCGCCGAGGACCCGTTCCACATCGACTACTACCTGTGCTGCCTGGGCATCCGCCGCAAACGGCCGATCATTGCCGAGCTGTTCGACTCCACGGCCTGACTCTCAACCCGAACACCCCGTGACACCGCGAGCCTGCCATGACGCCGGGCGGGCCGCGCTCATCCTGCCTTTCACCAAGAATCCCCTCACAGGAGCACCGCCATGCATTACCAGCAACCCCAGCAACTGCAAGCCGCCATCCTCGACTGGGCCGGCACCGTGGTCGATTTCGGCTCCTTCGCGCCGACCCAGATCTTCGTCGAAGCCTTCGCCGAGTTCGGCGTGCAGGTCAGCCTGGAAGAAGCCCGCGGCCCGATGGGAATGGGCAAGTGGGACCACATCCGCACCCTGTGCGACATCCCGGCCATCGCCGAGCGCTACAAGGCCAAGTTCGGCCGCGTGCCGAGCGACGATGACGTCACCGCCATCTACGAGCGCTTCATGCCGCTGCAGATCGAGAAGATCGCCGAGCACTCGGCGCTGATTCCCGGCGCGCTGGAAGCCATCGCCACCCTGCGCAAGGGCGGGCTGAAGATCGGTTCCTGCTCCGGCTACCCGGCGGTGGTGATGGAGAAGGTCGTGGCGCTGGCCAAGACCAACGGCTACGTCGCCGACCACGTGGTCGCCACCGACGAAGTGCCCAACGGCCGCCCGCATCCGGCCCAGGCGCTGGCCAACGTGATCGCCCTGGGCATCAACGATGTCGCGGCCTGCGTGAAGGTCGACGACACCTGGCCGGGCATCCTCGAAGGCCGCAGCGCCGGCATGTGGACCGTGGCGCTGACCTGCTCGGGCAACGCCCTGGGCCTGACCTATGAGCAGTACAAGGCGCTACCGGCCCAGAAGCTGGAGCAGGAACGCCGCCGCATCGGCCAGATGTTCGAAGGCTCGCGGCCGCACTATCTGATCGACACCATCGCCGAACTGCCGGCGGTGATTGCCGACATCAACGCTCGTCTGGCGCGGGGCGAGATGCCGCAGAGCAGCTGATCCCGAGCGATAACAAAGAAGGCCCGCTTGATGCGGGCCTTCTGCTTTCTGCAGGAGCGAGCTTGCTCGCGAACATCGCCGCGGGGAATCGGTTCGCGAGCAAGCTCGCTCCTACAAAAGATCGGCCATGCCACACCGTGATATCACAGCAATAGCATTTCAGACCGTTCGTCAGGCCTCTGTAAAAATTCGGAACAAAATTTCCGTCCTTCATCTCGAACCGTCGGAACTGTCATATCCGCGTTACACATCCGACAGCGGTGTATCAACGGATTTACAGCGATTAGAACGGATTCACGGTCGGATTCAGGACCAATCGTCATAATACGACGAGTTATTGCAAGATATTTCACAAGGATGCGAAATGGCTCTTCTCTCTTCCCGTAGAGAGCTTTCGGCAGATTCCTGCCTTGCTCCACGAGCCCCATGGATGGGTGTCGATCTTCCCCTTCGAACTGCCCTGCAACTGGCCGCCCTGGCCATGGGCGCGTGCAGTGGCGCCGCCGCCCTGGCCGCCGACCCGCTCCCCGCCCAGCAGCTTCTGCAACAGCAGGAACGTGATCGCGCGCTACGCGAGCAGATGGAACCCTCGCCGGATGTGCGCCTGAAGCTGCCGCCAAGCGGCCTGGAAGGCAACCGCCTGCCGCGCAACGAGGCGCCCTGCTTTGCGATCCGCCAGATCACCCTCACCGGCGATGCCGCCGAGCAATTCCAGTGGGCCCTGCGCGCCGCCGACCCGAAGGACGACCCGGCCACCGGCCAGTGCCTGGGCGCCAACGGCATCAACCTGACGATGAAGCGCATCCAGAACGCGATCATCGAACGCGGCTACGTCACCTCCCGCGTGCTGGCGCAGCCACAGGACCTGAAGAGCGGCACCCTGGAGCTGACCCTGGTGCCGGGGCGCATCCGCTCGATCCGCTTCGCCGAGGGCACCTCGCACCGCGCCAACGCCTGGAACACCGTGCCCGCCAAGCCCGGCGACCTGCTCAACCTGCGCGACATCGAACAGGCGCTGGAGAACTTCAAGCGGGTCCCCACCGCCGACGCCGACATCCAGATCACCGCGGCCGAAGGCGCCGGCGCGCAGCCCGGCGAGAGTGACCTGGTGATCGCCTGGCGGCAGAAATTCCCGATCCGCTTCAGCCTCTCGGTGGACGACTCGGGCACCGACGAGACCGGCAAGTACCTGGGCACCACCTCGGTGTCCTTCGACAACTTCCTGACCCTCAGCGACCTCTTCTACTTCAGCTACAACCACGACCTGGGCGGCGGCGACTCCGGCGATCGCGGCTCGCGCGGCCACACCCTGCACTACTCGGTGCCCTTCGGTTACTGGCTGCTGGGGGTGACCTCCAGCGAATACGACTACCACCAGACCATCTCCGGGGCGAACCAGGACTACAGCTACAGCGGCGAGAGCAAGAACGACGAGATCAGCCTTACCCGCATGCTCTATCGCGACGCCGTGCGCAAGACCACCGCCAGCATCGGCGGCTGGAGCCGGCGCTCGAAGAACTGGATCGACGACACCGAGATCGAGATCCAGCGCCGGCGCATGGCCGGCTGGTCGTTCGGACTGACCCATACCGAATACATCGGCGCCTCCACCCTCTACCTGAGCACCGGCTACCGCCGCGGCACCGGAGCGCGCAATGCCATGGCGGCGCCGGAGGAACCCTTCGACGAAGGCACCTCGCGCTCCAAGATCATCACCGCCGAAGCCCAGCTCAGCGTGCCCTTCGCCCTGGGCGACCAGCGCCTGCGCTACAGCAACACCTGGCGCGCGCAATGGAACCGCACACCGCTGGTACCCCAGGACCGCTTCACCATCGGCGGGCGCTACAGCGTGCGCGGCTTCGACGGCGAGCAGATCCTCTCCGCCGACCGTGGCTGGCTGACCCGCAACGACCTCGGGCTGGCGCTCGGCCAGACCGGCCAGGAAGCCTACGTGGGCGTGGACTACGGCGAAGTCGGCGGGCAGTCGAGCAAATACCTGATCGGCACCCACCTGGCCGGTTACGTGCTGGGCCTGCGCGGCGGTTATCGCGGCGTGTCCTACGACGTCTTCGTCGGCCAGCCGATCAGCAAGCCCAAGGGCTTCGACACCGCCACCACCACCGGCGGCTTCAACCTGACCTGGTCCTTCTGAGGAGGCGCCCATGCATATCGACGGATTCGACATCACCGCGCCGGGCTTCTTCGACGAGCCCTGGAGCGAAGCCGAGGCGCTGGGCTCGGCGGTCTGGCTGTGGCTGCACTCGGCGTCCCACCGCGACATCCCGCTGCACGCGCTCAACGCCCTGCTGCTGCCGGCGATCAGCCATCGCCAGTTCATCCTCGGCCGGCAGAACGGCCGCCCGGTGTTCTACGTCGCCTTCAGCAACCTGAGCCTTGCGGCCGAGGCGCGCTACCTGAGCCAGCCGGCCATCTGCATGCCGGCCGCCGACTGGAACAGCGGCGAGCGCATCTGGTTCAACGACTGGGTGGCGCCGTTCGGCCACTCCGTCCCGGTGTCGCGCGTCCTGCAGCGGCACTTCTTCGCCAACCGCTGCGGCCGGGCGCTGTACCACCGTGGCGAACAACGCGGCCTGAGGATCAAGAAGTTCCAGGGTGTCGCGGTCATGCCCGCCGAAGCGCGCGCATGGTTCTCCGACCACCCGCTGGCCATCCAGCTCTGAGCGCGCCCCGCGGCCTGCGCCCTGAACCGACAAAGGGATTTGTATGAACAAGCACCTCTACCGCATCGTCTTCAACAAGGCTCGCGGCCAACTCATGGTCGTTGCCGAGAACGTCACCAGCAACGGCAAGGCACCGGGCACCACGGAAGGCCCGCTGGGCACCGTTGGCGCCGCGCTGCTGGTCAGCCTGCGCCCACTGCGTTTTGCCCTGATGGCGACACTCGGGCTGATCAGCCTGGCCGTCCCGCTGGCCCATGCCGACATCGTCGCCGACCATGGCGCCCCGCCCGGCCAGCAGCCGGGTGTGATCAACTCCGCCAACGGCGTGCCCCAGGTGAACATCCAGACGCCCAGCGCGGCGGGCGTCTCGCGCAACACCTACAGCCAGTTCGACGTTAACCAGCAAGGCGCGATCCTCAACAACTCGCGCACCAGCGTGCAGACCCAGCTCGGCGGCTGGATCGACGGCAACCAGAACCTGGCCAACGGCACCGCGCGGGTGATCCTCAACGAGGTCAACGGCAGCAACCCCAGCCAGCTGCGCGGCTACGTGGAAGTGGCCGGCGACCGCGCCCAGGTGGTGATCGCCAACCCGGCAGGCATCGCCTGCGACGGCTGCGGCTTCATCAACGCCAACCGCGCTACCCTCACCACCGGTACCGCGCAGATCGTCGACGGCCAGTTGCAGGGCTACGAGGTGCGCGGCGGCCGCATCGCCATCACCGGCAAGGGCCTGGACGCCAGCCAGACCGACTTCACCGACGTGATCGCGCGCTCCGTGGAGGTCAACGCCGGCGTCTGGGCGAACGACCTGCGCGTCACCGCCGGGGCCAACCAGGTCAACGCCGACAACAGCAGCGCACGGCCCATCGAAGGCATCGGCGAGAAGCCCTCGGTGGCCATCGACGTCGCCCAGCTCGGCGGCATGTATGCCGGCAAGATCATGCTGGTCGGCACCGAATCCGGCGTCGGCGTGCGCAACGCCGGGCAGATCGGCGCCAGCGCCGGCGACGTGGTGATCAGCGCCGACGGGCGCATCGGCAACAGCGGCCAGATCAACGCCACCGCCAACGCCCGCCTGGACAGCAACGGTGGCATCGACAACAGCGGCTCGGTCTACGCCAAGGGAGATACCGCCCTGAGCAGCCGCGGCGACATCCACAACAGCGGCATCGCCGCGGCGCAGCAGAACGTCAGCCTGAACGCCAGCGGCATCGTCAACGACGGCCAGGCCACCCTGGCCGCCGGCGTGCAGGCGGACGGCAGCATCGGCACCAGCGGGCGGCTCGACATCACCGCCGCCCGGCAGGTGAAGAGCCAGGGCGCCACCCTCGCCGGTGGCGACCTCGGGATCGCCGGCGCCGACCTTGACCTCAAACAGGGCCAGGCCAGCGCTCAGAACATTCGTCTGAATGCCACCGCCAATGCCGACCTGAGCGGAGCAACGCTGGACGCCGGCAACCTCCTTGCAGCGAACATCGCGCAGAAGCTGACCTCCGATTCGGCCAGGCTGGCCGGCACCAGCGTGCAGCTGCAGGCCCACGACCTGTCCAACCGCAAGGGCGAGATCATCCAGACCGGCAGCGGCGACATGACCCTTGCCCTCCCCGGCACCCTGGACAACAGCGACGGCCGCATCGCCAGCAACGCTGCCAACCTGACCCTGGGCGCACTGAATCTGAACAACCGCCAGGGCAGGATCGAACACGCCGGCAGCGGCACCTTGAAGGTCACCGCGAACTCCGTCGATGGCCGCAACGGCTCCATCGCCAGCAACGGCCAGTTGCAGGCCAGCCTGAACGACGCCCTGCTCGACGGCGCCAGCACGGTCGCGCGGCAGATCGGCATCGATGCCGCGTCGCTCTCCAACCGCCAGGGCGAAATCCTCCAGACGGGCGCCGGTACCTTGCGCGTCAGCACCAGCGGCCTGCTGGACAACAGCGGCGGCACCCTCGCCGGCAATGGCGGCGTGCAGCTGGACGCAGGCACCCTGCTGAACCAATCCGGCACCGTCCAGGCTGCCGGGGGCGACCTCCAGGCCAAGGTGAAGGCCAAACTGGACAATGCCTCCGGCACCCTCGCGGCGACCGGCAACTCGCGCGTGGAAGCCGGCGAGCTGGTCAACGCCAAGGGCAAGGTCACCGCCAGCGGCACGCTCGACATCAGCGCCGGCAAGCTCAACAACGACACCGGCACCCTTGCCGCCAAAGGCGCACTGACGGCCCGTGGCGGCAGCATCAGCAACCAGGCTGGCACGCTCGGCTCGGTGGACGGCAGCGTGGCCGTCGACGCCACCCAGGGCAGCCTGGACAACCGCAACGGCCGCATCGAGGGCCAGCACCAGATCACGATCTCCGGCCAAGGAGTGCTGAACAGCAACGGTCTGATCAGTGCCGGCAACCTCAAGCTGGACAGCAACCGCGCCACCCTCGACAACCAGAATGGCGTGCTGATCGCCAGCGATGGCGTTGAGCTGCAGACCGGCGCGCTGAACAACCAGGGCGGCCTGGTCCAGGCCGCCGGCCTGCTGCGCATCGACGCCCATGGCCAGGCCATCGGCAACACCGACTCCGGCGCCAGCGGCGGCCTGCTCGGCAAGGGCGGGGTGATCCTTGCCAGTGGCAACCTGGACAACAGCGCCGGCTTCATCGGCGGCAAGGGCGACCTCGACCTCACCACTGCGCAGATCAACAACGCCCGTGGCGGCCTGTTGACCAGCGAAGGCAACGTGCGCATCAAGGCCAGCGGCCTGGACAATCGTGGCGGGCAGCTGCAGACCCTGGGCGACGCCGTGCTCGACCTTGCCAACGGCCGCCTGGACAACGCCGGCAGCCTGCTGCGCGCCGGCGGCAAACTGCTGGTCACGGCGGGCAGCGTCGACAACCGCAACACCCTGGGTACCGACCAGGGCCTCGAAGGCCATTCGCTGACGCTCAGCGCCAGCCAGATCGACAACCAGTCCGGCGCGGTGCGCGCCGACGAAACCCTCACCCTGAACAGCAGCGGCCAGCTGGACAACAGCGGCGGCCTGGTCAGCTCCAGCAAGAACCTGAACATCCTCGACGGCGCAGCCAGCAAGTCCCTGGCCATCCTCAACCACAACGGCAAGCTGATCGCCGGGCAGAAGCTGAGCATCGACAGCAGGAGCCTGGGCGGCGACGGCCAGACCCTGAGCCTGGGCGATATCAGCCTGAAGCTGAGCGACAGCTACGTGCACAGCGGCCAGTTGCAGGCCAACGGCAGCATCGACCTGCAGACCGCCGGCAACCTCGACAACCAGGCACGCCTCGTCGCGGGCCAGGCGCTGAAGGTGACAGCCGGCAACGTGAACAACACCGCCACCGGCGAGCTGAGCGCGACCAACCTGACCCTCGACACCAGCGGCACCCTGACCAACCGCGGCCTGCTCGATGGCCAGACCACCCGTGTCTACGCCGGCACCCTGAACAACCTCGGCAGCGGCCGTATCTACGGCGACCAGCTGTCGGTATCCGCCGGCACCCTGCGCAACGATGTCGAAGACGGCAAGGCCGCCGTGATCGCCGCGCGCAATCGCCTGGACATTGGCGTAGGCAGCCTGCTCAACCGCGAGCATGCCCTGCTCTTCAGCGCCGGCGACCTCTACATCGGCGGCGCCCTGGATGCCAATGGCCACGCCACCGGCAGCGCCGGCGAAATCCGCAACGCCAGCGCCACCATCGAGGCCCTGGGCGACATGGGCCTGGCCAGCGCCGTGCTACGCAACACCAACGAACACTTCAGCACCCAGGAAGTGGAAGTCAGCCGCGAGAGCGTCCTCGAGTACCAGCTCACCGGCTCCACCAACCGCTACAGGCCGGAGCAGATTTCCATCTACAACTCCGAGGTGGATTACCTGGTCACCCCGGAAGGCGAGCGCGAGGACTGGAACCTCTACAACTACACCCGCGTGACCCGCGAAACGCAGATCCTCAGCTCCGATCCGGCACAGATCCTTGCCGGCGGCAACCTGCGCCTGGACGTCGCCGACGCGCTCAACGACAAGAGCCGGATCATCGCCGGCGGCACCATCGGCGGTAACCTGGGCCGCCTGGAAAACACCGAGGCCCCCGGCGAGCGTGTCACCACCGAAAGCGGCATCGTCACCCACTTCTACCGCATCCAGAAGAAGGGTCGGGACAAGCAGGGCGCCGACAACGCCTCCTACAACCCCGCAGCCAGCATCGTCGACATCTTCCTCAAGCCCGGCGCCTACCTGCAGAACACCGCCCACGTCGGCAGCGGCACCCAGGTCGGCGATCTCAACCTGGGCCGTGTCGACCAGCCGGCAAGCGGCGCCGGCGCGGCCCAGGTCAACGTCGGCAACGGCCGGGTGATCAGCCCGGTACTGGAAGTGGCTGCCGTGCAGACCAAGAACGATGCCGGCGTCGCCGAGACCATCCGCACTGGTGGCATCGACACCCGCGTGCCGGACAACAGCCTGTTCCAGGTCAACCCGCAGGCCACCAGCGGCTACCTGATCGAGAGCGACCCGCGCTTCACCAACTACCGAGCCTGGCTGTCCTCGGACTACATGCTCGACCGCCTGAAGCTCGACCCCGGCCTGACACTGACGCGCCTGGGCGATGGCTTCTATGAGCAGAAGCTGATCCGCGAACAGATCGCCCAGCTCACCGGGCGGCGCTTCCTCGACGGCTACGGCAATGATGAAACCCAGTACCGCGCGCTGCTCGACAACGGCCTGACCTATGCCCAGGCCTGGAACCTGGTGCCTGGCGTCGCCCTCACTCCCGAGCAGATGGCGCAGCTGACCAGCGACATCGTCTGGCTGGTGGCCAAGGACGTCACCCTCCCCGATGGCAGCGTGACCCGCGCCTTGGTGCCGCAGGTCTATGTACGCGTTCGCCAGGGCGACATCGACGGTTCCGGCGCGCTGATGGCCGGGCAGAACATCGACCTGAACATCCAGAACGATCTGGTCAACAGCGGCACCCTTGCCGGGCGCAACGTGCTGTCGATCACCGCGCAGAACATCCAGAACCTCGGTGGCCGCCTGACCGGCACCGACGTGGGAGTGAAGGCCGCCGGCGACCTGAACAACCTCGGCGGCCTGATCGACGCCAGCCACAGCCTGACCGCCGTGGCCGGCCGCGACATCAACCTGACCTCAAGCACCCAGGACTCCCAGAGCGCCCAGGGCAGCGCCACGCGCGTCTCGCGGGTCGCCGGGCTGTTCGTCTCCGACCCGGCCGGCGAGCTGATCGCCACGGCCGGGCGTGACCTCAACCTGAACGCCGCCCAGGTGGTCAACAGTGGCGCAGGCGGCAAGACCACCCTGGGCGCCGGCAACGACATCAACCTCGGCACCGTGGCCGTCCAGGAACAGCAGAGCATGACCTGGAACAGCAGCAACTGGCGCAAGGAGTCCAGCGCCGGCGAAGTGGCCAGCAGCGTGCAGGGCCAGGGCGACGTGCGCATGATCGCCGGCCACGACCTCAACTCCCGTGGCGCCAGCGTGACCAGCGAACAGGGCGCGGTGCAGGCCTCCGCCGACCACGACGTCAACCTCACTGCCAGCCAGAACAACGCCATGGCCGACGAGGCGCACAAGGTCAAGAGCAAGACCGGCTGGTTCTCCTCCAAGACCATCGTCACCCGCGACACGGTCAACGAGAGCCTGTCCCAGGGCTCGACCTTCAGCGGCGAGACCACCTACGTCAGCGCCGGCAACGACCTCAAGGTGGAAGGCAGCAACGTGGTGTCCAACGGCGACACCACCCTGGTGGCCGGCCGCAACGTCACCATCGCCTCCGCCACCGACCACCTGAACGAACAGCACAGCCGCGACGAGAAGAAGAGCGGCCTGTTCAGCGGCGGCGGCATCGGCTTCACCATCGGCAGCCAGCAGCAGTCGGTGAAGAACACCGACGATGGCGACAGCGCCGCCGCCAGCACCGTCGGCTCGATCAACGGCAACGTCAACATCAAGGCCGGCGAGGCCTACCGCCAGGTCGGCAGCAAGGTCAGCGCGCCCAGCGGCGACGTCAACATCGAAGGTCGCACCGTCGACATCGTCGAGGCGCAGAACGCCCACCTCAGCACCCAGGAAAGCAAGTTCAAGCAGAGCGGGCTTTCCGTCACCCTGACCAACCCGATCATCACCGCCGTGCAGACCGCGCAGCAGATGAAGAAGTCCGCCGAGCGCACCGACGACAACCGCATGAAGGCCCTGGCCGCCGCCAACGTCGCGCTGGAGGGTGCCGGCGCCGCCTCCGCCGTCATGGCCAATCCGGCCCAGGCCGGCGGCATCAACATCAGCATCTCCATCGGCGCGAGCAAGAACGAGAGCCGCAGCGAGCAGCGCGGCAGCACCGCCGCCGGCTCCAGCGTGAGCGCCGGGCGTGACGTGAACATCACCGCCAGCGGCGCCGGCAAGGACAGCGACCTCACCGTGCAGGGCAGCCAGATCAGCGCCGGGCGCGACGCCAATCTCAAGGCCGACGGCGACATCGCCCTGCTGGCCGCGAAGAACACCGTCGAGCAGCACAGCACCAGCAAGGGCAGCAGCGCCAGCATTGGCATCGGCTTTGCCGTGGGCGGCACGCAGAACGGCTTCACCATCAACGCCGGCGCCTCGCAGAGCCGCGGCAACGCCGATGGCAACGACCTGGTGTGGAGC
This sequence comes from Pseudomonas multiresinivorans, assembly GCF_012971725.1. Classification (NCBI taxonomy): domain Bacteria; kingdom Pseudomonadati; phylum Pseudomonadota; class Gammaproteobacteria; order Pseudomonadales; family Pseudomonadaceae; genus Pseudomonas; species Pseudomonas multiresinivorans. The sequence goes on from NZ_CP048833.1 coordinate 4,135,222, forward strand.
AACACCCACGTCGACGGCGGGCGCCAGGTCAACCTGCAGTCCGGCGGCGACACCCAGTTGCATGGCGCCGTGGTCAGCGCGCCGCAAGTCACTGCCGACGTTGGCGGCAACCTGAGCATCGAGAGCCTGCAGGACACCAGCACCTACGACGCCAAGCAGTCGAGCAAGGGCGTGGGCGTCAGCCTGTGCATCCCGCCGTTCTGCTACGGCGCCTCCAGCGGCAGCGTCAGCAGCAACACGGCCAAGCAGAACTCCAACTACGCCAGCGTCACCGAACAGTCGGGGATCAAGGCAGGCGATGGCGGCTTCGACATCCGCGTGAACGGCAACACCGACCTCAAGGGCGGCCTGATTGCCAGCAGCGACGCTGCCATCGAGGCCGGCCGCAACCGGCTCAGCACCGGCACCCTGACCCAGGCGGACATCCACAACGCGGCGGATGCCAAGGCCACCAGCAGCGGCGTCAACCTCAGTTCCGACATGGTCACCCAGGGCAAGTACGGCGTTGGCAAGGCCATCGTCGGCAACGCGCTGAACTCGGGCAAGGACTCCGGCTCGTCGTCCGGCGACACCCGCAGCGCCATCAGCGCCGGCACCGTGGTCATCACCGACGATGCCCTGCAACAGCAACTCACCGGGCAGAACGGCGCGGACACGGTCGCCGGCCTCAACCGCGACACCGCCAACGCCCATACCGCCGCCGAGCGCCAGGACGTCGACGAAATGCGCCGCACCGCCGAGGCGGAACAGGCGATCAAGAACGAAACCTACCGCCAGGCCGTGCAGTTCACCGACGACGCCTACCGCAAGATGTTCCTGGAAAAGGCGCGGATGTTCGTCATCCTCACCGACGACCAGGGCAACGTACTGCGCGACAAGGACGGCGTGCCGCTGCGCCGCGAACTCGACGACAGCGAGAAGGCCAACCTGCAGGCCGGTGGCGACGGCCGCGTGCACATCGCCAACAACGGCATCTTCAACGACGAGAACGGCGCGGCCCGCTACGCGGCGCAGCACAGCACCGCCGACGGCCCGCAGTACTTCATCTGGTTCCCCGACGCCAGCAACTCCGTCTCCGAGCTGCTCATCGCCGGCTACCAGAAGTACCTGGAGAACGACTTCTGGGGCCTGGCCAACGCCACCGTCGAGACCCGCGACGCGCTGCTGCGCTATGGCGAGACCGGCCTGCACATCGACGGCCACAGCCGCGGCTCGATGACCACCGGCAACGCCATGGAGTCCATCGCACGGCTGCCCGATCCCAGCGGCAGCCTGAGCAACACCACCCTCAACTTCTACGGCCCGGCCTACAATGCCGCCAAGGCGGACGACCTGCTGGCCATGCTGCAGAATCGCGACGCGATGAGCGACGAGAAGAAGAACGAGATGGTCGTCCAGTTGCAGAACCACAAGACCGACCCGGTGGGCGGCTGGATCGGCTGGAACCCCGGTACCGGCGGCACCATCCCCGACGACAGCAATGCGCTCAAGGAGATCAAGAACGTGGCAGGCGGCAAGTACACGGTGCACAACTGCTACGGCAACGGCGACCCTGCCTGCCAGAAGTTCTGGCAGGACATGCCGGACAAGAAACCGGTACTCACCCCGGTGAAGACCTATCCGCCGACCCCATGAGCCCGCAGACATGCTGAAGCGCAACCGCGGCCTGGCCGCCCTCCTGCCCTGCCTGCTCCTGGCCGCCTGCAGCCAGGCGCGCCCGTTGCAGCCGCCACCGCCGCTGTACGAGCTGTGGGCCAAGTCCGGCGTGGACCAGCAGGGCGTGCGCAACGCCCTGCTCGGCTGCGGCTTCCCCGACTCGGCCTACGTCGATAGCACGACCATCACCACCAACGACTACGCGCGCGGCGAGCAGTGCATGCTCGGCCAGGGGTTCGCCTACCAGGATCGCTACACCCTCTGCGATACCAGCCCGCAGCTGCCCGCCTGCAAGGCCGCCGGCGCCGCGCCGAAAGCGAGCCCGACGCAGCGCCCGCCCGCCTACACGCAATGGACGCAGGCCGGCGCCGACAGCCAGGGCGTGCAGCAGGCCATGAAAGCCTGCGGCTACACCACGGTGATCGAGCCCATCGACCAGATGCTCCTCAACGACATCGCCGCTGCACAGCTGTGCATGCTCGATCGCGGCTTCCACTTCACCCGGCCGGCCAGCAACCTGCTGTGCAAGAACCCGCCCATGCTGCCCGCGTGTCGCGGCAAGGTCATCGACACGCGCAACTGCTGCGCGCCGCCCAAGGCCGCAGGCCAACGCTGATACCAGGAATCACCATGTACGCCACGCTGTTCCCCCGCACCGGCGCCCTGGCGCTGGCCGCGCTGCTGCTCGCCGGCTGCGGCAACCTCGCCAACGTGCAGTCCTACTCCACGCCCTACTCCGCCCCGACTGGCGGAGAAACGGCGCGCTTGCGCGTGATCACCAACGGCATGGCCCGCGGCGTTCCCGCCAGTGCCTGCATCGACTGGCGCCGCGAAGGCGCCGGCGTGATCGCAGTGGCGCAATCCGGCTTCGCCAGCCGCAACGGCCAGAGCCTGGGCATGCCGCCCAGCCGCCAGGCCGAGCAACTGGGCCAGGGCGGCTTCGCCAGCAGCGAGGTGCGGATACCGGCAGGCCAACCCTTCGCCTTCAACTTCCAGAGCCGCGGCATGGTCAGCAGCGGCTATTCGTACAGCTGCCAGCAATCCATGACCTTCACCCCCGAAGCCGGGCAGGACTACGAACTGCTGCTGATGGAAAGCGGCCAGTGCCTGGCACGGCTGGTGCGCCTGGGCGATGGCCGCAACCTCAGCGGCAGCCTGCAGGACACCCGTTTGTGCAAGGCTTCCGACGCGCTCTGAGCGCCGCTTCAGGGTTGCGAATACGGCGGATAGCGGTCATCCGGCACGCGCCGCTGGCTGCCGGGATCCGGCCCATCCTCGGGAGCATGGGCCGGGTGTGGCGGGTCGACCTGCGGGTCGGCCAGGTCCGGCGAATCCGGATCGAATCCCAGGTCGGGGTCCACGTGGTGCGAGCCATCGGCGGGCGCCTGGCCCGACGCGAACAGCCAGCGCTCGCTGGCGGCCACGGGATGCTCGCTGAGGGGGACATGGCGTTTCATGATCACCTCCTGCGTCTCTGGCAGTGACAAGGCAGTTTACGCGCAGCCATCCCCCTGGGTTTCCCCTGCACCGACAGCCGGCCGGTTTCGCTCGCCGCCGAAGGGAAACCCACGATCTAGACCATGGTCGCAAAGACCCATCCGCTCATCTGTGACACCTTCGCGCGCTTTTTCAGTGCCCCCGGAGCCACCGCATGCCCTCGCCCCTCTCCTCCAGCCAGCTCACCCGCCTGAGCGCCCTCGCCCTGCTCGGTGGCATCGCCGCCCCGGCCAGTGCCGACTTCCTGGAGGACAGCAGCGCGCGCCTGGAATCGCGTACCTTCTACTTCAACCGCGACTTCCGCGACGGCAGCTCGTCCAACCCGCAGGGCGCCTCCAAGCGCGAGGAAACCGCCCAGGGCTTCATCCTCAACCTGCAGTCGGGCTACACCGAAGGCACCGTCGGCTTTGGCGTCGACGCCCTGGCCATGCTCGGCGTCAAGCTCGACTCCAGCCCCGCCGACAGCAACAGCGGCCTGCTGCCTTCCAGCGGCCACGACCCGCGCCACTCCGCGGACCAGTACGCCAAGGCTGGCGTCACCGGCAAGCTGCGCGTCTCCCGCACCCAGTTGAAGTACGGCGCGATGCTGCCGGACATGCCGCTGCTCAAGTACAACGACGGCCGTCTGCTGCCCAACATGTTCCACGGCGCGCAGCTGACCAGCGAGGAAATCGCCCACCTCAAGCTCACCGCCACGCGGCTGGAGCGCTACACCGCGCGCGACTCCACCGACGCCCAGGACGTGCGCCTGAACTGCAAGAACAAGCGCTACGCCTGCGACACCACCGGCAACCGCTTCGACTCCTACCAGGCCGACTACCAGGTCAATGACCAGCTCCTGCTGCAATACGCCCAGGGCGGGCTGGAGAACGTCTACCGCCAGCGCTACGTCGGCATCGTCGGCAAGCAGGCGGTGGGTGCCGGCAAGGTCACCGCCGACCTGCGCTGGTTCGACAGCGACGACGACGGCTCGGCCCGCGCCGGCGAAATCGACAACCGCGCGCTGAGCCTGCTGCTGTCCTACGCCCAGGGCGGCCACATCCTCAGCGCCGGCTGGCAGCGCATGAACGGCGACAGCTCCATGCCCTACCTCGACGGCAGCAACCCCTACCTCGCCAACTACGTGCAGGTGAACGACTTCGCCAATGCCCAGGAGCGCTCCTGGCAACTGCGCTACGACTTCGACCTGCGCAGCGTCGGCGTGCCCGGCCTGAGCTTCATGACCCGCTACGTCAACGGCGACCACATCGCCCTGGCCAATGGCGACGAAGGCAAGGAATGGGAGCGCGACGTGGAGTTCAAGTACGTCATCCAGGCCGGCACCTTCAAGGACCTCAGCCTGCGCCTGCGCAACGCCACCTACCGCACCAACTATGAACAGTCGGCGCGGGACGTGGATGAGGTCCGGCTGATCGCGAGCTACAACTTCTCGATTCTCTGATCCAGCCGAACGCCCTCTCTCACCGGGCGATGCACACCCACGCTTCGGTGACAGCTCCGGCCCGACGTTCCGTCGTGGCCGAGCCAGCGTCTGGGGCCCCCAGGGTTCGGACGAAGAATGCCGAAGCCTTGTCCCAGCCTTCCCGACGGTGAACGTACCCCAGCAACTCGGCAGTCATTTCCCGAGCCTTGTCGATGCTGGCCCTGTTGTTCTCGTACGCCCCGTCCTTTTCACAGTGGGTCTTCCGGTTCTCGGCATCGTAGGTATACAGATGCAGCAGCCTGCCGGTGCCGCTCTCGCGTTGCGTGTGACTGGCGCTGTAACTGTCCTGGATCAGGTGGGCGATCGCCCCTGCGGCCAGTGATCTCAGGTTTTCCTCCTGATCGCCCTGGCGATACATGTGCTTCATGTCGAAAACATCGAGCACCGTGCAATCACTGGGGTTGGCCAGTTGCGGATTGCGCGAGCAGCCGACCTTGCCGAAAAACTCGTGGTAGGGCGTTGTCTTGCGAATGGTGTTGGCCGGCACCTCCCCGATCGCAACCCGGTAGGTGTATTCCAGCCACCGATACATCTTCACTCTGGCCTGCGCGTCAGACTCATCCGCAGCCCGCATCGCATGAAGGAATTGCAGATCACCATGGTGTACGCGACGAGTCAGCGTATTGGGTCGACTGGCGTCTTCCTCATGGGCCTTGAACAGCCAGATATGCACCGTGCCGTTGTAGTGCCAGGCCTTGCGCGTCAGCTCTTCCGGGTCATCGTTCCACTCCACGCCCCCCAGTAACGGCAGGAGCCAGGTCCTGCCCCGCAGGACTTTCGCGTATGCCGGCTGATAGGCCTGCCGGGTGATGATCTCGTGGATAGCCTGATTACGGCTGTCGAGGATGTAGGAACGCAGATGGCACTGCGCGGCGCTCGCATCCGCGCGGAACTCCAACTGCACCGCGCTGGAGCCGTAGTCATTCGCGCCACCTTTCCAACTGACCGGATGGATTTCGAACGCCATGGCCTGGCTGACCAGGAGGATGCCCAGAAAGCCCAATGGAATGTGCATGGTCTCTTCCTTGAAGTGAGGCGGGGGCTGCTGGCAGAGCCTGAACCCCCCCAAAGCGCCGGTCATCATCGAAATGAATGATGACCGGGCGACCCGCCTGCGGCATTCTGGGTCAGGAGCGCACCCTCACCGAGGAAACCTCTGCGCCGGGCCTGGGAGGCAATATGAAAAGGGAATTTCTGGTAACCGTCTGCCTGTTGATCGCGGGCTGCTCCAGCAACGCGCAGTTCCTCGTCGGCACAGATAGCGACCCGCAGGGACTAACGCTCGATCAACTCGAAGCCCAGAACACAGCAATCCGCCAGACCCTGGCCCCCTGCGACACCCTGTTCGGCGTGAAGACCGAGAAAGCCGAGCAGAAAGCTCGAACAGCCTGGTGGCTGAAGGTTATCGGCGTGACCTCGGCGTCCATCGTCGCCCCGGCCCTGACGGCGGCGAACGCCTCCGCCAACGCAGCCTGGATAGCCGGCGCCAGCGGGACCGGCGGCGCGGTGATCGCCGTGCTCGACAGCGCCGATTCGATGGGCATAAGCGGCGTCGCCGCATTACGCGGCCTGACCCAATTGGCCCAGGATATCGGGCCAGACGTCGATATCGCCGAAGACATCGGCAAACCCTACAACGAACGCACAGCCGCCGCTGCAAGGGCCGCCCGCAAGTGTCGGTTCCAGGTTCCCAATGTGGCGCCGGCTGCTGCTCCTGCTGCTCCTGCTGCTCCTGCTGCTCCTGCTGCTCCTGCTGCTCCTGCTGCCCCTGCTGCCCCTGCTGCTGCTCCAGCCCCGGCTCCTGGCGCCGCGAAGGGTTGACCTCTTCGCTCTTGCGGCGTGCGGCCTGGCGAAGCCTGGTCCGTATTCACCTCTCCCACTCCGTTCGCTCCTACGTGTTGGGTAAAGGGATGAGACCCGTTTCATTCTGTCGGCAATGTCCTGCCACTGCATCGCAGCAACCAACCGAAAAGTCCCACGGGCCATTAGCCTTGCGGGCCTACGAGCGCCGTCCCTAGCCTCTGAATCGCCGCAGCGTCATCGCGGCCGGGCGTAGGAACCCGAGCAGTATCTCTCAGGGCGCGGTAGCTCCGTAGCCACGACTCGCAGACGTAATCCTATTGCGGACTCGTGTTTTATGGTGACCGTGCGGGGAGGCCTTCGGGCCTACCGGGTTCCTGAGACCGGCGTTTCCTACCCTCGCACGGTTGCCTCTCTTCCCGTAGGAAAGGTTGATTGGCGGCTCTAATCCACTCTCAGGAAGACCGCGATGAACTATCCCCCTTTCTCCCCCGCGCACCACCCTTCTCCACCGAACGACTCCTGCCTCGCGGAGGATCACCATGCGTGAATTCCTTCCCGTCGCCTTGACTGGCCAGTTCGGCGAGGAAGTCCTCTTCATCAACGCCCTGGCTCCGGCCGAGCACCTGCGCGAGGCTGCCCTGCGCCGCATCACTGCGGTCGAAGACCTGCTGCAACTGATGGAAGACGACAGCGACAGTGGCCTGATTCGCGCCACCGCCCGCTTCGCCTCCGCGCTGGCCCCGCTGGTCAGCGAAGCCCGCCAGCTCTACGAGCTGGCCCTGGAGCGCCCCGGTTACAAGGCGGGGCCGACCCAGCGATGAACAACACCAGCGATGCCATGGCCCACTACAGTGCCGCCCTGCAGGCCATCGATGCGATGGGCGCGCTCGTGCAGCACCACCCCGACCCTCGACTGCTGGAGCTGCTCGCCAGCGCCCGCGAACATTTCGAGAACGGCTTCTGGCAGGCCCACCTGAACGTGTTGAGCAATGTGCGGGAGGTATCCGCCACGCCCTACTCCCGGCGCATCCCGTTGACCTCGGTCCAGTCGCGCCATCTCGACCTGCTGCGCGCCGGCATGCTGGAGGCGCAGAACAGCCTGGCGCCGGACAACCTGGCCACGCCGTGGACTTCATTGTTCAACGCGCGCCAGCAAGTCCCGGTAGGAAAGAAGCGCACCTGCTTCGAGGCCGGCTACCTGATCCGTTTCTTCCAGCTGCTGCAGGAGGCGCGACACGGCGTACCGCAATGGACGCTGCGCACTCACAGCATCACTCCGGGAGAGCGCACCTACCGCTATCGCCCCTGACTCGCCGGGCCGGCCCACCTGGCGCCGGCCCGGCAAGCGCCGCCTCACTTCTTGGCGGTGAGCGTGCTGTAGCTGGTGATCAGGTTGCGGTAATCGGGGATGTGGTTGGAGAACAGCGCGGCGAGGCCTTCGATGTCGTTGCGCCAGTCGCGGTGCAGCTCACAGGCCACGCCGAACCAGGTCATCATCTGCGCCCCGGCGGCCTCCATGCGGCGCCAGGCGGCGTCACGGGTGACTTCGTTGAAAGTGCCCGAGGCATCGGCGACGACGAAGACGTCGAAGCCCTCTTCCAGCGCCGACAGCGCGGGGAACGCCACGCAGACCTCGGTGACCACGCCGGCGATGATCAATTGCTTCTTGCCGGTGGCCTTCACCGCCTTGACGAAGTCCTCGTTATCCCAGGCGTTGATGTTGCCGGGACGGGCGATATAGGGCGCGTCGGGGAACAGGTCCTTCAGCTCGGGAACCAGCGGGCCGTTGGGGCCGTTCTCGAAGCTGGTGGTGAGAATGGTCGGCAGCTTGAAGTACTTGGCGAGGTCGGCCAGGGCCAGGACGTTGTTCTTGAACTTGTCCGGTTCGATGTCGCGCACCAGCGAAAGCAGACCGGCCTGGTGATCGACCAGCAATACCGCGGCCTGGGACTTGTCGAGACGGACGTAGGGCTTGCTCATGGGGTTTCCTCATTGCAGTGAACGCCCGGCGGAAACCGGGCAAGGGGTGAATCAGCGCTGGGAGTCCAGCACTTCGTGTTCGCTCACGACCTGCTGTGCCTTGGTGTAGCTTTCGATCAGCAGGCGGTAGTGCGGGAAGATCAGGCTGTAGGCCTCGGCCCACTGCGCGGCGTCCGGGCGGTTCCAGGTGCGCTGGATTTCCGAAGCGACGGCAGCGGTATCCATGGGCACCACGCCGGCCTGGACGACACGGGCCAGGGTGATTTCCTGCGCGGCCTTGGAATAGGTGCCGGAAGCATCGATCACGGCGAACACCTTGTAGCCGGCGTTGACCGCGGCAATCGCCGGGAAGGCCATGCACACGCTGGTGATGGTGCCAGCGATGACCAGGGTCTTCTTGCCGGTGGCTGCCACGGCGGCGACGAATTCGGGGTTGTCCCAGGCATTGATCTCGCCTTTGCGCGCCACGTATTGAGCGTGGGGTGCAGCCTCGTGGATTTCGGGAATCAGCGGGCCGTTGGGACCCTGCGGCACCGAGGCGGTGGTGATCACGGGAATTTTCGCCAGGCTGGCAATCCTGGCCAGGGTGATGGCGTTGTTGCGCAGCTCGGTCATGGGCATGTCCTTGACCGTCTGGAACAGGCCGCTCTGATGATCGATGAGCAGCATGGCGGTGTCGTCGGGGTCGATCACCGGGCGCTGGCCATTGAAGTTGGCAATCTGGTTGAAGTTGCTCATTTCGGGGTCTCCACAATGGGCATCCGGCCCGAGTAGCCCGCGCCTCCTGCGCGGGCGTTCATCCAGACTAGGCGACGCCTGCGTCCGGGGTATGACATCAGCGGGTCATCTGTCCGAAACGTCCGAGCTGGACGTCGTCGATGGCCTGCCGGATTTCGCTTTCGCTGTTCATCACGAAGGGGCCGTAGCCGACGATGGGCTCGTCCAGCGGCTCACCGCTGAGCAGCAGCACCAGCGCATCACTCTCGGCCTCGAGCAACAGGGTGTCGCCACGCCGCTCGAACAGCGCCAGCTGCCCTTCGTGCAGCGCTTCGCCACCTCCCAGCCGGACGTTGCCGCGCAGCACCACCAGGGCGGTGTTGCGCCCGGGCTCGACGGCCAGCTCCAACGGGTGCCCCGGCTGCAGTCGCAGGTCCCAGACATCCAGCGGGCTGAAGGTCTGGGCCGGGCCGGCCTGGCCGGCGTAGTCACCGGCAATCACCCGCAGGCTGCCGGCGCCGTCGACCAGTTCGATGCGCGGGATGTCGCCGGCCAGCAGGCTCTGGTAGGCCGGTGCAGCGCGCTTGTGGCTAGCCGGCAGGTTCACCCAGAGCTGGGCCATGTGCAGGTTGCCGCCGCTGCGGATGAAGTCCGGCGAGTGGTACTCCTCGTGGAGGATGCCGTCGCCAGCCGTCATCCACTGCACGTCGCCGGGGCCGATGCGGCCGCCACCGCCGCTGGAGTCGCGGTGTTCCAGTTCGCCTTCGTAGACCAGGGTCACGGTCTCGAACCCCCGATGCGGATGCTGGCCGACGCCACGGCGCACCGTGCTGGGGCCGAAAGCGTGGGGGCCGGCATGGTCAAGTAGCAGGAAGGGACTGAGGTGCTCGCCCAGGCTGTCGTAGGAAAACAGCGTGCGAACCGGAAAACCGTCGCCGACCCAGTGCGGCCGGGCGGCGCTGTAGATGCCAAGAATCTGCTTCATGAGGTGCCTCCTGTAGTGCATGGAGGCCACGATACGGACGCAACAATTGCTCCGGTAGTCGGCAAAAACTACTATCAGTGTTCTACCAGAGGAACACCGAAATGGACGATCTCAACGACCTGTATTACTTCGCCCAGGTAGTGGAGCACGGCGGATTCACCCCGGCCGGCCGTGCTCTGGACGAGCCCAAGTCGAAGCTCAGCAGGCGCGTCGCCGCACTGGAGGAACGCCTGGGCGTGAGGCTGATCCAGCGTTCGACGCGGCATTTCTCGGTGACCGAGATCGGCCAGGTGTTCTACCGGCATTGCGTTGCGATGCTGGTGGAAGCGGCGGCGGCCACCGCAGCCGTCGAACAGCACCGCTCCGAACCGCGCGGTGTGGTGAACCTGAGCTGTCCCACGGCGCTGCTGAACTTCTGGGTCGGCCCGATGCTGGCGCGCTTCATGGTCCAGTACCCGCTGGTGGAGCTTCACGTGCAGAGCACCAACCGCCAGGTGGACCTGATCCAGGAAGGTATCGACATTGCGCTGCGGGTGCGCTTTCCGCCGCTGGAAAGCACGGACCTGGTGATGAAGGTATTGGGGGAAAGCCGGCAGCGTGTGGTGGGCGCCCCTGCGTTGCGCGAGCAACTGCCAAAGCGGCCGACGCCCGCCGATGTGGCCGCCCTGCCGACGCTGCACTGGGGTGCAGTGCAGCGCGAGTACCTCTGGCAGCTGGACGGCCCCAAGGGGGCCAATGCGCAAGTGCGCTACCGGCCGCGAATGGTCACCGACGATCTGGTCGCCCTGCGCCAGGCGGCGCTGGCGGGCGCCGGCGCGGTGCACATGCCCGCCGTAGTGGTCTGCGAGGACCTGAACGAAGGCCGGTTGATCAACCTGCTGCCGGACTGGGCGCCGCGTACCGGCGTGGTCCATGCGGTGTTTCCTTCGCGGCGCGGGCTATTGCCGTCGGTACGAACCTTGCTGGATTTTCTGGGGGAAGAATTCGAAAAGAGCGACATGTCCTGAACCACCCAATCAGGCAGCCAGCCTCGGCAACAGAAAATCGCACTTCAGAAAAGCGACTCTGTCCGATCCAGATGCAATCGAGCGAGCCGGAACATGAGGCGGTGAATTGGGAATTCCCTTACAGACACGTCCGAGGCCAAATCCTTACCATTTGTCGACATTGTGCTCGTAACCACTTCATCCAGCTTGAGTTTTCCGGTAACTGTCTATGCTTGAAAAGGTAATTGTTCTGTCGCGGAGGTGCAGTTCATGGGTAAGTCGCTGAAGGAACGCGCGACAGTCATCTGCCGCCTCGACGACAAGATCCTCTTCGTGCGCAAATCCAAGTCGAAGTGGAACCTTCCCGGCGGTCGTATCGAGGCCGACGAACGCCCAGGCCAGGCCGCCGTGCGAGAGCTGATCGAGGAAACCGGGCTGGCCCTCGAGCAGTTGAACTACATCGCGCCGCTGGAGCTGTACCAGACCCTGCACTACGTGTTCGAAACGCCCGTCGATCCGGCGCAGCAGCCCACGCCGCTGAACGAAATCGCCGATTGCCGCTGGTTCACTCCCGAAGAAGCGAGCAAGCGCAACATCAACAAGTCGGTGCGGCGCCTGTTGCGTTCGTGCCTGAGCAAAGAGGCCGGCTGAAGCCGGCCTTTTTCATATCCCCGCGTATCCCGGCGCCCACGGCGGACAACGCTGGCGCGTTCGACTCTTCCTGAGCGGCCATGGTTGCGTAGATTGCTGTAGGAGCGAGCTTGCTCGCGAACCGCTCGACGCTGGTGCCTGGGCGTTCGCGAGCAAGCTCGCTCCTACAAGGGCAGCCTGGGCTCGCCGTTGGGCCATTCGAGCCGGGTACCCAGCCTTATTATTCGCCCCCTGACGCCTTCCAGCGCTTGCGCGCGTTCAGGTAGGCGGCAAGGTCACCGTAGCCCAGGCGCTCGGCGATGCGCGTGCGGCTTTCTCCCTGCAGTTCCAGGTGCTGCTCCAGTTCCTTGCGCACCTGGTCGAGCAATTCGCGAAACCCCATGCTCTGCTCCGCCAGCCGCCTGCGCAGGGTGCGCGGGCTCTGGTGCAACTGGTCCGCGACGCTTTCCAGCGCCGGGACTTCGCCATGCTCGAGCATCCGTCGGGCGATACCGGCTGCCCTGGCCGCCCAGCCGCTGAGTTGGCGCATACGGGCGAGCCGGCGATCAAGCTCCATCGTGAGCAGTTCCACCAGGCCGGCATGGCGCCCCAGTAGCGGCAAGGCGAGCGTCTGCGCGTCGAAGTACAGCCGGTTGCGGGCGCTGCCGAACTCGATACGCTCGCCGAACCACTGGGTGTACTGCGTGTGATACTCGGGCCGGCTATGGGTGAAGCAGGCGCGTATCGGCATGACGGAGCAACCGGTACCACGGCGCAACTGGGTCACCGCCATCACGCTGTAGTGCTCCAGCAGATAGCGGCTCAGCGGCTCGGGGGCGTCGATGATCAGCTCGACGGCAACCGTGTCGTCTTCCTCCAGCAGACGGAAGGTATCGGTATCGGCCGCCAGTGGGGCGTAGCGCACCCAGCAGAGGACGGCCTGGCGCACATCGGCGCAGAACTGCGCGAGGTGGGCGATCACATGCCAGTCCTGAGGGGTGAACAGGCCGAACAGCTGCAGGCCGATGGCCGGCTCCAGGCTTGCTGCTTCGAGCCACAGCTGCTCCAGCTCGACCAGGCTGTAATCGCTGTGCCGGCGTGCCCGGTGGCTGCTCAGGTAGCGCTCCAGCACCTGGCCGAGCGGCCCGCGGTGGTAGCGCTGCGCCACAGGTTTGGCCACTTCTCGGATGTTTCTGTCCTTTTCGCGCATGGGTCGCCGTACGGTCCTGGGTTCTGATGGGCACGCCTTGTCCCATTGGACCCGAACCGAGAGTGTCATGACTACAACAACAATGCTCCTCGACAACCCGACCGTGATCGTGGCGGGAATCTTCCTCGCCTTCATCGCCCTCGAACTGGCCTGCTCCACCTTCCGCCAACCCCGCGGCCAGCGCCGTGACGCGCTGATCGAGATATTCGGCTCCAGCCTGCTGCTGGCGGTGACCTTCCCGCTGGTGATGTGGGCCAGCGGCGCCCTGCTCGACCTCGCCTTCCCCACCGCCGCCGGTTCCCTGGCGGGCATTCCGTGGCTGGCCGGCTTCGCGCTGTTCCTGCTGTTCGATGACATGACCCAGTACTGGTGGCACCGCCTGGCCCACCGCGTGCCGTTCCTCTACGCCCTGCACCGCGCACACCATTCGGCGCCGTACATGAGCATCCGCATCGTCTACCGCAACAACAGCTTCTATTACCTGCTGATGCCCGGCCTGTGGTTCTCCGGGGCCCTGATCCACATGGGCCTGGCGCACGTCTACTACGTCTACCTGATCCTGAAGATGTGCGTGATCTTCGGCGCCCACAGCAACCTCGCCTGGGACGACAAGCTCTATCGCATCCGCGTCCTGCGCCCGCTGATGTGGCTGCTGGAGCGGACCATCTCGACGCCCGCCACCCACTCGGCCCACCACGGATTGAATGCTGACGATGGCGTGACCTACTACAAGGGCAACTTCGGCAACCTGCTGTTCTTCTGGGACGTGCTGTTCGGCACGGCGAAGATCACCCGGCGCCGCCCGCAGACCTATGGCATCGAGGACCTGGCGCCGGTGAGCTGGCAGGAAGAGGTCTTCTGGCCGCTGGTGCGCAGCCGTGCGCCGGACACCGCGAAAGACGTGGCGGCGGAGGTGGCCCGATGAGCCCGAATATCGTGCTGGTCGCCGGCTCCAGCCAGTTGGACAGCCAATCGGCGAAGGTCGCTCGCTACCTCGCCGGCCGTCTGGAAAGCCTGGCGCTGTGCGGCTGGGCGCAGGTCATCGACCTGGGTGCCACGCCACTGCCGCTGTGGCCGGCAGCGGATACGCAGGGCCATTGGCCGCAGCACCGCGAGCTGCTGCGCGAGGCGGATGCGCTGGTGGTGATCGCTCCGGAATGGCACGGCATGGCCTGCCCGGCCCTGAAGAATTTCTTCCTCTATGCCGGGCTGGGCGAACTGGGGCACAAGCCGGCGCTACCGGTTGGGGTTTCCGCCGGCCAGGGCGGCGCCTATCCGCTGGCCGAGCTGCGCGCCTCCAGCTACAAGAACAGCCGCATCGCCTACCTGCCGGAACAGCTGTTGGTCCGCCAGGTGGAAGGTGTGTTCAACGAAGGCCCGCCGAGCGATGAGAACGACCAGCGCCTGCGCGAACGCGCAGACTGGGCGCTGCACATGCTTTGTCAGTACGCAGCCGCGCTGCGCGGGGTCCGCGAGCGTATCGACCAGCTCAACCCGGCCTACGCCAACGGTATGTGACAAGCCGGGAGGATGCGCAGGAAGGCGCTTCAAGGTATCTTCTGCGCCTTCCTACAAAAACTTCGAAAGGATTCGTCTCCCGATGCTTCGCGCCGCCCTGCTCTGTGCCACCGCGCTGTGCTCCAGCCTGACCTTCGCCAAGGTCGAGGTGAAGCCGGTGCAGCATTCCAAGGTCGGCGAAGTGCTGGCGGTGCGGATCAGCGAGGACATCGCTCCGGGCGACTACGAGCGTCTGTTCAAGGGGCTGCTGGCCAACCCGGGCAAGTACGCCCGCAAGGTCGCCCTGCTGGACAGCATCGGTGGCAGCGCCGCCGAGTCGATCAAGATGGGCCGCCTGCTGCGTGAATCCGGCTTCGAAACCCTGGTGCCGACCAACAGCGTCTGCCAGGGCTCCTGCGTCTACCTGCTGGCCGCCGGCAAGCACCGCACCGTGCGCGGCTACGTGGGCCTGCATCGCCCCTACTACCCGGCCGGCGATTCGTCCCAGGCCGCGGGCAGCTACAACGCCCGCACCTATTTCCGCGACATGGATATTCCGCTGGAGCTGGCCGACGCCATGCAGAGCATCGACCCGCAACGCATGCGCGTGCTGACCCCGCAGGAATTGCAGCGCTACCGCCTGGGCGCCACGCCCAGCCAGATCAGCGCCCGCTGACGTTCAACGGCCACTGGTCCGCGTCGAGGTAACCCAGCAGGCGCGGCGTCTGGTCCTTCTCGCTGAGCACGAAGAGCGTCGAGGCATAGTCCGGAGTCGCCGGGTCGTCCACGCTGACCGAGTGTTCCAGGTCTTCGATGCATTCGCTGTGGGTCACCAGGATCAGGTTGCGGTGCGCCACCTTGTGCTGCAGGGCCTGGTCGAGCATCGAGCCTTCGCACTTGTACAACCAGTTCTGCTCCACCGGCTGCCGCCCGAACATCGAGGAGGCGGTCTGGATGGCGCGCAACTGGTCGCTACTGAGAATGTCGGCATTGGCCAGGCCGAGCGCGGCGAAATCCTGCCCGATCTCGCGGGCGCTCTGCCCGCCCCTGACGGTGATGCCGCTGACGTCGGCCATGCAAGGTGCGCTGGAGCGGTCGCAGCGTTCGGCATGGCGCACCAGCACGATCAGGTCGCCGTTCTGCCAATGCTCGCGCAATTCGGCCTGGCGCTGGGCGTCACCCACCAGCGGCGTAGGACGCGAGAAGTCCAGCGGCAGGAAGCCGCTGAGCAGGGCGATCACCGGGAGCATTGCCAGTAATGCCAGCCAACCGCGGGACATTGATCTGAAGACTTTCGGGATGGGCATGATTGAGGCCGTGCTGCTGGAAAGAGGTCCGCATCCGTTCCCTCTTCGACGAGGGAGGCCCGACCCATCCCTGGGGTATCCATCGCACTGCGGGTTGTCAGATGGCGGGCGATCAAACCCTATCCCCGGATTCGTGAAGAACCCGTTATGAATTGCTGAAGAAACCGTCTCTGTCGGAAACGACCGTCTGTCGCCCCGCCGCCATCGAGGCGCCATCCAGTGCAATCGGCCGCTTTTCGGTCATCGCGATGTGGTAGAACAAGGCACAGTGCCATCAGAGAGCCGCCGCCATGCCGTACGACGCCTCCCCGGAAAATCCCGTCTACCAGACCCTCCTCGAATCCACCCGCGCCATCCCGTGGAAGATCGACTGGAAATCCATGACGTTTGCCTACATCGGCCCGCAGATCGAAGACCTTCTAGGCTGGAGCCAGGCCAGTTGGGTCAGCGCCAACGACTGGGCAGAACGCATGCACCCCGAGGACCGCGAGCGGGTGGTGAACTTCTGCATCTCGCAGTCCCGCGAGGGCACCGACCACGAGGCGGATTACCGCGCGCTGACCATCCAGGGTGATTACGTGTGGATCCGCGATGTGGTGCACGTGGTGCGCGACGACGACGGCGAGGTCGATTCGCTGGTCGGCTTCATGTTCGACATCAGCGAGCGCAAGCGCGCCGAAGAACAGCTGATCATGCTGCAGCGCCAGCTCGAGGAGTATTCGTACAAGGACGGCCTGACCGGCGTGGCCAACCGGCGCATGTTCGATTCGGTGCTGGACACCGAATGGGGCAGCGCCCAGCGCAGCGGCCAGCGCAGCGGCCAGCCGATCTCCCTGGTGCTGCTGGATATCGACTATTTCAAGCAGTTCAACGATCACTACGGGCATATCCGCGGCGACGACTGCCTGCGCACGGTGGGCAAGGCACTGGCCGGCGCGCTGCATCGCCCGCGGGATTTCATCGCGCGCTTCGGCGGCGAGGAGTTCGTATTGGTGCTGCCGGAGACCGACAGCGAGGCCGCGCGGCAGGTCGCCGAGCGCTGCCGCAGCGTGCTGCGCGAGCAACAGATCAGCCACGAGAAGTCGAATGTGTCTTCGCTGCTGACCATCAGCCTGGGCGTCGGCACCGCGGTGCCCGCCTCCAGCGACCGCCCGCTGGACTTCGTCGCGGCGGTGGACCGGTTGCTCTACCAGGCCAAGCAGGCCGGGCGCGACCGGCTGGTGGCGGCGCAGTGGAAGCGCGGCGACGACCTGCGGCGCGATGCGGTGCTCTGAGGCCACTGCGACGACCTGACTCGACAATCAGGGCGGGCACTGGCGCCAGAGCTGTCTAAGCTCTATAGCCACACGCGCGTGCCGGCGGCAGCGCGGTGGCCTCACAAGGGCCGCCGCCCGCTGCGCCAACCCCATGGAACACCTGGCCCGGAGCCGGCATTGCGTAGAGCCGACCCCGTAACCAGGACCCCTGACCATGCACGATATCGACCCCGTCGAAACCCAGGAATGGCTGGACGCGCTGGAATCCGTACTGGAAAAAGAAGGCGAAGAGCGCGCCCACTACCTGATGACTCGCCTCGGCGAGCTGGCCAGCCGAACCGGCACGCAACTGCCCTACGCCATCACCACGCCCTATCGCAACACCATTCCGGTCGGCCATGAAGCGCGCATGCCCGGCGACCTGTTCATGGAGCGGCGCATCCGCTCGCTGGTGCGCTGGAACGCACTGGCAATGGTCATGCGTGCCAACCACAAGGACCCGTCGCTGGGCGGGCACATCTCCACCTTCGCTTCCTCGGCGACCCTCTACGACATCGGCTTCAACTACTTCTTCAATGGCCCCACCGAGGAACACGCCGGCGACCTGATCTACTTCCAGGGCCACGCCTCTCCGGGCGTCTACGCCCGCGCCTACATCGAGGGGCTGCTCAGCGACGAGCAGCTGGAGAACTTCCGCCAGGAGGTGGATGGCAAGGGAGTCTCCTCCTACCCGCACCCCCGGCTGATGCCGCACTTCTGGCAGTTCCCCACGGTGTCCATGGGCCTGGGGCCGATCCAGGCGATCTACCAGGCGCGCTTCATGAAATACCTGGAGAGCCGCGGCTTCATTCCCGCCGGCAAGCAGAAGGTCTGGTGCTTCCTCGGCGACGGCGAGACCGACGAGCCCGAATCCCTCGGTGCGATTTCCCTGGCCGGGCGCGAGAAGCTCGACAACCTGATCTTCGTGGTGAACTGCAACCTGCAGCGTCTGGACGGCCCGGTGCGCGGCAACGGCAAGATCATCCAGGAGCTGGAAGGCGTGTTCCGTGGCGCCAACTGGAACGTGATCAAGGTGATCTGGGGGCGCCTGTGGGACCCGCTATTCGCCAAGGACACCGCCGGCCTGCTGCAGGCGCGGATGGACGAAGCGGTAGACGGCGACTACCAGAACTACAAGGCCAAGGACGGCGCTTACGTCCGCGAGCACTTCTTCGGCAAGCGGCCCGAGTTGCTGGAGATGGTCAAGGACCTCTCCGACGAGGAGGTCTGGAAGCTCAACCGTGGCGGCCACGACCCGTACAAGGTCTATGCGGCCTACCACCAGGCGGTGAACCACAAGGGCCAGCCCAGCGTGGTCCTGGCCAAGACCATCAAGGGCTACGGCACCGGCACCGGCGAGGCGAAGAACATCGCCCACAACATCCACGAGATCGACGTGGACAGCCTGCGCGCCTTCCGCGACCGTTTCGACATCCCGATCAAGGACGCCGACCTGCCCAGGCTGCCCTTCTATCGCCCCGACGAGGACAGCGCCGAGGCGCGCTACCTGAAGGAACGCCGGGCTGCCCTGGGCGGCTTCATGCCCCATCGCCATGGCAACAGCCAGGCCATCCCGGCACCGCCGCTGGAAACGCTCAAGGCGCTGCTCGACGGCTCAGGCGACCGCGAGATTTCCACCACCATGGCGTTCGTGCGGATCATCTCGCAGTTGGTCAAGGACAAGGAACTGGGCCAGCGCATCGTGCCGATCATCCCGGACGAAGCCCGCACCTTCGGCATGGAGGGCATGTTCCGCCAGCTCGGCATCTACTCCTCGGTGGGCCAGCTCTACGAGCCCGTCGACAAGGAGCAGCTGATGTTCTATCGCGAGGACAAGAAGGGCCAGATCCTCGAGGAAGGCATCACCGAGGCCGGCGCCATGTCGTCGTTCATCGCAGCCGGCACCGCGTACAGCAACTATCGCCAGCCGATGCTGCCGTTCTACATCTTCTATTCGATGTTCGGCTTCCAGCGTATCGGCGACCTCGCCTGGGCGGCCGGCGATAGCCTGACCCGCGGCTTCCTCCTCGGCGGTACCGCCGGGCGCACCACGCTCAACGGCGAAGGCCTGCAGCATGAGGACGGCCACAGCCACGTGCTCGCCTCGGTCATCCCCAACTGCCGCACCTACGACCCGACCTACTCCTACGAGCTGGCGGTGATCATCAGGGAAGGCGTGCGGCAGATGATGGAGGAGCAGCAGGACGTCTTCTACTACATCACCGTGATGAACGAGAACTACCCGCACCCGCCACTGCCCAAGGGCGTCGAGGAAGGGATCATCAAGGGCATGTACCTGCTCGACGAGGACAAGCGCGGCGCCGCGCACCACGTCCAGCTGCTCGGCTCGGGAACCATCCTGCGCGAGGTCGAGGCGGCGGCGAGAATCCTGCGCGAGGACTTCGGCGTAGGCGCGGACGTCTGGTCCGTGCCCAGCTTCAACGAACTGCGCCGCGACGGCCTGGCCGTGGAACGCTGGAATCGCCTGCATCCGGGGCAGAAACCGCGTGCGAGCTACGTCGAGCACTGCCTCGGCGGCCGGCGCGGGCCGGTGATCGCTTCCACCGACTACATGAAGGTCTACGCCGAACAGATTCGCCAGTGGGTGCCGACCAAGGAATTCAAGGTACTGGGCACCGACGGCTTTGGCCGCAGCGACACCCGCGCGAGGCTCCGTCACTTCTTCGAGGTGGACCGCCACTGGGTGGTGCTCGCCGCGCTGGAGGCGCTGGCCGATCGCGGCGACATCGAGCCGAAAGTGGTGGCCGAGGCCATCGCCAAGTTCGGCCTCGACCCGGAAAAACCCAACCCGCTTGACTGCTGAGGAGAGGCACCGTGAGCGAGACCATCCGCGTACCCGACATCGGCAACGGCGAAGGCGAAGTCATCGAACTGCTGGTCAAGGTCGGCGATCGCATCGAGGCCGACCAGAGCCTGCTGACCCTGGAATCCGACAAGGCCAGCATGGAAATTCCTGCGCCGAAAGCCGGCGTGGTGAAGGCGATCAAGGTGAAGATCGGCGACATCCTCAAGGAAGGCGACGAGATTCTCGAGCTGGAAGCCGAAAACAGCACCACCCAGGCCAAGGCCGAGGAGCCCGCCAAACCGGCAGCCGAACAACCCGCGCCCGCCGCACCGGCCCCGCAATCCGCGCCTGCGGGAGGCGGTGGCGTGGAAACCATCAAGGTGCCGGACATCGGCGACGGCCAGGGCGAAATCATCGAACTGATGGTCAAGGTCGGCGACCGCATCGAGGCCGACCAGAGCCTGCTGACCCTGGAATCGGACAAGGCCAGCATGGAGATTCCTGTGCCGAAAGCCGGCGTGGTGAAGGCGATCAAGGTGAAGATCGGCGACACCCTCAAGGAAGGCGACGACATCCTCGAACTGGAAACCGAGGGCGGCGCCGCACCCGCCAGCATTCCGGCCGCTGCAGCGCCCGCCTCCGCACCAGCTCCAGCCCCCACTCCGGCGAAGGAACAGCAGGCCGCACCTGCGGCCAGCGGCGGCATCGAGACCATCCGCGTGCCGGATATCGGCAACGGCCAGGGCAACGTCATCGAACTGATGGTCAAGGTGGGTGACTCCATCGAGGCCGACCAGAGCCTGCTGACGCTGGAGTCGGACAAGGCCAGCATGGAAATCCCCGCGCCCAGGGCCGGCGTGGTGAAAGCCATCAAGGTGAAGATCGGCGACACGCTCAAGGAAGGCGACGAAATCCTCGAGCTGGAAGTTGCAGGTAGCGCTCCAGCCCAGGCTTTGGCTCCCAGCCCGGAGAACCCCGCCGCCCCTGTCGCCCCATCACCTGTGCAGCCCAAGGCGCCAGAAGTGGCGCCCGTCGGTGCGCCTAGTCGTGACGGCACCAAGGTCCATGCCGGGCCGGCGGTGCGCATGCTCGCCCGCGAGTTCGGCGTCGACCTGGCGCAGGTTACCGGCACCGGGCCCAAGGGCCGCATCCTCAAGGAGGACGTGCAGTTGTTCGTGAAGGAGCAACTGCAACGGAGCAAGCCCGGCGCAGCGGCAGGAGCCACTGGCGGCGCAGGGATTCCGCCGATTCCGGAAATCGACTTCAGCAAGTTCGGCGAAATCGAAGAAGTGGCCATGACCCGGCTGATGCAGGTCGGCGCCAGCAACCTGCACCGCAGCTGGCTGAACGTGCCCCACGTGACCCAGTTCGAGTCCGCCGACATCACCGAGGCGGAAGCCTTCCGCATCGCGCAGAAGGCGGCGGCGGAAAAGGCCGGGACCAAGCTGACCATCCTGCCGATCCTGCTCAAGGCCTGCGCCCACCTGCTGCGCGAGCTGCCGGACTTCAACAGCTCACTGGCGCCCAGCGGCAAGGCGCTGATCCGCAAGCATTACGTGCACATCGGCTTCGCCGTGGACACGCCGGATGGCCTGCTGGTGCCGGTGATCCGCGACGTGGACAGGAAAGGGCTGCTGCAGCTTGCCCTGGAAGCCGCCGAACTGGCGGAGAAGGCACGGACCAAGAAGCTCTCCGCCGACGCGATGCAGGGCGCCTGCTTCACCATCTCCAGCCTGGGGCATATCGGCGGCACCGGCTTCACGCCCATCGTCAATGCGCCGGAAGTGGCGATCCTCGGCGTGAGCAAGGCGACGATGCAGCCGGTGTGGGACGGCAAGGCCTTCCAACCGCGGCTGATGCTGCCGTTGTCGCTGTCCTATGACCACCGGGTGATCAACGGTGCGGCAGCGGCGCGGTTCACTCGGCGGCTCGGAGAGGTGCTGGGGGATATTCGCAGTTTGTTGCTATAGCGCCCTTCCCGGCGCGGTTCGCGAGCAAGCTCGCTCCTACGAAGAGCGAGTCGGATGCGCTTCCTGTAGGAGCGAGCTTGCTCGCGAACCTGTCACATCCGATCCAGCGGAATCCGCAGGTACCGCACGCCATTGGCCTCGGCTTCGGGCAACACGCCGCCGCGCATGTTCACCTGGATCGACGGCCAGATCAGCGCCGGGGCGTTCAGCGTCGCATCGCGGGCCACGCGCATGGCGACGAAGGCATCCTCGTTGATACCGTCGTGCACATGCACGTTTTCCCTGCGCTCGCGCTCGACCGTGGTCTGGTGCTGGTGCTCCTCGCGCCCCTCCGTCAGGTAGTCGTGGCAGAGGAACAGCCGGGTCGAATCGGGCAGCGCGAACAGCCGCTGGATCGAACGGTACAACTGCTGCGCATCGCCGCCGGGGAAATCGCAGCGGGCGGTGCCATAGTCAGGCATGAACAGCGTGTCGCCGACGAAGGCCGCATCGCCGATGCGGTAGGTCATGCAGGCCGGCGTGTGACCGGGAGTGTGCAGGGCCTCGGCGTGCAGGTTGCCGATGGTGAACACTTCGCCGTCCGCGAACAGGTGGTCGAACTGGCTGCCGTCGCAAGGGAAGTCTTCGCCCAGGTTGAACAGCCCGGCAAAGGTGCGCTGCACCTGGGCAATGCTGGAGCCGATGGCCAGGCGTCCGCCCAATTCACCCGTGAGCCACGCCGATGCGGACAGGTGGTCGGCGTGCAGGTGCGTTTCCAGCAGCCACTCCACCGTCAGGCCCTGTTCGCGCACATAGGCCGCGATGCGCCGGGCGCTGTCATGGCTGACCCGGCCCGCTGCGGCGTCATAGTCCAGCACCGGATCGACAATGGCGCAATGGCTCGTGACAGGGTCGGCGACCACATAGCTGTAGGTGGACGTGGCGGTGTCGAAGAAGTGCTGGATGCGGGCGGTCATGCCGGGTTCCTTGCTGTCGGGGCCAGTGCGCCGAGCGGTTTCTCGTAGCGCCAGGCATCGCTGCCGTCTTCATAGAAGCCGGCACTGCAGGCGAAGCGGACGTAGCCGCTGCGCTCGTAAAGGCCGATGGCGCCGGCGTTGTCGGTGCGCACCTCCAGGCGCAGGCGCCGGCAACCGCGCGCCCGGGCCTGCTCTTCGCACCGCTCCAACAGCGCACCGCCAAGGCCCTGCCCTCGCGCTTGCCGGGAAATCGCCAGGGAGTATAGGCGGGCGATGTCCGAGCCCCGTCTCAGCAGGAGCAACGCGTAGCCCAGCAACTCTCCATCACGGTCGGCAACCAGCAGGATGGCGCTGGGTGTTCCGATCAGTCTGCGAAAGCTGCGGCCACTCATGCGATCCTGCTCGAAACACTCTTCTTCCAGCTCCAGCAAGTTTGCCAGATCGGCCGGCGCGGCAAGGCGATATAACAGCGACATGGGCACTCCGTAAAACTTTCGTAATGAACCGGGACATTTCCTGAAGTTACTGCTTAATAGACACACGGCAACTTTCAGACAGGTCCGTGAACAATGTCTTCGTTACACACTAACTTCCATGAAAAGTTCAGCGCAAGTTCCCTGCATGTCGTCACCAACGCCTCTGCGGAGCCTCCTTCAGCCAGGGCCAGCCAGGTTCTGATCATCGTCGAGCGCAAGGAAGACTGGGCGTCCTATATTCCCAGCGAAGATATGCTGAGCGCCCGCGAGTATCTGGAAGATTCGCATCAGTTCGAATCGGGAAAGCGCTTCCAGGTCATCAACCTGTGCCGCAACTATAAATATCTCGGCCACGGTTATTACTGTTCACTATTGGCCGAAGCGCGGGGCCACAAGGTGATTCCGTCGGTACGCACCATAAGCGAACTGGCGAAGAAATCCCTCTACGGCCTGGCCCTGGACGGCCTGGAAAGATCCCTGGAAAAAGCCCTCGCCCAGCATCCCTGCGCCAGCACCGACGGCTTCACCCTGCGCCTGTATTTCGGCCATACGGACCTTGAGCCGCTGCAGCCCATCGCCCGCCAGCTGTTCGAGGCCTTCCCCTGCCCCATTCTGCTGGTGGACTTCCGCCGCACCGACGCCTGGCACATCGCGGGCATCCGCCCCGGCGCGCTGCACAAGCTGCGCGATAACCAGGAGGACCAGTTCGCCGACGCCCTCGACCGCTTCAGCCGGCGCGTCTGGCGCCAGCCCAATTCGCGGCGCCTGGCGCGCTACGACCTGGCCATCCTGCACAACCCGGCGGAAAGCCTGCCGCCCTCCAATGCCGGCGCCCTGGAAGGCTTCGTCCGGGTCGGCCGGCAACTGGGCATCGACGTCGAGCTGATCGAGAAGAAGGACTACGCGCGGCTGGCCGAGTACGACGCGCTGCTGATCCGCGAGACCACCAGCGTTGACGACCACACCTATCGCTTCGCCAAGAAAGCAGAGAGCGAGGGGCTGATCGTGATGGACGACCCGGCGTCGATCCTGCGTTGCACCAACAAGGTCTACCTCACCGACCTGCTGCGCAGCCACGGCCTGGGCATGCCGGCCACGGAAATCCTCTACAAGGACAACCCGCAGGAACTGGAGCGCGTCGGCGCGCGGCTGGGCTTCCCGCTGGTGCTGAAGATCCCCGACGGCTGCTTCTCCCGTGGCGTCTACAAGGTCGAGGACGCCCAGCAACTGCACAGCGTGAGTGCCGAGCTGTTCGAGCACTCGGTGCTGCTGCTCGCCCAGGAGTACCTCTACACCGAGTTCGACTGGCGCATCGGCATCCTCAACCGCCAGCCGGTGTTCGCCTGCCAGTACTTCATGTCGCGCGGGCACTGGCAGATCGTCCAGCACAAGGCCGACGGCGAGGTGATCGGCGAGTGCCGCACGCTGCCGGTGGAAAGCGCGCCGCCTGCCGTCGTGGAGCTGGCACTGAAGACCGCCAACCTGATCGGCGACGGCCTTTACGGCGTCGACCTGAAGGAGGTGGACGGCGAAGTGGTGGTCATCGAAGTGAACGACAACCCCAACCTCGACGCCGGCATCGAGGATGCCTGCCTCAAGGACGACCTTTACCGCCGGGTGCTGGAGGAATTCATCCGCCGCCTGGAACTCAAGCGCCGCGGCCAGGCGCTCTGAGCGAACTGCCCAAGGAGAATCCCATGGAAGCCACGCATATCGGCCTGACCATCCTGATCGCCATCGTCGTGTTCGGCACCGCGATCAATTACTTCGACCACCGCATGAAGCCACGCGAGGTGCGCGAACAGGCAAGGCGCAAGGCTCAGCCAAAGCGCACGCAGTAGATCGGCGGCAGGTTGGCGGACAGGCATTGCCAGTGGTCGCCGCCATTCTCCGAAAGCCACAGGCCACCGGTGGTGGAGCCCATCGCCAGGCAGGCGCCGTCATCGTCGATGGCCAGGCCGTGGCGATACACCAGGTCAAAGGCGGCGCCCTGGGGCAGCCCGCCATCGAGCACCTCGAAGGTGGCGCCGCCATCGCGGGTGCGGGTGACGACGAAGCGGGCGTCCACCGGAATCCGGCAGACGTCCTTCACGGCGGGAACGAACCAGGCGGTGTCCGGCTGGGTCGGGTGAACGGCGACGGCGAAACCGAAGCTCGAGGGTTCGCCCTGTACGTCGTTCCAGCGCGAGCCGCCATCGGTCGAGGTGAAGATGCCATTGTGGTGCTGCACCCAGAGGCGATCCGGCTGTGCCGGGCAATGCACCAGGCGGTGCGGGTCCTGGATGGCGCCCTCTTCGCGCAGCTCCGGCGGCATGTAGTCGGCGTACATGCCGGCGGTGCTCAGGCGCCAACTGGCGCCACCGTCATCGCTCTGCCAGACGCCGCCGCAGGACACGGCGACGGTCAGGTGCTGGCTGTCGCGCGGGTCGACGCTGACCGAGTGGATGCCCGGCCAGTCATAGCCGCCGCCCATCCAGCGCGAGCGCTCGGGCACATCCCAGAGTGGGCGGTTCAGTTCCCAGCTGTCGCCGCCGTCGTTGCTGCGGAACAGACCGCCGGGAATGGTGCCGGCCCAGAGCACGCCGAGTTCGGCGGCGCCACCGGTTTCCAGGCACCAGATCTGTTGCAGGGTCCAGGGCGCGGGCGGCGCTTCGCCTTCCGCGGGTTCGGGCAGCGGGTCGGGTTGCGGCGGATAGGTCGGCACGGCAACTTCCTGCCAATCTTCACCGGCGCGTTGGCGCCAGAGCTTGCAGCCGA
Organism: Pseudomonas multiresinivorans; assembly: GCF_012971725.1. Taxonomy (NCBI): domain Bacteria; kingdom Pseudomonadati; phylum Pseudomonadota; class Gammaproteobacteria; order Pseudomonadales; family Pseudomonadaceae; genus Pseudomonas; species Pseudomonas multiresinivorans. The sequence continues at coordinate 4,161,233 of NZ_CP048833.1, forward strand.
AGTGGCCGAGGTTGAGCGCGGCGTAGAGGGCGTCATCGCGCGGGTCGGCCAGCACGGTGCTGAGCGGTTCGCCGATGAAGTCGCGGCGGCTTTCCTGCCAACCGTCCGCGCCACGCTGGAAGGTGAACAGGCCCTTGCGGGTCGCCACCAGCAGTCGATCATCCATTACTCGCCTCCTTAACCGCCGCTCAGAGCCTGAACCACGTAGACCTCGCTGTCCGCCGCCAGCGCATCGCTGAGGCGGGCGCGGTCCCGCAGGCGCAGCCCATCAATGAAAATCGTCAGGTGCCGGCGCAATCCGCCCTGGTCGTCCAGCAGGTAGCCGCGCAACTTCGGCGCCTCGGCGAAGACCATTTCCAATGCGCCGGACAAGGTATCCGCCGTCAGCTCGCGCTCCTCGATGGGGACGTGACGCTGGATCGACGGGGCGAAGGCGATACGGCACATAGGCGAACTCGCAACGGGCGCTGACTGCACCAGTCTAGGGCAGGTGCGGCAGGTGTTCCGAGCGCTTCGACGGGATGCGCGATGGCCACCGGAGAGGCTCTGGAACGGCCTTCGCAGCGGTCCTTCCCCGGCATTCAGTTTCGATAAAACGAAACCAAACGTCGTGAAAATCACATTTAACAAACCCATCCGCCGTGCGAGTCTCCGGGAATCGTCAGCCATAACCTTCGACATGCATCTGCTCGTTTCGCCCGCATCGCTGGAACCCGTCGCCGCCCGCAAGGCCGGCAGCGCCGTCCGCCTGCCGCGCAAACATGCCCGCTGGCTCGAACTGCAACCGCTGACCCTGCCTCTCGAACTGGCCTTCTGGGCGCTCTGGCACTGCCGCCACGCCCGTCCACCGGACAGCACCTCTCGCTGATCGGGCGTCATCGCCCGGATTCCCTCGACGGAACTACGCTCAGGACTGGCCAAACGCCGTTCTCGAACAAGACGTAGCCCGTTGTATCGCTTGCCTGCCTTCAATCCTGCGCCCGTCGGCGCGGCCCTGGCCTGCAGGTCGTCAGCGCATCCGAGTGGATGCTAACGAGAGCCCCATGAATTTCGCCTCCGTGCAAGAAGCCCAGTATTTCCTGGCCCAGAACCCCGATATCGAGATGGTCGAGCTGTTCATCCTCGACGCCAACGGCGTGCCGCGCGGCAAGCTGCTGCACCGCGAGGAACTGCTCGCCGTGTACCAGTCCGGCCGGCCGCTGCCCAGCACCATTCTCGGCCTCACCCTGCACGGGGAGGATGTGGAGGATTCCGGGCTGGTCTGGGACGTGGGCGATATCGACTGCCGCGCCTATCCCCTGCAAGGCAGCCTGGTGCGCCTGCCCTGGCGGCAGATTCCCACGGCGGCGGTGCAGGTCAGCATGCACCCCGAGGAAGGCAAGCCGGCGGACATCGCCGATCCGCGCCACGTGCTGCTGCGCGTGATCGACGGGCTCAAGGCCGACGGCTACCACCCGGTGATGGCCTGCGAGCTGGAGTTCTACCTGCTGGACGCCAAGCGCGATGCCAATGGCCGCCCGCAACCGGCGCTGGACGCCGACGGTGGCCGCCCGCGCGCCACGCAGGTCTACGGCCTGCGCGAGCTGGAGCAGATCGAGCCGTTCCTCGCCGACCTCTATGCCGCGTGCAAGGCCCAGGGCATTCCGGCCCGCACGGCGATTTCCGAATACGCGCCGGGCCAGGTGGAGATCACCCTGGAGCACGGCGATGCGCTGGTCGCCATGGACCAGGCCGTGCGCTACAAGCGCCTGGTGAAGGGCGTGGCGCACAAGCACGGTATGCAGGCCTGCTTCATGGCCAAGCCGTTCGACGATCTGGCCGGTACCGGCATGCACATGCACGTGTCCCTGGCCGACGCCGAGGGCAACAACCTGTTCGCCAGTGAAGATCCGGCGGGCACTCCGCTGCTGCGCCAGTCCGTAGGCGGCATGCTGAAAAGCCTGCTCGACTCGCTGCTGCTGTTCTGCCCCAACGCCAACTCCTACCGCCGCTTCCAGGCCAACAGCTACGCGCCGCTGGCGCCGACCTGGGGTTGCGATAACCGCACCGTGAGCCTGCGCGTGCCCGGCGGCCCGGCCAATACCCGGCACGTCGAGCACCGCATCTGCGGCGCCGACGCCAACCCCTACCTGGCCGCCGCCGCGATCCTCGCCGGTATCCATCGCGGCATCCGCGAGGCCATCGATCCGGGTGCGCCGGTAGAAGGCAACGGCTACGCCCAGGCCAAGGAACTGCTGCCCACCGACTGGCTCACCTCGCTGCGCGCGCTGGAGCGTTCCAGCTGGGCGCGCGATGCGCTGGGCCACGAATTCCTCGGCGTCTACCTGAAGGTCAAGCAGGCCGAGTACCGCCAGTTCATGGGCGAGGTCGGCGAGCAGGACTGGCGCTGGTATCTGACGCAGGCGTGAAAGCATCGTGCAACTGCTTGCAAGCCCCTCTCCCCAGCCCTCTGACTGGGCGTCCCCCCCATGAAGGGAGAGGGGGTATCCGTGCCGCGAGAAGAAATGCGTCACTCGACGCAACGAAGCTGCCGGCAAACGACGATTTGAAGTCCCGCTCCGATCAGTTCCCTCTCCCTTCAGGGAGAGGGCTAGGGAGAGGGAAAGGAACAACAAGGGAAACACAAAAATGAACGCTGCACTGAACCCCGCCACTCCCGCCCCCGAGCGCGCGAAGTCCTATTACTCCGCGAGCCTCAACGAAGAGACCAGCTACCCCACGCTGCAGGGCGAGGTGAACGTCGACATCGCCATCATCGGCGGCGGCTTCACCGGCGTCGCCACTGCCGTGGAGCTGGCCGAGCGCGGCTACAAGGTTGCCATCGTCGAGACCAACAAGGTCGGCTGGGGCGCCAGCGGGCGCAACGGCGGGCAGGTCACCGGCAGCCTCTCCGGCGACTCCGCGATGGAGAAGCAGATGCGCCAGTGGCTCGGCGACGACGTCGACGATTTCATCTGGCACCTGCGCTGGCGCGGCCACGAGATCATCAAGAGCCGCGTGGAGAAATACGGCATCCAGTGCGACCTGAAGTTCGGCCACCTGCACGCGGCGATGAAGCAGTCGCACATGGACGAACTGAAGGCCACCTTCGATGACGCCAAGCGCCGCGGCATGGGCGACGAGATCAGCCTGCTGGACGGCGCCGGCGTGCGCGCGCACCTGGAAAGCGACCTGTACTGCGGCGCCATCAAGAACACCCGCAACATGCACCTGCACCCGCTCAACCTGTGCATCGGCGAAGCCAAGGCCGCCGTTAGCCTGGGCGCTCTGATCTTCGAGCACTCCGAAGTGCTGGACATCATCCACGGCCCGCGCCCGGCGGTGGTCACCTCCGGCGGCCGGATCAACGCCGCGCAGGTGATGCTGGCCGGCGACGTCTACCACAAGCTGGAGCGCAAGCAGCTCAAGGGCATGATCTTCCCGGCCATGGGCGGCATCGTCACCACCAAGCCGCTGGGCGAGCTGGCCAAGCGCATCAACCCGCAGGACCTGGCCGTCTACGACTGCCGCTTCGTGCTCGACTACTACCGCATGACCGGCGACGGCCGCCTGCTGTTCGGCGGCGGCGCCAACTACTCGGGCCGCGACTCGCGCGACATCGCCGGCGAACTGCGCCCGTGCATCGAGCGCACCTTCCCGGCGCTCAAGGGCGTGGACATCGAGTTCCAGTGGAGCTGCGCCATGGGCATCGTGATGAACCGCATCCCGCAGCTGGGCAAGCTGTCGGAGAACGTCTGGTACTGCCAGGGCTACTCCGGCCACGGCGTGGCGACCACCCACATCATGGGCGAGATCATGGCCACGGCGATGACCGGCGACCTGGAGAAGTTCGACACCTTCGCCCAGTGCAAGCACATCCGCGTGCCCATGGGCGACGTGTTCGGCAACCCGATGCTGGCGGCGGGCATGTGGTACTACCAGATGATGGAGAAGCTGCGCTAACGGCCAGCTCTGGAGCCAATCTGCAGGAGCGAGCCGCACTCTGCCGACCTGCCCGGCAAACGCCTATGCAGGATGGCGTGGAGCGCAGCGATACCCATCGATGGCCGGGCACCGGCAGCATGGGTATCGCAAGCTCCACCCATCCTACGTTCGTGCTGAAGGCCGGGGTTTACGTTGCGCACGAACGGCTCTTTGTAGGAGCGAGCTTGCTCGCGAACCTGGCCCCGCAGCGGCGCCGTTCGCGAGCAAGCTCGCTCCTACAGGCTTCCCCGTACGCTGCCCCCCCTACCTCCGCCCGTACCCGCAGCCACTCGACACCACCGCCCCGCTCAGGGATAAAGGCTCCACTTCGCGCACTTGGAGTGAGCCATGCGTTTCCCCTCGATGACCGCCCTGCGCGTGCTGGACGCCGTCGCCCGTCTGGGCAGCCTGTCCGGCGCGGCCAGCGAGCTGAGCCTGACCCGCAGCGCCGTCAGCCACCAGTTGCACAGCCTCGAAGACTGCCTGGGCATCCCGCTCACCGAACGGGTTGGCCGCGGCATAGCGCTGACCTATCACGGCGAATGCTTCGCCCGCGAAACCCAGCGCGCCCTGGCGATCCTCAATGAGGCGCGGCGCTTCGCCAATGCCGAGGAGGTCTCCGGCCGCCTGTGCGTGAGCTGCACGCCGGGCTTTGCCACCTACTGGCTGTGCCACCAGATCGGCAAGTTCCAGCGCGCCCACCCGCAGGTGGAGCTGAACCTGGTCTCGCCCCGCGTCCCCGACGATGTCAGCGACCGCGACGTCGACCTGTTCATCGCCTACGGCGTGGGCGACTGGCAGGACCTGCACGTGGACTTGATCGCCACCCTGGACACCTTCCCGGTGTGCAGCCCGTCGCTGATCAACTCGGTGGGCGGCCTCGACTCGCCGGAAGACCTGGCCAGCCTGCCGTTCCTGCACATGGTCGATCACTCCGACTGGCTGCTGTGGACCGCCGCCGCCGGGGTGAAGAACCTCAACGTGCGCAACGGCATCGTCTTCTCCGACGCGCACCTGGTGCAGTCGGCAGCCATCGCCGGCCAGGGCGTGGCCATGGGCGATGCACTGGTCAGCGGTGACGCCATGGCCAAGGGCCAATTGGTGCGTTTGTTCAACGTCGCCATCGAGCCGCCCAACCGCTACTACTTCGTCACCGACCCGGCCAAGTCCGAACGCCCCGACGTACGGGCCTTCAAGGCGTGGATGAAGGCCGAGCTGCGGATGTCCGAGCAGTTCCGCCAGAATGCGCGTCATGCGCTGATTGGTGAGTGATTTCGAACAATGAGGGCAAAAAAACGCGATTGAAGCGAAGAGAGATTTGACAATACTGCGTTAAAAAAAGGCCGCTGATTTTTACCTGATCCTCACCCGGCGGCTGCTCGAACAAGAACAAGAAATCGAGGTAAGTGCAGTGGAGCGACAGCCCCAACTCCGTGCCATCGGCATCGGCAAGAGCTACGGAAGTTTCAACGCGCTGGATGGCGTGAACATCGACGTCCAGCAGGGTGAGTTCCTCACTCTCCTCGGCCCGTCGGGCTCCGGCAAGACCACCTTCCTGATGATCCTCGCCGGCTTCCAGGACCCGTCCCGCGGTCGTCTGGAGGAAGGCGGCGCCGACATCACCAAGCGCCCCGCCGAGAAGCGCAACTTCGGCATGGTGTTCCAGGGCTACGCCCTGTTCCCGCACATGAGCATCGAGGACAACGTCGCCTTCCCGCTGAAGATTCGTGGCGTGAAGGCCGAGGAGCGCAACCGCCGCGTGCGCCACATGCTCGACGTGGTCGGCCTCGGCGAGCACCTGGGCAAGCGTCCCGGCGAGCTCTCCGGCGGCCAGCAGCAACGCGTGGCCATCGCCCGCGCCCTGGTCTTCGAGCCGGACATGCTGCTGCTCGACGAACCGCTCTCCGCTCTCGACAAGAATCTGCGCGAGCAACTGCAGGCCGAACTGCAACGCATCCACCGCCAGGTCGGCACCACCTTCGTCTTCGTCACCCACGACCAGAACGAAGCCCTCGCCCTGTCCACCCGCATCGCCATCTTCAATCGTGGCCAACTGGCCCAGGTCGATGCGCCGGAAGTCATCTACAACCAGCCGAACAACCGTTTCGTCGCCGAGTTCCTCGGCAAGATGAACCTGTTCCCGCTCAGTCAGGTGGGCCGCGCCGGCGAACTGGCCTGCGGACGCTTCGGCGAGGCCGAACTGCGCGCCAGCTACTCCCCCGCCCTGCAGGCCGACGCGCCGCTGCTGGCGGTACGCCCCGAGCACATGCAGCTGCACAGCGCACCGCCGCAGGTGAACGGCCACAACGTGGTGCAGGCCGTGCTTACCGCCAAGACCTACCAGGGCGCCAGCACCGAGCTGTGCCTGGGTGCCGGCGCCGAAGGCAAGTTGCCCATGAGCCTGGCCGTACATGCCGACCACCAGGCCTCGCGCCTGGAGCACGGCTCGAAGGTCTGGCTGAGCTGGCCCATCGAGAAAAGCCTGCTGCTGGCCTGAGCCACCGAACGCGTTAGTCCCCTTTTCGCCATCCCACCTGATCGGGAGCTGCCCCCCATGTTCAATCCAAAAGAATTCAATCCGAAAGAGTTCAATCCGCACCAGCAAGACTGCATCGAAGTCCTCATCGAAAAGACCCGTCGCGGCCAGATCGACCGCCGCACCTTCCTCAAGGGCATGGGCCTGATGGCCGCCCTGCCGCTGGCCCTGCGCAACGGCGTGAGCTTCGCCGCCGGCGACAAGCCGCTGGTGGTGGTGAACTGGGGCGGCGACGCGATCAAGGCGTTCGGCAAGGCCTGGACAGAGGGCTTCTCCAAGGCCACCGGGATCCCGGTGAAGATCGACGGCGGCGGCCCCACCGAGGGCGCCATCCGCACCCAGCTGTCCAGCGGCCGGGTGAGCTGGGACGTGGTCGACGCGGAGAGTTCGATCCTGCAGAACCTCGGCAAGGAAGGCCTGGTGCAGCCGATCGACTACAACGTCGTGTCCAGGGACAAGGTACTGCCCGGCTTCGCCTACGAATACGGCATCGCCGACTACATGCTCAGCTACGTGATCGCCTATGACAGCGAGCGTTTCGGCGACAAGGCGCCGAAGACCTGGGCGGACTTCTGGGACGTGAAGACCTTCCCCGGCAAGCGCACCCTCTACAAGTGGATGAACGGCATGCTCGAAGCCGCGTTGCTCGCCGACGGCGTGGCACCGGACAAGCTCTACCCGCTGGACGTACCCCGCGCCATGAAGAAGATCGAGGAGCTGAAACCCCACGTACTGGCCTTCTGGGGCTCGGGCGCGGAAACCCAGCAACTACTGATCGAGGGCGAAGTGTCCATGGGCGCGATCTGGAACACCCGCGCCCAGGTGATCACCGAGGACAGCGAAGACCGCATCAAGTGGACCTTCGACAATGCCCTGCTGGGCTGCAGCAACTGGGGCGTGCTCAAGGGCAACCCGGCCGGCACCGAGGCCGCGATGAAGTTCATCGCCTACGCCCAGGACCCGCAATCCCAGGTCGAGCTGTTCAAGATGTTCGGCAACGGCCCGGCCAACCCCGCCGCCGCCGCGCTGATCCCCGAGGACCGCAAGCACCTCAACTGCACGGACCCGGCGAACCTGCCCAAGCAGATCATGCTCAGCCACGAGTGGTACACCGACCACTACGCGGCGACCCTGGAGCAGTACCTGACCCACATTTCCAAGTGACGCGGAGCGCAGGTCATGGCCGATAACGCCCCCTCGCGGCTCAAGCTGGGCGCCCTGCTGCTGCCGCTGCCGATCGTCCTGTTCGTGTTCTACGTACTGCCCTTCCTCGGCGTGCTCGGCTGGAGCGTGACCCTGCCCGAGCCGGGGATCGAGCAGTACCAGCGGATCATGACGGACCCGGCGATCCACGACGTGCTCTGGCGGACCTTCCGCCTGTGCACCACGGTCAGCGTGATCTCCCTGGTGATCGCCTACCTGATGGCCTACTGCTGGGTCTACAGCCCGCCGTTCTGGCAGCGCGTGGTGGAAATCTGCGTGTTCATCCCGTTCTGGCTGTCGGTGCTAGTGCGTGCCTTCGGCTGGCTGATCGCCCTGCGCAGCAACGGTCTGCTCAACGACTGGCTGCAGTACCTGGGCATCACGAACGAGCCCTTGCAGCTCACACGCAATGAACTGGGCGTGGTGATCGGCATGGTCCACTTCATGGTGCCCTTCGCGCTGTTCCCGCTGGTCTCGACCATGCGCCGCCTCGACCCGCGCGTGCTGCTCGCTGCGCGGGGCCTGGGCGCCGGGCAGATGCGCACCTTCTGGAGCATCTTCGTGCCGCAGACCATTCCCGGCATCCTCGGCGCCTTCATCATCGTCTTCGTGTTCTGCCTGGGCTTCTTCATCACCCCGGCGATCCTCGGCGGTGGGCAGACGGTGATGGTGGCCGAGTACGTCTACCTGCAGATGTTCCAGACCAGCAACTGGGGCCTGGGCGCGGCGCTCTCGGTGGTGCTGCTGGCGCTGGTGAGCGGGATGATCTGGGCGCTGCTGCGCATGACCCGCGTCGACAAGCTGGTCGGCTGAGGATTCAAGAATGAACGCACACGAAACCAAAGCCCCCAGCCGCCTGCTGGCGACCATGGCGATGATCTTCATGATCTTCCCGCTGCTGGCGGTGATCCCGGTGTCCTTCACCAGCAAGCGCTTCCTGTCGATGCCCAACGGCAACTGGTCGCTGCGGCATTACCACGCGCTGCTGGACAGCCCGGAATGGCTCTCGGCGATCGGCCAGAGCCTGATCGTCGCCACCGCCACCTGCATCATTGCGACCGCGCTGGCGGTGAGCTTCAGCCTCGGCATCTGGTACCTGCGCTCGCGACTGGCGACCCTGCTGATCGGCCTGGTGCTGTTGCCCATGGCGATCCCGCCGATGATCTCGGCGATGGTCCTGTACTTCATGGAAACCAAGGTCAGCCAGTTCGCCCCCGGCCTGGGCTACGACACCCTGGTCGGCCTGACCATCGCGCACATCGTGATGGTGGTGCCCTACGGCGTGGTGACCATGCTGGTGGCGCTCAGCCAGTTGGACCGGCGCATCGAGTTGGCGGCACGCAACCTCGGCGCGAGCCTCGGCCAGACCACCTTCATGGTGGTGCTGCCGAACCTCAAGCTGGGCGTGGCAAGCACGGCGCTGCTGTGCTTCGCACTGAGCTGGGAGGAGATCGCGGTGACCCTGTTCGTCACCAGCACCGAGGTAAACACGTTGCCGCGGCAGATCTGGTCCGGCCTGCGTGACAACATCGACCCGGCGGTGGCGGCGATTTCGGTGGTGCTGATCGCCCTCACCTTCGTCGCGCTGATCGGGCGGATGATCGCCCAGAAGATTGCAGCACGCCCGGTAGGAAGCTGAAGCCTTTCCCTGTAGGAGCGAGCTTGCTCGCGAACAACTCCCCCGGCAGCTCCGGCGCTAGGCGGTTCGCGAGCAAGCTCGCTCCTACAGAACAGCGCTATCGCCGGTGACTCTGAGGCCGAGACCCAGCTTAGGGGCGGACTCTGTCCGCGATCTGCAACAGTCCGGCTCGGAGCAGCCGGGAATCTATCGCGGACGAAGTCCGCTCCTACGCGCGTCCGGATATCGGCAGAACGATCAGTCTGCCTTCTTGCGAATCCAGTACAGATAGGTCCCCGCCTCTTCCTGCTGCTCCACCAGCTCGTGGCCGAGGAAGACGCAGAACTTGGGAATGTCACGGCGGGTGGAAGGGTCGGTGGCAATCACCTTGAGCAGGCCGCCGGCCGGCAGGTCGCGCACTTTGTTGTGCAGCATCATGACCGGCTCGGGGCAATTGAGGCCGGTGGCGTCGAGAATCGCATCGACAGGCTGGGACATCACGTCACTCCAGAAAATCCAATGGCGCATTGTCGCGCAAAGCGCACCGTGCGGTCACCTCGCGTCCGTCCGGGTCACCGAACCTTGGTTGGGGGTGGGCGCTGCGGGCGCCGGGCATGCTGGCGCATCCGCCCACGCTGTCCGCCCGGATAGCCGCCCCTCTCGACAGGAACCTCGATGCGCGCCCTCCTCTGCCTGTGCCTTGCCCTGCTCGCCGGCTGCGCCGCGCGCGACCAGCTTCCCGACTTCAGCGCCAGCCAGGGCAAGGACCTGCCGGCCACCTGGTTCGAGGCGGTCATCGTTGCGCGCGATGGCACGAAGCTCTCCGCCACCGTGTTCCAGCCCGCGCTGAAGGCAGGCGAAACAGCTCCGGTGATCGTCCACACCCACGGCTGGGGCGGCTGGCGGGTGACCGGGCCGGACGGGTATTACGGCAAGAACATGATGTCCGGCCGCGCCGCACTGCGCGCCTGGAAGGCCGGTTTCTGGGTGATCAGCTACGACCAGCGCGGCTGGGGTGGCAGCGATGGGCGCATCGAGATGATGAACCCGCAGTTCGAGGTGCAGGACGCCAGCGCGGTGATCGACTGGGCCGCCACGCACCTGCCGCGCCTGACGGAGGACGGCCCCAACGACCCGCGCGTCGGCATGCTCGGCGAAAGCTACGGCGGCGCCGTGCAGCTGCTGGCCTCGGCGGAAGACCCACGCATCGACGCCATCGTGCCCATCGCCACCTGGTACGACCTGGCCGACGCCCTGGCGCCGGACGGCCAGCTGAAGATCGGCTGGGGCGGCGTGCTGGTCAGCCTCGGCCTCGCTACCGGCTACGACCTGGGCAAGTTCGTCCAGGCCGATTACCTGCACACCACCGGCGGGCGCATGGCCGCGCCGGTGCAGGCCGAACTGCACGCCAACAGTCTGGCCAGCTATTGCGCAGCGGGCCGCCTGCCCCACGCCGACGCCCTGCTGATCCAGGGCCTGCGCGATACCCTGTTCCCGCTGGACCAGGGCCTGCAGATTCGCCAGTGCCTGAAGCAGGGCCCGGCTGACGTGCGCCTGCTCGGCATGCAGGGCGGGCACATCCTTCCGCCGCCCCTGCAAGCCTGGAGCGGATTGCCGCCGTTCAACAACGAGCCGGTGATCCATTGCGGCTCGCGGGCGATCAACCTCTACACCGGCATAGTCGCCTGGTACGAGGAAAAGCTGCGCAAGCGCCCCGGCGCCGCCGACGGCGTGCCGGACCTGTGCATCAGCCTCGATCTCGACCAGGGTGTGGCGCTGGACGGCCTGCCTCCTCCTGGCGTAACCGTCACGCTGCCGGCCACGGCGATCCGCCCGGCATTGAGTGGCCTGGTTCAGCCTTCGACGTTCATCCCCTTGCAGCGCGTGAGCGAAACCAGCGCCTTGCTCGGCAGCGCCGAAGTGCGCCTGGATCAACCGCTGACGGAGCGCCCGGACGCACAGTTTTTCGCGGCACTGGCGATCCGCAGCGCCGATGGCCGCACGCGGCGCCTGGATGAACAGGTGAAACCTTTGGCGAACCAGGGCAGCACACGCCTCAACGCCGTCAGCGCCAGCCTTGCGCCGGGGGACGAGATCGGCTTGCAGGTGAGCGGTTTCAGCGACCAGTACCTGTTCAACAGTTCCTGGCGTTTCTCACCGGTGGAATTGCAGGGCGAGGTACAGCTACCGAGCCTGGTGCCGCTGCAGCCGCGTGTGGCGGAGCGTCGATAAATACGCATCGTTCGTCGAACCGTAGGATGGCGTGGAGCGAAGCGATACCCATCAATGGCCCGCGAGTAATGGCGGCAGACATCGACGGGCTGTCAGCATCGGGCAGGCGCTGCGCCGAGCGGTTCGCGAGCAAGCTCGCTCCTACAGGTTTGCATCGGCGCTCTGTTTGTAGGAGCGAGCTTGCTCGCGAACAGAGCCGCACCAACGCTTCCCGGCGAGGCGTCTAGCGCAACGGCCCATCCGGCGCCTCGTCCAGTTGCGCCAGCAGCATCGGCTGGCCATCGCCTTCCGCCGGCAATAACGCCCACTGCTCCTTCTTGCCGAGGCGGCGATAGACCTGCTTCACCTGACTGCCCAGCGGCAGCGGCGCCTTGAAGTGGGCATCCAGGCGTACGTTCTCCGCCAGGCGGCGGCCGGTCAGGCTGCGCGCCAGGCCCCACATGCCGTGGGCGAAAGGTTTGCCAAAGCCGTAGTGCGAGGCCATCAGCCGCGACAGGTGTAGCGGGTTGAAGTCGCCGCTCAGCCCGGCGTAGCGCCAGCCGACGATCTTCGGCACGCGCCACTGCACGCCGGAGTGCACCGGCGCTTCCAGCGTGTGCCACTGGGCACGCTCGGGTAGCGAATCGGGTTCGGCCTCGGCATCGAGGAAGTCGCCGCGGCGCAGGTAGGTGGTGATCGACTGCCAGTACAGCATGTCGTGGTGCCAGGCTTCGGTGACCACATCCACCTCCAGGCCCAGCTCGCTACGCCGGCTGGTGAGGATGCGACAGTCGAACTGCAGCGGCTCGTGTTCATCGAGCATGCGGTAGCGCTGGATATGGCTGCGCAGGTGGATCAGCCCCACGACCGACAGCGGCATGCGCGAACGGCTGAGCAGGCGCAGGTGCAGCGGCAGGCTGATCACCTGCGGATAGAGCAGCGGCACACCCAGCGCCGGGTCCAGCCCGAAATGCTCGCGGTACGCGCGCAGGTGGCGCAGGTCGAATTTCAGGGTACGGCTGTCCATTGCCAGGTAAGGCACGCGCTCATCACGGCCAAGGCCACGGCGCGGCAGCAGCATACGGCTGTAACTGCCCAGCAGGGAGGGCAACTTTCGCTTCACGAAGGTCTCCGCAAGGATTCGCGCCGCCTAGCATGGGCAATGCAGGGCGGCGCGACAAGCCACCAAAGGTCGGGTGGCGCCACGGAGCCGTTCCGAGTCGTTAGCGCTCGCCCTTCTCGATGCGGCGCAGGTGGCAGGTCACTTCCTCACGGTCGTGGTAGAGCTGCTTGCAGCCGATCTGCACTTTCAGCCCGCGTCCGCGGAAGGACTCTTCCAGGCGGTCGAGGATGCGCCGCACCTCGGCATAACGCTGCTTCATCGGCAGCTTGAGGTTGACGATGGCCTCGCGGCACAACCCCTCGCCGATCCAGGTCTCGATCATCGCTCCCGTGCGCGCAGGCTTCTCGACGATGTCGCAGACCATCCAGTCCATGCGCTGACGCGGGCGGAAGGCATAGCCATCGACGCGCTGGTGCTCGACCAGCCCGGAGTACATCAGGTTCTCCGCCATCGGCCCGTTGTCCACGGCAACCACGCGCATCTCCCGGTTCACCAGCTGCCAGGTCCAGCCGCCGGGCGATGCGCCCAGGTCCACGGCGAGCATGTCCGGCGCCAGGCGGCGGTCCCAGTCGGCGCGGGGTATGAAGTGGTGCCAGGCTTCTTCCAGCTTGAGCGTCGAGCGGCTGGGCGCCTCGCGTGGGAACTTCAGGCGCGGAATGCCCATCGGCCACATGGCGCAGTTGCGCGCCTCGGCCAGGCCGATGAAGGCCTCGCGGCCAGAGCGGAAGGTCAGCAGCAGGCGCGGCAGGCTGGGGTCTTCCACCAGCTGGCCGGCCTTCACCAGAGCCCCGCGCAGGGGCTTCTCGAACTTGCGGCAGAAGGTCGAGAGTTCCTTGCCGTCGTTGGTGTCGAACACCTCCAGCCAGAGGCTGCCACACTGCGGGAAGCCGGCCAGGGCCTCGAGGATCGCACCAATGCGGTCCTGCTCCGGCAGGGTGGTGAAGCCCGTGCCACGCGCCCACTGGCGCGGGAAGATCAGCTCGGGGAAGCGCAGTTGGCGCATCAAGCGCTCGGCGCCATCGGCGTCCATGGAGATAAATTCGGCGTAGGCGGTAGCCGGCTTGGCGCGGGCGTAGCCGGGAATGTCCAGGCGCGCGGCGTGCTCGGACAGCTCGGCGCAGACCTCGTTCTCGAAGCCCGGCCGGCAGTGCAGTAACAGGGTATTCATCGGGGTGTCTCCTCGGCCGCGCACTATAGAGGCTGCCCACGAAGGTTTCATGCTGATTTACAGGAATGGTCCCACAGACAGAGTCATTTGTTCTGAACCCGTTAGCCAAGCGAACGGTCCAGAACAGATGGCAACACCCCGTCGGACGGTCTAGCTTGAGTGTTCTGGCCTAACCGCCCAGAAGACTGCCCGATGATTGCCCTGCATGGCGAAATTTGCCGCCAATCGCGCTTTTTCTGCGATGGATCAGCTCGGTTGAACGCACTTTCGCCAAGTATCGCTAGCGCACCCGACATCAGCCGTGCCTGACGATCACGAGCAGAATCCAAGCCTGAGGAGAATGTCATGCCCGCAGTGGATAGCCTGAACAGCCTGCGTACCCTGGAGGTCGCCGGCAAGACCTATCACTATTACAGCCTGCCTGAAGCGGCGAAGAGTCTCGGCGACCTGGGCAAGCTGCCCATGTCCCTGAAAGTCCTGCTGGAAAACCTGTTGCGCTGGGAAGACGACAACACCGTCACCAGCGACGACCTCAAAGCCCTGGCCGGCTGGCTGAAGACCCGCAGCTCCGAGCGCGAGATCCAGTACCGCCCCGCCCGCGTACTGATGCAGGACTTCACCGGCGTGCCGGCGGTGGTCGACCTCGCCGCCATGCGCGACGCCATGGCCAAGGCCGGCGGTGATCCGCAGAAGATCAACCCGCTGTCGCCGGTCGACCTGGTCATCGACCACTCGGTGATGGTCGACAAGTTCGCCAGCCAGTCCGCCTTCGCGCAGAACGTCGAGATCGAGATGGAGCGCAACGGCGAGCGCTATGCGTTCCTGCGCTGGGGGCAGAACGCCTTCGACAACTTCCGCGTGGTGCCGCCGGGTACTGGCATCTGCCACCAGGTCAACCTGGAGTACCTGGGGCGCACCGTCTGGACCAAGGACGAGGACGGCCGCACCTATGCCTTCCCCGACACACTGGTCGGCACCGACTCGCACACCACCATGATCAACGGCCTCGGCGTGCTCGGCTGGGGCGTCGGCGGCATCGAGGCAGAAGCGGCCATGCTCGGCCAGCCGGTGTCGATGCTGATTCCCGAGGTGATCGGCTTCAAGCTCACCGGCAAGCTGAAGGAAGGCATCACCGCCACCGACCTGGTGCTGACCGTCACCCAGATGCTGCGCAAGAAAGGCGTGGTCGGAAAATTCGTCGAATTCTACGGCGACGGCCTCGCCGACCTGCCGCTGGCGGACCGTGCCACCATCGCCAACATGGCGCCCGAGTACGGCGCCACCTGCGGTTTCTTCCCGGTGGACGAGATCACCCTGGGTTACCTGCGCCTGTCCGGTCGCCCGGAAGATGCCGTCAAGCTGGTGGAGGCCTACAGCAAGGCCCAGGGCCTGTGGCGCGAGAAAGGCCACGAGCCGATCTTCACCGACTCCCTGCAACTGGACATGGGCGAAGTCGAAGCCAGCCTCGCCGGGCCGAAGCGCCCGCAGGACCGCGTCGCTCTCGGCCACGTCAGCCAGGCCTTCGACGACTTCCTCGGTCTGCAGATCAAGCCCGTACCCAGCGAGGAAGGCCGCCTGCTCAATGAAGGCGGTGGCGGTGCAGCCGTGGGCGCCTCCGTTGCGGCCGGCGAGGCCGATTACCAGCACGAGGGCCAGACCCATAGGCTGAAGAACGGCGCGGTGGTAATCGCCGCCATCACTTCCTGCACCAACACCTCCAACCCCAGCGTGATGATGGCCGCCGGCCTGCTGGCGAAGAAGGCGCTGGAGAAAGGCCTGCAGCGCAAGCCCTGGGTGAAGAGCTCGCTCGCACCCGGCTCGAAAGTGGTGACCGACTACTTCCGCGCCGCCGGCCTGACCCGTTATCTGGACGAACTGGGCTTCGATCTGGTGGGTTATGGCTGTACGACCTGCATCGGCAACTCGGGGCCACTGCTGGAGCCCATCGAGAAGGCGGTACAGCAGGCCGACCTGACCGTCGCCTCGGTGCTTTCCGGCAACCGCAACTTCGAGGGTCGCGTGCACCCGCTGGTGAAAACCAATTGGCTGGCCTCGCCGCCACTGGTGGTCGCCTATGCCCTCGCTGGCACCGTGCGCACCGACTTGACCAAAGACCCGCTGGGTACCGGCAAGGACGGCCAACCGGTCTATCTGAAGGACATCTGGCCAACCCAGCAGGAAATCGCCGACGCCGTACAGAAAGTCGACACGGCGATGTTCCACAAGGAGTACGCCGAAGTCTTCCAGGGCGATGAGAAATGGCGTGCGATCCAGGTGCCGGACGCCCAGACCTACGTCTGGCAGAACGACTCCACCTACATCCAGCATCCGCCGTTCTTCGAGCACATCGCCGATGCACCGCCGAAGGTCGAAGACATCGACGGCGCCAGCATCCTCGCGGTACTGGGCGACTCGGTGACCACCGACCACATCTCCCCCGCTGGCAACATCAAGAAGGACAGCCCCGCCGGCCGCTACCTCAGCGAGCATGGCGTGGCCTACGCCGACTTCAACTCCTACGGCTCGCGGCGTGGCAACCATGAGGTGATGATGCGCGGCACCTTCGCCAACATCCGCATCAAGAACGAGATGCTCGGTGGCGAGGAAGGTGGCAACACGCTCTACGTACCGACTGGCGACAAGCTGGCGATCTACGATGCCGCCATGCGCTACCAGCAGGACGGCACGCCGCTGGTGATCATCGCCGGCAAGGAATACGGCACCGGTTCCTCCCGCGACTGGGCGGCCAAGGGCACCAACCTACTGGGTGTGAAAGCGGTGATCGCCGAAAGCTTCGAACGCATCCACCGCTCCAACCTGGTGGGCATGGGCGTGCTGCCGCTGCAGTTCAAGGATGGCCAGGACCGCAAGGCGCTGAAGCTGACCGGCAAGGAAGTGCTGAGCATCAGCGGCCTGTCGGGCGAACTGAAGCCGCACATGAACCTCAAGGTCGGGGTGACGCGCGAAGACGGCAGCCAGGACAGCTTCGAGGTGCTCTGCCGTATCGATACCCAGAACGAAGTCGAGTACTTCAAGGCCGGCGGCATCCTCCACTACGTGCTGCGCAGCCTGATCTAGAGCGGTGCGGCGGCCCGCAACGGGCCGCCGCCCTCCTTCTTTCGTTTCATTTCGGTGACCAGTGGCGATACGCTATCGTCATTCTCTCGGCGTCACTCTTCTGACATTTTTTTGTGATCGCCATCAAATTTTCGATCCAGCGGCCGATAAGCTGGACAGACGTACCAATCCGCCTTTCTCCGAGATCCCAGCCTGATGCGCAACAACCAGCCGATCACCCAGCGTGAACGCACCTTCCCCGCCGAACAGCGGCTGATCTCCACCACGGATGCCCGCGGCGTGATCGGTTACGCCAACGACGCCTTCACCGCCATCAGCGGCTTCTCCCGAGAAGAGCTGGTCGGCGCGCCGCACAATCTGGTGCGCCACCCGGATGTCCCCGCAGCCGTGTTCGCGCACATGTGGACGACCCTGAAAAAGGGCCGCCCGTGGATGGGCATCGTCAAGAACCGCTGCAAGAACGGCGACCACTACTGGGTCAGTGCCTACGTCACGCCCATCTATGAGCGCAACGAGATCGTCGGTTACGAATCGGTGCGGGTGAAACCGACCGCCGAACAGGTCCGCCGCGCCGAAGCGCTGTACGCACGCATCAACACCGGCAAGTCAGCCATTCCGGCCCGCGACCGTTGGCTGCCGGTGCTGCTGGACTGGCTGCCGTTCATCCTGATCGGCCAGATCGGCTTCCTTATCGGCGTCTGGCTGAATTCGCATTGGGGCTTCCTGCTGGCCGCCCTGCTGTCGATCCCGCTGGGCCTTGCCGGCCTCGGCTGGCAGCAGCGCGGCCTCAAGCGCCTGCTGCGCCTGGCCGAGCAGACCACTTCCGACCCGCTGATCGCACAGATGTACACCGACAGCCGTGGCGCACAAGCACGCCTGGAAATGTCCATTCTCAGCCAGGAAGCACGTCTGAAGACCTGCCTGACCCGTCTGCAGGACACCGCCGAAACCCTCACCGAGCAGGCCCGAGAAGCCGACTCGTTGGCCCACCACAGCTCCGCCGGCCTCGACCGCCAGCGTCAGGAAACCGAGCAGGTGGCCACCGCCGTCAACCAGATGGCCGCCACCACCCAGGAAGTGGCCGACAACGTGCAGCGCACCGCCGATGCCACCCGCCAGGCCAACAACCTGACCACCGAGGGCCGGCAGATCGCTGCCGAGACTCGCGAGGCCATGCAGCGTCTCTCCAGCTCAGTGGGTGAAACCGGTGAGGCGGTCAGCCAGCTAGCCCGCGACAGCGAGCAGATCGGCGGCGTAGTGGACGTGATCAAGGGCATCGCCGACCAGACCAACCTGCTGGCACTCAATGCCGCCATCGAAGCCGCCCGTGCTGGCGAGATGGGGCGCGGCTTTGCCGTGGTCGCCGACGAAGTTCGTTCGCTGGCCCAGCGCACCACCGAGTCCACCGGGCAGATTCACCAGCTCATTGCCAACCTGCAGAACACCGCCACGGAAGCCGTGCGCGCCATGGACTCCGGTCGCCGCCAGGCCGACGAGGGCGTGGAGCGCGTGCTACAGGCGGACAGCGCGCTGGTCGGCATCAGCGACGCGGTGGCCAACATCACCGAAATGGCCACCCAGATCGCCGCTGCCGCGGAAGAACAGAGCGCCGTGGCCGAGGAGATCAACCGCAACATCAGCACCATCGCCAACCTCGCCGACCAGACGTCCGGCGAAGCCCAGCGCACCGCCCTGCTCAGCGAGGAACTGACGCAAACCGCGCAGCGCCAGTACTCGCTGGTGGAGCGGTTCAACCGCTGAGACCAGACAACGCGTAGGGCGCATAACGCGCCAGCGTTATCCGCCGTAACCTGAAACGGCGGATAACCCGTTCCGGGTTATTCGCCCTACGGCCCTGAGCCTCGCGGCTCAGCTCTTTGTAGGAGCGAGCTTGCTCGCGAACAGCTCCGCGACGGGGCCGGGTTCGCGAGCAAGCTCGCTCCTACAGCGCATTCCCACCCACAGCATTCAGCCGACTACTTGAAATCCCACTGCATCTGCGCCGGGATGCTCACATCCCGCGAGGAATGCACGCAGACGTCCACGTAGTCGGTGAAGCGCGGCGGCGCAGCGATCCCTTCGTCGAGCAGGCGCTGGTTGTCGAACAGGTAGTTGAGATCGGCGAAGCCGCTGTACAGGCGCAGCGCGCGCAATACCAGGCGTGGATTGGCCTTGCCGATGCGGCTCTCGAAGCTGCCCGCCAGCTCGCGCAGGTCCTGTGAACTGACCTTGCGGTAACGCTTGCCCACCGGCGCTTCGCCGCGGGCGTCGGCGTAGGCCTGGTCGATCTCGCCAAAGGTGCAGGCCGAACCGTGGCCGGCGGAGATGTGGTAGAGGCTGTGGCTCAGCTTCGGCTTGAGCGCCAGGGCCACCAGCGCTTCGGCGCAGTAGTCCACCGGGATCACGTCGATCTGCTCGTCCAGGCCGCAGGTAAAACTCTCCAGAGCGAAGCCCATGCGGAACACCCAGAAGATGCTGCCCGAGGCGCGGCAGCCCAGTTCGCGATGCCCGACCACGATGGACGGTCGCGCGACCACCAGCGGCAATTGCGGCAGCTCTTCGCGCATACGCCGCTCGATCTCAGCCTTGGACGCGGTGTAGTCCACCAGCTGTTCCTCGCTGTCCGGGAAATCCCAGGACTCGCGCACCGGCGACTCGCGCTGCGGGCCACAGCACATGGCCGTGCCCACATGCAGGAAGCGCTTGAGGTTACGCGACTGGCTGAGCAGCCGGGCGAAGGCGAAGGTGCCTTCGACATTCACCGGCCAGATGCTCGGATTCTTCGAGAACGAGGCGACGGCGGCACAGTTGATCACCTGCTCCACGCGCATCAGACGCGCGCGCTCGCCCTGCATCCAGGCGGTGTCGAGCAGGTCGCCGCAGAGGATCTGGCGGTCTTGGAGGCGCTCCAGAACAGTCTCTGGCACGCAGTGCAAACGCAGGTTGTCACGCAGGCGCTCCAGGCCCTGGGCTGGCGTTTCGGCGCGCACCAGGAACAGCAACGCCTCACTCTGGCCATCGGCAATCAGGTGCGCGGCAACAGCGCCGCCGAGGAAACCGGTGGCCCCCGTCAGCAGCAGACTGTGCGCGGCGCCGTGGGTGAAGCGGGAAGAATGGGGGGCAATGCGATCAGCGAATTCGGTGTTCATGGCAGCCTTCGGCCTGTCCTCTGGAAGCGGGGCGCCGGCTCCAGAGAGCCGGCGGCGGCGAGGATAGGAAGGCTTGCCTTAAGGTGTGGTTACGACGCGAGGAATGCTGCTATCTGCTCGGCGGTCGTTTCCAGGTGCTGGTCATGGGTCAGCCCGGACGCCTTGAGTGGCTTGAGATCATGGTCGGCTGCCGCCAGCCAGTGCAGCTGGATCGCCGGCGACAACGCGTAGCTTTCGACCGTGGGGCGGTCGCCCAGTGCATCGCGCTCGCCCTGGACGATCAGGGTCGGCGTCTTCAGTTCGGCGAGATGGGCCACGCGAGGTTTTTCCGGCTTGCCGGCGGCGTAGAACGGGTAGCCAAGGCAGACCAGCGCGTCGGCGCCCAGTTCGTCCGCCAACAGGCTGGCCATGCGCCCGCCCATGGATTTGCCGCCGATTGCCAGCTTGCCTACTACTTCGGCGCGAACCTGCGCATAAACCTGCCGCCAGCACTCCAGCAAGTGCTTCTGCGGATTGGGCGGACGCCGCCGGCCGTCCTCGCGGCGCATAGCCATATAGGGGAACTCGAAGCGCACGACGGAGATACCCCGTTCGGCCAGCCGCGCGGCGATATCGCCCATGAACGGGCTGTCCATCGGCGCACCCGCGCCATGGGCCAGAACCAGCGTAGCCGACAGTTCGCGCCGTGCCGGGTTCCGCAGCAGCGACAAAGGACCGCATGCGCCCGCGACAGGGGTCTCAGGCGGCAATTGATCCGAATCAATATTCCTCGACGGGCCTTTATCCATCCTTCACTCCGCTAATTCCGAATTAGTACCTATCCCAAGGGGGAGGGGCGGCGTAAGCCGTAAAAAACCTGCCGGGATGGGCATAGCCCATAACCGTGGATGGAAGCCCATAAATGAGCACAACCAATCAGACCGCTTATAACTATAAGGTGGTCCGCCAGTTCGCCATTATGACAGTGGTATGGGGGATCGTCGGCATGGCCGTCGGTGTCCTGATCGCCGCTCAATTGGTGTGGCCGGACCTTAACCTCGGCTTACCGTGGACGAGCTTCGGGCGCCTGCGCCCGCTGCATACCAATGCGGTGATCTTCGCCTTCGGCGGCTGCGCACTGTTCGCCACCAGCTACTACTCGGTGCAGCGCACCTGCCAGACCCGCCTGTTCGCAGGTCCGCTCGCTTCCTTCACCTTCTGGGGTTGGCAGCTGGTGATCCTGTTGGCGGCCATTACCCTGCCGCTGGGCATGACCTCCTCCAAGGAGTACGCCGAGCTGGAATGGCCGATCGACATCCTGATCACCATCGTCTGGGTTTCCTACGCCATCGTCTTCTTCGGCACGCTGATGAAGCGCAAGACCAAGCACATCTACGTGGGCAACTGGTTCTTCGGCGGCTTCATCCTGACCGTGGCGATCCTGCACGTGGTCAACAACCTGGAAATCCCGGTCAGCCTGACCAAGTCCTACTCCCTGTACTCGGGCGCCACTGACGCCATGATCCAGTGGTGGTATGGCCACAACGCCGTGGGCTTCTTCCTGACCGCCGGCTTCCTGGGGATGATGTACTACTTCGTTCCGAAGCAGGCCGAACGTCCGGTCTACTCCTATCGCCTGTCCATCGTCCACTTCTGGGCGCTGATCGCCGTCTACATCTGGGCCGGCCCGCACCACCTGCACTACACCGCGCTGCCGGACTGGGCGCAGTCGCTGGGCATGGTGATGTCTCTGATCCTGCTGGCTCCGAGCTGGGGCGGCATGATCAACGGCATGATGACCCTCTCGGGCGCCTGGCATAAGCTGCGCACCGACCCGATCCTGCGCTTCCTGGTGGTATCCCTGGCCTTCTACGGCATGTCCACCTTCGAAGGCCCGATGATGGCCATCAAGACCGTCAACGCCCTCTCCCACTACACCGACTGGACCATCGGCCACGTACACGCCGGCGCCCTGGGTTGGGTAGCCATGGTGTCCATCGGCTCGCTGTACCACATGATCCCGAAAGTCTTCGGCCGCGAGCAGATGCACAGCGTGGGCCTGATCAACACCCACTTCTGGCTGGCCACCATCGGCACCGTTCTGTACATCGCCTCCATGTGGGTCAACGGCATCACCCAGGGCCTGATGTGGCGCGCAGTGAACTCCGACGGCACCCTCACCTATTCCTTCGTCGAAGCCCTGGCCGCCGGCCACCCCGGCTTCATCGTGCGGATGATCGGTGGTGCCATCTTCCTGCTGGGCATGCTGGTCATGGCCTACAACGTCTGGCGCACCGTAGCGGCCGCCAAGCCGGCCGAAATGCAAGCCGCGGCGCAGATGGCCTGAGGAGTCCGACATGAAACACGAAGTACTCGAGAAAAACGTCGGCCTGCTGGCCCTGTGCATGGCCGTCGCCGTGAGCATCGGCGGCCTGACCCAGATCGTCCCACTGTTCTTCCAGGACGTGACCAATACCCCGGTGGAAGGAATGAAGCCCTACACCGCCCTGCAACTGGAAGGCCGTGACGTCTACATCCGCGAAGGCTGCGTGGGCTGCCACTCGCAGATGATCCGTCCGTTCCGCGCCGAGACCGAGCGCTACGGCCACTACTCCGTCGCCGGTGAAAGCGTCTGGGACCACCCCTTCCTGTGGGGCTCCAAGCGTACCGGCCCGGACCTGGCCCGCGTCGGCGGCCGCTACTCCGACGACTGGCACCGCGCGCACCTGTACAACCCGCGCAACGTGGTCCCGGAGTCGAAGATGCCCGCCTACCCCTGGCTGGTCGAGAACAAGCTCGACGGCAAGGACACGGCAAAGAAACTGGAAGTGATGCGTGTCATGGGCGTGCCCTACACGGACGACGACATCGCTGGCGCCAGCGACGCCGTCAAAGGGAAGACCGAAATGGACGCGGTAGTCGCGTACCTGCAGGTCCTCGGCACCTCCATCAAGAACAAGCGGTGACAACCTTGGATATCGGGACCATTCGCGGCCTCGGCACCGTCATCGTGATGGTTGCCTTCGTCGGCGTACTGCTCTGGGCTTACGGCGGCAAACGCAAGGAGCGCTTCGACGAAGACGCGCTGCTGCCTTTCGCGGATGACCCGGTAGCCAAGCAGCACGCTGAGAAAGAGCAAGCTTCTAGGAGCAACAACGCATGACTACCTTCTGGAGTCTGTACATCACCGTTTTAACAGTCGGCTCGCTGATCGCCCTGCTGTGGCTGGTTTTCGCCACCCGTAGCGGGCAGTCCTCGAACACCACCGACCAGACCATGGGCCACGCCTTCGACGGCATCGAGGAGTACGACAACCCGCTGCCCAAGTGGTGGTTCCTGCTGTTCGTCGGCACCATCGTCTTCGCCGCCGGCTACCTGGTGCTCTACCCGGGCCTGGGCAACTGGAAAGGCGTCCTGCCGGGCTACGACGGCGGCTGGACACAAGACAAGCAATGGGAGCGTGAAGAAGCCCTGGCCAAGGAAAAATACGGCCCGATCTTCGCCAAATACGCAGCCATGTCGGTGGAAGAAGTCGCCAAGGACCCGCAAGCCATGAAAATGGGCGAGCGCCTCTTCGCCACCTACTGCTCCATCTGCCACGGCTCCGATGCGAAGGGCGCAGCAGGCTTCCCGAACCTGACCGACAGCGACTGGCGCTGGGGCGGCACGGCCCAGGACATCCAGACCACCATCCTCGGTGGCCGCCATGCTGCGATGCCAGCCTGGGGTGAAGTGCTGGGCGACAAGGGCGTGCAGGACGTGGCGGCCTTCGTCACCGCCAAGCTGGACGGCCGCAAGCTGCCCGAAGGCGTGACCGCGGAGAACGTCGACAACGGCGGCAAGCTGTTCGCCACCACCTGCGTCGCCTGCCACGGTCCGGAAGGCAAGGGCAACCCGCTGATGGGCGCGCCTGACCTGACCCACCCGGGCGCCTTCATCTACGGTTCCAGCTACGCGCAACTGCAGCAGACCATCCGTCACGGCCGCCAGGGCCAGATGCCGGCGCAGGAGCAGTACCTGGGCAAAGACAAAGTGCACATTCTCGCCGGTTACATCTACAACATTTCCGGCCAGGCGAAGTAAACTCCCCGCCCCCAACTCGCGCCCGCTAAAACGGGCGCGAGTTTCTTACCTCCGCAATATCGCGACGAAGTGTCGCACCCTCTCTATCTCCTTTCTTCACACCCTTCCGGTTCACGTCTAAGCTCCTTTCCATTCGCAAACCTGCAATACGACTAACCTGACCCACTTCCCAGGTTGGTACGAGCGAGCCGAAACGAGCGGCAAACAGCGGCGCAAAGCGCTCCGGGGCAGGCGTCAAACCGGCTTCGCGCCAAGGCCCGGCGCGTTGCAATGGCCTCCTGCTTTCTCCATACTTGCCGCCGTTTTTTTGTCCATAAAATCCAAAAACCGTGGAACCTTAGAATGAGCACAGCAATCAGTCCGACTGCTTATAACTATAAGGTCGTCCGCCAGTTCGCCATCATGACGGTGGTCTGGGGGATACTTGGAATGGGGGTTGGTGTTTACATCGCCTCACAGTTGGTTTGGCCCCAGTTGAACCTGGACCTTCCCTGGACCAGCTTCGGCCGACTGCGTCCGCTGCACACCAACCTGGTGATCTTCGCCTTCGGCGGCTGTGCTCTCTTCGCAACTTCCTACTACGTCGTACAGCGCACCTGTCAGACCCGCCTGGTCTCCGACAGCCTCGCCGCCTTCACCTTCTGGGGTTGGCAAGCGGTGATCGTGCTGGCCGGCATCACTCTGCCGCTGGGCTACACCTCCTCCAAGGAGTACGCCGAGCTGGAATGGCCGATCGACATCCTGCTGGCCATCGTCTGGGTGACCTACGCACTGGTGTTCTTCGGCACCGTGATGAAGCGTAAGACCAAGCACATCTACGTGGGCAACTGGTTCTACGGCGCGTTCATCCTCGTCACCGCCATGCTGCACATCGTCAACAGCGCAGAACTGCCGGTCACCTGGTTCAAGTCCTACTCGGTCTACGCCGGCGCCACCGACGCGATGATCCAGTGGTGGTACGGCCACAACGCCGTGGGCTTCTTCCTGACCACCGGCTTCCTGGGGATGATGTACTACTTCGTTCCGAAGCAGGCCGAGCGTCCGATCTACTCCTATCGCCTGTCCATCGTGCACTTCTGGGCGCTGATCACCCTGTACATCTGGGCCGGTCCGCACCACCTGCACTACACCGCTCTGCCGGACTGGGCGCAGTCCCTGGGCATGGTGATGTCCCTGATCCTGCTGGCTCCAAGCTGGGGTGGCATGATCAACGGCATGATGACCCTCTCGGGCGCCTGGCATAAGCTGCGCACCGACCCGATCCTGCGCTTCCTGGTGGTATCCCTGGCCTTCTACGGCATGTCCACCTTCGAAGGCCCGATGATGGCCATCAAGACCGTCAACTCCCTGTCGCACTACACCGACTGGACCATCGGCCACGTACACGCCGGCGCTCTGGGCTGGGTTGCGATGATCTCCATCGGCTCGCTGTACCACCTGATTCCGAAAGTCTTCGGCCGCGAGCAGATGCACAGCGTTGGCCTGATCAACGCCCACTTCTGGCTGGCGACCATCGGTACCGTGCTGTACATCGCCTCCATGTGGGTCAACGGCATCACCCAGGGCCTGATGTGGCGCGCGATCAACGCCGACGGCACCCTCACCTACTCCTTCGTGGAAGCCCTGCAGGCCAGCCACCCGGGCTTCATCGTCCGTGCGCTGGGCGGCGCCTTCTTCGCCTCCGGCATGCTGCTGATGGCCTACAACACCTTCCGTACTGTGCGCGGTTTCAAACAGGCTGACGCCGATGCCGCTGCCCAGATCCCCGCTGTAGGAGCTCACTGATGAAGCACGAAGTAGTCGAGAAGAACATCGGCCTTCTGGCCTTCTTCATGGTCATTGCGGTGAGCATCGGCGGTCTGACCCAGATCGTTCCGCTGTTCTTCCAGGACGTGACCAACAAGCCGGTCGAAGGCATGAAGCCGCGCACCGCGCTGGAGCTGGAAGGCCGTGACATCTACATCCGCGAAGGCTGCGTAGGCTGCCACTCGCAGATGGTCCGTCCGTTCCGCGCCGAGACCGAGCGCTACGGCCACTACTCCGTCGCCGGCGAAAGCGTCTGGGACCACCCGTTCCTGTGGGGTTCCAAGCGTACCGGCCCGGACCTGGCCCGCGTCGGCGGCCGCTACTCCGACGACTGGCACCGCGCGCACCTGTACAACCCGCGCAACGTGGTGCCGGAATCGAAGATGCCCTCCTACCCCTGGCTGGTGGAGAACAAGCTCGACGGCAAGGACACCGCGAAGAAAATGGAAGCCCTGCGTACGCTGGGCGTGCCCTACACCGACGAAGACATCGCCGGTGCTCGTGATGCCGTCAAAGGCAAGACCGAGATGGACGCTGTGGTCGCCTACCTGCAAGGCCTCGGCACCATCATCAAGAGCAAACGGTGACAGTGATGGATATCGGGACCATTCGCGGTATCGGCACTGTAGTAGTGATGGTCGCCTTCGTCGGCGTCCTGCTCTGGGCCTACGGTGGCAAACGCAAGGAGCGCTTCGACGAAGACGCCCTGCTGCCCTTCGCGGATGACCCGGTCGCCAAAAAGCACGTCGAGCAAGAGCAAGCTTCTAGGAGCAACAAAGAATGACAACCTTCTGGAGTCTGTACGTCACCGTACTTACCCTGGGCACCATCTTCGCCCTGGCATGGCTGCTGTTCGCCACCCGTCGCGGTCAGCGCAACGAAGCCACCGACGAGACCGTCGGCCATGCCTTCGACGGCATCGAGGAGTACGACAACCCACTGCCCAAGTGGTGGTTCATGCTGTTCGTCGCCACCTTCATCTTCGCCCTCGGCTACCTGGTCCTGTATCCGGGCCTGGGCAACTGGAAGGGCCTGCTGCCGGGCTACCAGGACAAGGCCGAATTCGCCAACGGCGAACAAGGCTGGACCGGTGTGCACCAGTGGGAAAAGGAAATGGCCAAGGCCGACGAGAAGTACGGCCCGCTGTACGCCAAGTTCGGCGCCATGCCGATCGAGGACGTGGCCAAGGACGAGCAGGCCCTGAAAATGGGTAACCGCCTGTTCGCCTCCAACTGCTCCGTCTGCCACGGTTCCGACGCCAAGGGCGCCCACGGTTTCCCGAACCTGACCGACGCCGACTGGCGCTGGGGCGGCGAGCCGAAGGACATCATCGCCACCATCGAAGGCGGTCGCCACGCGGCCATGCCGGCCTGGGGCGAAGTCATCGGCGATGCCGGCGTTCACGATGTAGCAGCCTTCGTCACCACCAAGCTGGACGGCCGCAAGCTGCCCGAGGGCGTGACTGACGAGCAGGTCGCCAACGGCCAGAAAGTCTTCCAGACCACCTGCGTGGCTTGCCACGGTGCGGAAGGCAAGGGCACAGCCGCCATGGGTGCGCCTGACCTGACCCATCCGGGCGCGTTCATCTACGGTTCGAGCTTCACCCAGCTGCAGCAGACCATCCGCTACGGCCGCCAGGGCCAGATGCCGGCTCAGTTGGAGCGTCTGGGCAAAGACCAGGTCCACCTGCTCGCTGCTTACGTGTACAGCCTGTCGCACGGCGAAGGTGAGAAGAGCGCCGAATAAGCCTCTCTTTCCTACACCCATAGCGACACCCAGCGGCGCCGGTTTCTATACCGGCGCCGCTCTATTTCTGGGTCCATAATTCGTTACGCGACCAACTGTCGCACCGTTGCAACACCCACCACGCCGTATCATTGTTAGGCGTGCAAGCATATTTCTGACCCTCTCGGCATGTATCGACAGGGCGCCCTCCCGCTGCCGTGGAATGCACTGATGAGCAAACAGATTCCGGTCCAGGACGTCACTCCGCCCACCAAGGGCAAGGGTGAAAGCGTCGACCTTTATGCCTCCCGGGAAAAGATCTACACCCGAGCCTTTACCGGGTTCTTCCGCAACCTCCGCATGGCCGGGGGCGCCCTCCTCTTCCTTCTCTATTTCGGCACCGTGTGGCTGACCTGGAACGGTCGCCAGGCGGTTCTCTGGGACCTGCCCGAGCGCAAGTTCTACATCTTCGGCGCGACCTTCTGGCCGCAGGACTTCATCCTTCTCTCCGGACTGCTGATCATCAGTGCGTTCGGCCTGTTCTTCATCACCGTGTTCGCCGGCCGCGTCTGGTGCGGCTACACCTGCCCGCAGAGCGTGTGGACCTGGATCTTCATGTGGTGCGAGAAAGTCACCGAGGGTGACCGCAACCAGCGCATGAAGCTCGACAAGGCCGGTTTCAGCGGCAACAAGCTGCTGCGCAAGATCGCCAAGCACAGCCTCTGGCTGCTGATCGGCCTGGTCACCGGCCTGACCTTCGTCGGCTACTTCGCCCCCATCCGCGAACTGCTGATGGAACTGGTGACCGGCGAGGCGGACGGCTGGGCCTACTTCTGGGTCGGCTTCTTCACCCTCGCCACCTACGGCAACGCTGGCTGGCTGCGCGAGCAGGTGTGCATCTACATGTGCCCGTACGCGCGCTTCCAGAGCGTGATGTTCGACAAGGACACCCTGATCGTTTCCTACGATCCGCGTCGCGGCGAGAGCCGTGGCCCGCGCAAGAAAGGCGCCGACTACAAGGCCCAGGGCCTGGGCGACTGCATCGACTGCACCATGTGCGTACAGGTCTGCCCGACCGGCATCGACATTCGCGATGGCCTGCAGATCGAGTGCATAGGCTGCGCGGCCTGCATCGACGCCTGCGACAGCATCATGGACAAGATGAACTACCCGCGCGGCCTGATCAGCTATACCACCGAGCACAACCTGTCGGGGCAGAAAACCCACCTGGTGCGCCCGCGCCTGATCGGCTACGCCATTGCCCTGTGCATCATGATCGGCCTGCTGATCACCGCCATCTTCTTGCGCCCGCTGGTGGGCTTCGACGTCAGCAAGGACCGCGTGCTCTACCGCGAGAACGCCGAAGGCCGCATCGAGAACGTGTACAGCCTCAAGGTCATGAACAAGGACCAGAAGGACCATACCTACGTGCTCAGCGCCAAGGGCATGGATGGCCTGATCCTGGAAGGCAAGAAGGAAATCTCGGTCGCGGCCGGGGACATCTTCAGCATGCCGGTGGAACTCTCCATCGACCCGGAGAAACTGCCCTCCACCACCAACGAGATCAGCTTTACCATCCAGTCGGTGGACGACCCGTCCATCAGCAAGGAATCCACCAGCCGCTTCATCGGTCCGCGCGTTCGTTGAACCAACGCTGAACGAATTGGCACCCCATGTTGCGCATGGGGTGCCAGTAGCGATCCAAGGACGTAGAATTCGCCCGCCCCTTCACCGGGCGGCGCTCTGCAAGGCGCCGCCAGCGAGAGATCAAAGAGCATGCAATCGGCCATGAAGACACCCGTGGAACCCTGGTACAAGCACCTCTGGCCGTGGATCATCATCGCCATGCTGGGCACCTCGATCTTCCTCAGCCTGACGATGGTCAACATCGCCGTGAACAACCAGGATTCCCTGGTCAGCGACAACTATTACGAAGCCGGCAAGGGCATCAACCGCTCCCTCGACCGCGAGCACCTCGCCCAGCAGCTCAAGCTGCGGGCGAAGATCAGCTTCGACGAGCTGACTGGCGAAGTGGACCTGCGCCTCACGGGCGACAGCCGTCCGGCCACGCTCACCCTGAACCTGCTCTCCCCTACCCTGGAATCCCAGGACAAGCACCTGGAACTGCGCGCCAGCCCCGCCGAGCCGGGCCGCTACACCGCCAGCCTGGATGCCGCCGTGAAGGGCCGCCGCTTCGTCGAACTGCTCGGCGAGGAGAACGGCAAGACCTGGCGTCTGTTCGAGGAAGAAAAGGTCGCTCCCGGCGGTACCTTCGACCTCGGCGACGAGCCCCTCAGCGGAGATGAAGCCGAGCGCCCATGAGCGCCGCGCTGCTCTGTTACCACTGTGCGCTGCCGGTTCCGCCCGGCAGCCGCTTCACCGCGCCAGTACTCGGCGAGACCCGAGAATTCTGCTGTCCGGGTTGCCAGGCCGTGGCCGAGGCCATCGTTGCCGGAGGCCTGGAAGGCTATTACCGCCACCGCACCGAAGCCGCACCCAACCCTGACGCACTCCCCGAACAGCTCGCCGACGAGCTGAAGCTGTTCGACCGCCCCGACGTTCAGCAGCCCTTCGTCCAGCACCAGGGCGATCTCGCCGAGACCACGCTGATCATGGAAGGCATCAGCTGCGCCGCCTGCGGCTGGCTGATCGAGAAACATCTCAAGGGCCTGCCCGCCGTCGCCGAGGCCGGCCTCAACCTGTCCAACCACCGCCTGCACGTGCGCTGGTCCGACAGCGAGCTGCCGCTGAGCGAACTGCTCGCCGAGCTGCGCCGTATTGGTTACGCCGCGCACCCCTTCCAGCCGGACCGCGCCGCCGAACAGTTGCACCAGGAGAACCGCAAGTCCCTGCGCCAGCTGGGCGTCGCCGGCCTGCTGTGGTTCCAGGCGATGATGGCGACCATGGCCACCTGGCCGGAATTCAACATCGACCTGAGCCCCGAGCTGCACGAAATCCTGCGCTGGGTGGCGATGTTCCTCACCACACCCATCGTCTTCTATTCCTGCCAGCCGTTCTTCCGTGGCGCCGTGCGCGACCTGCGCACCCGCCACCTGACCATGGATGTCTCGGTCTCCCTGGCCATCGGCGGCGCCTACCTGGCCGGCATCTGGACCGCCGTCACCGGCCACGGCGACCTGTACTTCGACGCCGTCGGCATGTTCGCCCTGTTCCTGCTCGCCGGCCGCTACCTGGAGCGCCGCGCCCGCGAACGCACCGCCGCGGCCACCGCGCAACTGGTCAACCTGTTGCCCGCCTCCTGCCTGCGCCTGGACGACAGTGGCCAGAGCAGCCGCGTACTGCTCAGCGAACTGAACGTGGGCGACCGCGTACTGGTGCAGCCCGGCGCAGTCATCCCGGCCGACGGCCTGATCCTCGACGGCCAGTCCAGCGTCGACGAGTCCCTGCTCACCGGCGAATATCTGCCACAGCCGCGCCAGAGCGGCGACAGCGTCACCGGCGGCACCCTCAACGTCGAAGGCCCGCTGACCGTGCAGGTCAAGGCCCTGGGCGGCGACAGCCGGCTGTCCGCCATCGTCCGCCTGCTCGAACGCGCCCAGTCGGACAAGCCGCGCCTCGCCGAACTCGCCGACAAGGCCGCGCAATGGTTCCTCATCGCCCTGCTGGTGCTGGCCGCCGTGGTCGGCCTGTTCTGGTGGCAACACGATGCCTCACGCGCCTTCTGGGTCGTCCTGGCGATGCTGGTGGCGACCTGCCCCTGCGCCTTGTCGCTGGCCACGCCCACTGCGCTCACCGCCGCCACCGGGAGCCTGCACAAGCTCGGCCTGCTGGTGACCCGCGGCCATGTGCTCGAAGGCCTGAACCACATCGACACGGTGATCTTCGACAAGACCGGCACCCTCACCGAAGGCCGCCTCACCCTGCGCGCCGTGCGCCCGCTGGGCTCGTTGGACAGCGACACCTGTCTGGCGCTGGCTGCCGCGCTGGAGAACCGATCCGAACACCCTATCGCCCGAGCTTTCGGCCGCGCACCGCAGCCCGCCGAGAATGTCGAGAGCCATCCCGGCCTGGGCCTGGAAGGCCTGGTCGGCGAACGCCGCCTGCGCATCGGCGAGCCGTCCTTCGTCTGTGGCTTGAGTGGCAGCGAAGCACCCCAGCACCCGCAGGAGCCCGGCCAGTGGCTGCTGCTAGGTGACGACAGCGAGGCGCTGGCCTGGCTGGTACTGGACGACCGCATCCGTGACGATGCCGCCGACCTGCTCGATGCCTGCCGCGCCCGTGGCTGGCGTACCCTGCTGCTGTCCGGCGACAGTTCGCCAATGGTCGGCCGCGTCGCTGCCGAACTGGGCATCGATGACTGCCGCGGCGGCCTGCGCCCGGACGACAAGCTCGAAGTCCTGCGCCAGTTGCACCAGCAAGGCCACCGCGTGCTGATGCTGGGCGACGGAGTGAACGACGTACCGGTGCTGGCCGCTGCCGACATCAGCGTTGCCATGGGCTCGGCCACCGACCTGGCCAAGACCAGCGCCGACGCCGTGCTGTTGTCCAACCGTCTGGACAGCGTGGTACAGGCTTTCAGCCTCGCCCGCCGCACCCGTCGGGTCATCATCGAGAACCTGGTCTGGGCGGGGCTGTACAATGGGCTGATGTTGCCCTTTGCCGCCCTCGGCTGGATCACGCCCGTGTGGGCCGCAGTGGGCATGTCGATCAGCTCGCTGACCGTGGTACTTAACGCCCTGCGCCTGACCCGGCTGCCCAAGGGCGCCGGCGCCCCGATAGCGACCACCGCCCTGCCAGCCGCCCCACAAGCGGCGCAGGCGCTGCCACGGAGTTGAAATGCCCGCTCTCTACATAATGATTCCGGTTGCCGTGGTGATCGTCGGCATCTGCATCGCGATCTTCTTCTGGGCGGTGAACAGCGGCCAGTACGACGACATGGACGGGCCCGCCCACAGCATCCTGTTCGACGACGAAGACCCCAAGCACCAGGCCGGCATCGACGAAGCCGAGGGCGACGCCTCGCACAGCAGCCAGAAGCAGGACAAGCGCGATGCCTGAACTGGCGCCGCTGCTGGCGTCCGCGCTGATTCTCGGCCTGCTCGGCGGCGGCCACTGCCTAGGCATGTGTGGCGGCCTGATGGGCGCGCTGACCATGGCCATCCCGCCGGAGCAACGCGGACGTCGCCTGCGTCTGCTGCTGGCCTACAACCTCGGACGCATCCTCAGCTACGCCTGCGCCGGCCTGTTGCTCGGCCTGGCCGGCTGGGCCGTGGCGCGCACGCCATTCGCCGCAGCGTTGCGGGTGATCGCCGGCCTGCTGCTGATCGCCATGGGCCTCTACCTGGCCGGCTGGTGGAGTGGCCTGACCCGCATCGAAGCCCTGGGCCGCGGCCTGTGGAAGCACATCCAGCCCTTCGCCAGCCGCCTGCTGCCGGTCGCCACGCTGCCGCGCGCACTGCTGCTCGGCGCGCTCTGGGGCTGGCTGCCCTGCGGTCTGGTCTACAGCACCCTGCTCTGGGCCACCAGCCAGGGCTCGGCCATCGACAGCGCCCTGCTGATGCTCGCCTTCGGCCTCGGCACATGGCCGGTGCTGCTGGCGACAGGGCTCGCGGCCGAGCGCATCACCGCGCTGCTGCGCAAGCGCAGCGTGCGCATGGCCGGCGGCATCCTGGTAATTCTCTTCGGCCTGTGGACCCTGCCCGGCCCGCACCAGGCCTGGATCATGGGCCACGAAATGCACGCCAGCGCCGGTATTGCCCACCATAAAGCCGCTTGATACAGGTCAACAGGCCTCTATCAGACTCTCCCTAGACTGCGCAGGAAAAGCTCGCCACCGGGGAACATCGGCATGCTCGACAATATTCGCTGGGACGCAGATCTGATACGCCGATACGATCTGTCCGGCCCGCGCTACACCTCCTATCCCACAGCCGTGCAGTTCCACGAAGGAGTCGGACCCTTCGACCTGCTGCACGCGCTGCGCGATAGCCAGAAAGCGCAGCGGCCGCTCTCGCTCTACGTGCACGTCCCGTTCTGCGCGAACATCTGCTACTACTGCGCCTGCAACAAGGTCATCACCAAGGATCGTGGCCGCAGCGCCCCCTACCTCGCCCGTCTCATCCACGAAATCGAGATCGTCAGCCGTCACCTGGGTCGCCAGCAGCAAGTCGAGCAGCTGCATTTCGGCGGAGGTACCCCGACCTTCCTGAGCCCCGGCCAGCTGCGTGAACTGATGGCGCAATTGCGCACCCACTTCCATTTCGTCGAGGGTGATTTCGGCGACTATGGCATCGAGATCGACCCACGCGAGGCCGATTGGTCGACCATGGGCCTGCTCCGCGAACTGGGCTTCAACCGCGCCAGCATTGGCGTGCAGGACTTCAACCTGGAGGTGCAACAGGCCATCAACCGCCTGCAGAGCCTCGACGAGACCCGCGCCATCATCGATGCAGCGCGCACCCTGCAATTCCGCTCGATCAACATCGACCTGATCTACGGCCTGCCCAGACAGACCCCGGACACCTTCGCCCACACCGTCGAGCAGGTCATTGCCCTGCAGCCCAATCGGCTGTCCGTGTTCAACTACGCGCACCTTCCCGAACGTTTCCCGCCACAACGCCGGATCCTGGCCGAAGACCTGCCCTCCCCCGGGCAGAAGCTGGAGATGCTGCAGCGCACCACCGAGCAGCTCGAAGCGGCCGGCTACCGCTATATCGGCATGGACCACTTCGCCCTGCCGGACGACGAACTGGCGATGGCCCAGGAAGACGGCACCCTGCAGCGCAACTTCCAGGGCTACACCACCCACGGTCACTGCGACCTCGTTGGTCTGGGGGTTTCCTCGATCAGCCAGATCGGTGACCTCTACTGCCAGAACAGCAATGACATCGCCGACTACCAGAACACCCTCGACCAGGGCCAACTCGCCACTCGTCGTGGATTGCACTGCAACAAGGACGACCTCATCCGCCGCGCGGTGATCCAGCAACTGATCTGCCATTTCCAGCTGGACTTCGAAGACATCGAGGACCTCTACAACATCGACTTCCGCGGTTACTTCGCGGAAATCTGGGACGATCTCGAGCGCTTCGCCCGCGACGGCCTGATCACCCTCGGCCCGCGCGGCATAGACGTCAGCGCTTCCGGCCGGCTGCTGGTCCGTTCGCTGTGCATGCTGTTCGACCGCTACCTGCCGATGCAAAACCTGCAACGCTTCTCGCGGGTCATCTGACCCGCGAGTTCCGCAGACGACCGACGGTGCGGGACCAACTGTCGCACCCATTGATACAGGATATGTCCGTCGTCCCAGGGTGTAGGAACAGCCCTGCCCCAGCACTTTTCGAAAGGATTCGAGCCCCGATACACCCCCCGCAAACCCTCATCCCCGTCGCTGGAACCAGCGATTCAGACAGGTCGCCAACTGGCGCGCGACTTGCCGTCTGCGGTACCCTTGGTTTTTGTGTGCCATCCCACTGAAGGAACACTCATGGCCGAAACCATCAAAGTGCGCGCATTGCCACAAGCGCACTGCAAGGATTGCAGCCTGGCTCCCCTCTGCCTGCCCCTGTCGCTGAACCACAGCGACATGGACGCCCTCGATGAAATCGTCAAGCGCGGCCGCCCCCTGAAGAAAGGCGAGTTCCTGTTCCGCCAGGGCGATGCCTTCGGCTCCGTCTTCGCAGTGCGCTCCGGCGCGCTGAAGACCTTCAGCATCACCGACGGCGGTGAAGAGCAGATCACCGGCTTCCACCTGCCCAGCGAGCTGGTCGGCCTGTCCGGCATGGACACCGAGAGCTACCCGGTATCGGCCCAGGCGCTGGAAACCACCTCGGTGTGCGAAATCCCCTTCGAACGCCTGGACGAACTCTCCGAGCAGCTGCCGCAACTGCGCCGCCAGCTGCTGCGCGTGATGAGCCGGGAAATCCGCGACGACCAGCAGATGATGATGCTGCTGTCGAAGAAGACCGCCGACGAACGCATCGCCACCTTCCTGGTGAACCTCTCCGCGCGCTTCCGTGCCCGCGGCTTCTCGGCCCAGCAGTTCCGCCTGGCCATGTCGCGCAACGAGATCGGCAACTACCTGGGCCTGGCGGTGGAAACCGTTTCCCGCGTGTTCACCCGCTTCCAGCAGAACGGCCTGATCGCCGCCGAAGGCAAGGAAGTGCACATCCTCGATTCCATCGAGCTGTGCGCACTGGCCGGGGGCCAGCTGGAAAGCTGACAGACACGAAAGCTGACCCTTTGGTTGACTTTCCGGTCATCGAAAACGGGCTCGCCAATCGGCGGGCCCGTTATACTTTGGCCTCTGCAAAAACCGCATCAGGTGCACATCCAGCATGATCCTCAACCCACTCGACCTGAAGTCCGTGATCCGTGCCGTTCCCGACTTTCCCAAGCCCGGCGTCATGTTCCGCGACATAACCCCGCTGTTCCAGTCGCCGCGAGCCCTGCGCTTCGTCGCCGACAGCTTCATCCAGCGCTACGTCGAGGCCGACTTCACCCACATCGGCGCCATGGATGCGCGCGGCTTCCTGATCGGTTCGATCATCGCCTACGAACTTAACAAGCCCCTGGTGCTGTTCCGCAAGCGCGGCAAGCTGCCGGCCGACGTACTGGCCCAGGCCTACGAGACCGAGTACGGCGAAGCCCTGCTGGAAGTCCACGCCGACAGCCTGTGCGAAGGCGACAGCGTGCTGATCTTCGATGACCTGATCGCCACCGGCGGTACCCTGCTGGCCGCCGCCCAACTGGTACGCCGCATGGGCGCCAGCGTGTTCGAGGCCGCTGCGATCATCGACCTGCCCGAGCTGGGCGGTTCGACCAAGCTCAACGACGCACAGATTCCCACCTACAGCCTGACCGCCTTCGCCCTCGACGAAGCCTGATCGGCGCTGTTTCCGACAACGGGCGCTGCGGCGCCCGTTTTCGTTTCCGGCGTTCGCACCGGTGCCCCATCCAATGGCTGGTGATGGCCGGTTTGGCCTGATACGACCCCGCCGCGACCGGATATGACCTGGCGATTGTCCGACAAGACTCCGAACATGACATCAACCGATGACACATTCGAAGGTGGCATCGCGAACTAACGACAGGGCTTGCCTGGGGTGCCGCACCTGCCACGCGCCTCGCTCCCGCCCGCACAACAACAAGGAGTTAGTCATGAACGCCAGTACCACGCCGATTCGCGCCAACTTCCCGGTCCGCCGCATGGATTTCACCTTCAGTGAAACCCCGAAGTACTGGTGGGACGGGCAGCCCTTCATGACCCACTTCATGAACAACCTGTCCTCGCTGTTCCCCTACGGCGAGAAGTTCTTCGTCGACAGCGTGCGCGCGGTCCGCGACCGCATCCAGGATCCGCAGCTGCAGAAGGACGTCAGCGCCTTCATCGGCCAGGAAGCCATGCACTCCAAGGAGCACGCCGCCTACAACGAGTACGCCGACGAACACGGCATCGACCTGGAAACCCTGGAACTGCGCATCAAGGTGCTGCTCGAATCCATCAGCAAGGTCACCACCAAGAAGCATCAACTGGCGATCACCTGCGCTCTGGAACACTTCACCGCGACCATGGCCGAACAACTGCTCAAGCGTGAAGACCTGAGCGGCCAGATGAAGTCGGACAAGATGTACAAGCTGTGGATGTGGCATGCCGTCGAGGAGAACGAACACAAGGCGGTGGCCTACGATGTCTACCAGCAGGTCTACGGCGGCTACTTCACCCGCACCGCGGTGATGCTGCTGACCACTGTGATCTTCCTCAGCGTCATCGCCGGCTTCCAGATCAACCTGCTGCGCCGCGATGGCCAGCTCTTCAACTGGCGCAGCTGGAAGCATGGCCTGGGCGTGCTGCTACACCCGCGCCGCGGTTACTTCGTCAACCTGATCCGCCCCTGGCTGGACTATTTCCGCCCCGGCTTCCACCCCTTCGACCACGATACCAAGGCACTGGAAACCCGCTGGAAAGAGCAGTTGGACTTCGCCGGCTGATCCCGCCAAACCTCGCTCAACGTCGAAAAACGCCAGGCATCGCCTGGCGTTTTTCATTTCCACCGCGCACCGCGACAACCAGTTACTACACTGAGCAGGGTTTCCGGATCCCAATGGAACGCGCAGTTCAAGCAGAACCACATCACGAATTGCGAGCCAAGGAGATTAGATGCCCCACCAAGCCCCCTCCCCTTGGAAGGTCCCGCTCGTTCGTGAGCTGACCATCATCCTGCTGATCAAGCTGACCCTGCTACTGATCATCAAGACCGTCTGGTTCGACCAGCCCACCGTCCCCGACGACGGCTCCCGCGTCACCAGCCAGCACCTGCTCGGCGACAGCCGCCCGAGCGACGCCGAGAAGGAGAGCGCCCGATGATTTCCGAAGCCGTCGTAGACCTGTCGCGCCTGCAGTTCGCGATGACCGCCATGTACCATTTCCTGTTCGTGCCGCTGACCCTCGGCCTGGCCTTCCTGCTGGCGATCATGGAGTCGGTCTACGTGATGACCGGCAAGCAGGTGTACAAGGACATGACCCAGTTCTGGGGCAAGCTGTTCGGCATCAACTTCGCCCTGGGCGTCACCACCGGGCTGACCATGGAGTTCCAGTTCGGCACCAACTGGGCCTACTACTCCCACTACGTCGGTGACATCTTCGGCGCGCCGCTGGCCATCGAAGGGCTGATGGCCTTCTTCCTCGAATCGACCTTCATCGGCCTGTTCTTCTTTGGCTGGGACCGCCTGTCGAAGGTCCAGCACCTGTCGGTGACCTGGCTGGTCGCGCTGGGCTCGAACCTTTCGGCGCTGTGGATCCTGATCGCCAATGGCTGGATGCAGAACCCGGTGGGCGCGGAGTTCAACTTCCAGAGCATGCGCATGGAACTCACCGACTTCGGTGCGCTGCTATTCAACCCGGTGGCCCAGGTCAAGTTCGTCCATACCGTCGCCGCCGGCTACGTCACCGGGGCGATCTTCGTCCTCGCCATCTCCAGCTACTACCTGTTGAAGAAGCGCGACCAGGGCTTCGCCCGGCGCTCCTTCGCCATCGCCTCGGCCTTCGGCCTGGCCTCGATCCTCTCGGTGATCATCCTTGGCGACGAGTCGGGCTATGAGATCGGCGACGTGCAGAAGACCAAGCTGGCCGCCATCGAGGCGGAATGGGAAACCCACCCCGCTCCCGCCGGTTTCACGCTCATCGGGCTACCCAACCAGGAGGAGCAGCGCACCGACTACGCGATCAGGATCCCTTACGTGCTCGGCCTGATCGCCACTCGCTCACTGGACAAGGAGGTCACCGGGATCAAGGACCTCCTGGTGCAGCACGAGGCGCGCATCCGCAATGGCATGACCGCCTACGCCTTGCTGCAGAAACTGCGCGGCGGCGACAAGTCTGCGGCCACCCTGGCGCAGTTCAACCAGGTCAAGAGCGATCTCGGCTACGGTCTGCTGCTGAAGAAGTACACGCCCGATGTCGTCGACGCGACCGAAGAGCAGATCCGCCTGGCCACCCTCGACACCATCCCCGATGTGTTCACGCTGTTCTTCAGCTTCCGCATCATGGTCGGTTGCGGCTTCCTCATGCTCGCCCTGTTCGCCTGCGCGTTCTATGCCTCAGCGCGCAAGAACGAGGAGCGCAAGCCGTGGCTGCTCAAGTGGGCTTTGTGGAGCCTGCCGCTGCCCTGGCTGGCCGCGCAGACCGGCTGGTATGTGGCGGAGCACGGCCGCCAGCCCTGGTCCATCGGTGAGGTACTGCCGGTGCACCTGTCGGCTTCCAGCCTCAGTACCGGCGATGTCTGGGGCTCGCTGCTGGCACTGATCGCCTTCTACAGCCTGCTGCTGGTGGTGGAGATGTACCTGATGATCAAGTTCGCCCGCCTCGGCCCATCGAGCCTGCACACCGGCCGCTATCACTTCGAGCGCGACCATGCCGCCGGCAGCGGCACGGCCACGGCGTAAGGAGACGACCATGGACTACGAAACGCTGAAACTGACCTGGTGGGTGCTGATCGGCGTGCTGCTGATCGGCTTCGCCCTCACCGATGGCTTCGACATGGGCGCCATGGCACTGATGCCCTTCGTGGCGAAGACCGACAGCGAACGACGAGTGGCGATCAATACCATCGCCCCGCACTGGGACGGCAACCAGGTCTGGTTCATCACCGCCGGCGGCGCCCTGTTCGCCGCCTGGCCGATGGTCTATGCCACCGCCTTCTCCGGGTTGTATTGGGCAATGCTGCTGGTGCTCTTCGCCCTGTTCTGCCGCCCCGTCGGTTTCGACTACCGCAGCAAACTGGAAAACCAGCGCTGGCGCACAGTCTGGGACTGGGCGCTGTTCGTCGGTGGCTTCGTCCCGGCGCTGGTGTTCGGCGTGGCCTTCGGCAACCTGTTCCAGGGCCTGCCTTTCACCCTCGATGAGATGATGCGGCCGTCCTACCACGGCAGCTTCTTCGCCCTGCTCAACCCCTTTGCCCTGCTCGCCGGGGTGGTCAGCCTGAGCATGCTCTGCCTGCACGGCGGCGCCTGGCTGATGCTGCGCACGGACGGAGAACTGGCTGAGCGCTCCCGGCGGGCCGCGCAATTGTGCGCGCTGGTGTACCTGCTGACCTTCATCGCCGCCGGGGTCTGGGTCAGCCTGGGCATGAACGGCTTCGCCCTGCTCTCGAGCATCGACGGCAATGCGGTGCTGAACCCCTTGAACAAGGAAGTTGCGCTGTCCAATGCCGGCTGGCTGGCTAACTACCACGCCTATCCGGCGACCATCGCCGCTCCCATCGTCGGCATCCTCGGCGGCCTGCTGGCCCTCGTGGCGGCCAACCGCGGCAGCGGCGGGCTGACGTTCCTGGGCAGCGCCCTGGCGATCATCGGTACCCTGTGCACGGCGGGCTTCGCGCTGTTCCCGTTCGTCTTTCCTTCCAGCGAGAACCCGGCGGCGAGCCTCACCGTATGGGACGCGGTTTCCAGCCACAAAACCCTGGGCATCATGTTCGTCGTGGCCTGCATCTTCGTGCCGCTGATCCTCTGCTACACGCTGTGGGGCTACGTGAAGATGTGGGGCCGCCTGACCCGCAAGCACATCGAAGCCAACTCCCACGGTCTCTATTGAAGGAGCGACCGCATGTGGTACTTCACCTGGATACTCGGCGTCCTGCTGGCCTGCAGCTTCGGCATCATCAATGCGCTGTGGCTGGAAACCACCCAGGATCTGGACAGTGACGACGACTGATGCAGCCCTCCTGCGTCACCCCGCCAGCCGCATCTTGTCCCTGCTGCTGGCGATTCCCCTGGCGCTGGTCCTGCTGATCCACCCTGCCGCCATGCTCGACACCCAGGGCCGCTACAGCCATGGCCTACTGATGCTGGCGATGCTCGGGGTCAGCGCCGGCTTCGTCCATGGGGTGGGCTTCGACCCGCGCAGCCTGCCCTGGCGCTGGGTCTTCGGGCCGCTGTGCGGCTGGGCACTGATGGCGCTGGGCTACGCGCTCCTGCTCAAGGCGCAATTGGGCCTGTAGAACCGTGAAGGGCTCTTTTCAACCCTCGGAGCGCCGCGGCAGGTCATCGACCGTGTCGAACCACGACAGCTGCGAGGAACACCATACGTGGCACTGCGGCTCGATCCGCTCCGGTTCGTCCAGGGTGACGATGTTCAGCCCCACCGTTTCACCGTCACGCACGCGGAACTCCATAGGCGTGCCGCACTTCACGCAGAAGCGCCGCTCGCCGTCCTCACTGGAGCGCCACATTCCCAATTCGCCGGCGGTATAGGCGAACCCCGTCAGCGGGATCACCGCCCAGGGCACCGCCGGCGCGGCGTTGGATTTCTGGCAGATGCGGCAGTGGCAGTATCCGGTTTCCTCGGGCTGCGCATCCACGCGGTAGCGCACCGCGCCGCAGGCGCAGCCGCCGAACAGGGGCAAAGGCAGCATGGCAATCTTCCACAATCAGCAAAGACTCAGAGCCTAGCCAGCATGCCGAAGGTCTGCAGCACCGCGACACCGGTGAAGAGCAACAGGATTTGTCGCTCGGCCAGGGCGCAGACTTCCTCACGCAACTCCGGCGGGCGCTCCAGGTAGTCCAGCGACTGCTGGAACAGCTGCCGGCTGATCAGCCGTGACAACTGGTCCAGTTCGCCCACCTCGACGTCCGGCAGCAGATGGAACTGGCGGATGTCTTCGGCCATGTCCTCGCCGAACTCGTCCATCACCCGCGCCAGCGCTTCGCGCAGCACCGGCGACGGCCCGTGCAGCTCGCGCACGCCGATGATGAAGGCCTGCGGGTTGCGCTCGACGAAGTCGAAGAACAGCCGCACCGTCTCCCGGGTTACGCGCTGGCCGCGCTCAAGGTCCAGGCCGAACGGCACGTTGGCCGCGCCCGCCCTCGGCAGGGCGCGCTCGGCTGCCTCGCGGCGCAAGTCGCGCAACGGTTGGCGCAGCTGGGTGGCGATATCGCGGATGATCGCCAGGCCCAGGTCATCCACGTCGCCGAAGTGCCGGTAGAAGGTGTTCGGGTTCAGGCCCGCTTCCCTCGCCAGCTCCCGTAGCCCGAGGCTGCTCAGGCTGCGTCGGCTGGCCGCCAGGCGCAGCGCCGCATCGATCAACGCGCGCTTGCCGGCGGCCTCCGCAGGTCGTTCTTCCTGTCCGATTTCCATGAGTTTCGTGCCCGACCCCACCGAAGGTTGGTTGTTGCGCAGGTATACAGATGTCTACATTCCTATCACGTAGACAGTTGTATACGCCAGCAATAATCATAACAGGAGCGTGGCCATGAGTACGGTTGTGAGAACCCAACCAAAGACTGCCCCCCGACACTGCAAGGTCGCCATCATCGGCACCGGGTTTTCCGGGCTGGGCATGGCGATCCGCCTGAAGCAGGAAGGCGAGAACGATTTCCTGCTGTTCGAAAAGGACGCCGGCGTCGGCGGTACCTGGCGGGTCAACAACTACCCGGGCTGCGCCTGCGACGTACAGTCCCACGTTTACTCCTTCTCCTTCGAACCGAACCCGGACTGGACGCGCATGTTCGCCCGCCAGCCGGAGATCCGCGCCTACCTGGAGAACTGCTGGAAGAAATACCGGCTGGAAGACAAGACGCTGCTCAACACCGAGATGGCGCGCTTCGAGTGGAACGACGAGCAGCAGCTCTGGCACCTGTTCGACGCCGCCGGCAACCACTACACCGCCAAGGCCGTGGTGTCGGGCATGGGCGCCCTGTCGATTCCCTCCATCCCGGCGCTCAAGGGCCTGGAGAACTTCCAGGGCAAGGCCTTCCACTCGCAGCAGTGGGACCATGACTACGACCTCAAGGGCAAGCGCGTGGCGGTGATCGGCACCGGCGCCTCGGCCATCCAGTTCGTCCCGGAAATCCAGCCGCTGGTGGCCAAGCTCGATCTCTATCAGCGCACCGCGCCGTGGATCCTGCCCAAGCCGGACCGCGCTATCAGCGAGAAGGAGCGCGCGCGCTTCCGCCACTTCCCGGCGGTACAGAAGCTCTGGCGCGGCGCCCTCTACAGCATGCTCGAAGGCCGCGTGCTGGGCTTCACCTTCGCGCCCTGGGCGATGAAGCTGGTGGGCAGGCTGGCCGAGCGCTTCATCCGCCAGCAGGTCAAGGACCCGGACCTGCGCCGCAAGCTGACCCCGGACTACACCATCGGCTGCAAGCGCGTGCTCATGTCGCACAACTACTACCCGGCGCTGGCGGCCTCCAATTCCTCGGTGATCGTCGACGGCATCCGCGAGATCAAGGCCGGCAGCATCATCACCGCTGACGGTCGCGAGCGGCAGGTGGACGCCATCATCTTCGGCACCGGCTTCACCGCCAACGACCCGATCCCGCGCGGCGTGGTATTCGGCAAGGACGGCGTGGACCTGCTCGATACCTGGCAGAACGGCCCGGAAGCCTACAAGGGCACCATGACCCGCGGCTTCCCCAACCTGTTCTTCCTCATGGGCCCGAATACCGGCCTGGGCCACAACTCCATGGTCTACATGATCGAGTCGCAGATCTCCTACGTGCTCGGCGCCATCAAGCTGATGGACCGCCGTGAGCTGCAGAGCGTGGAGGTCAAGAGTGACGTCCAGGACCAGTGGAACGCCAAACTTCAGCGCGGCCTCAACCACAGCGTGTGGAACACCGGCGGCTGCAAGAGCTGGTACCTGCACCCGGTGAGCGGGCGCAACTGCACCCTGTGGCCGGGTTTCACCTGGCGTTTCCGCGCGCTGACCAGCCAATTCGATCCCAGCGCCTATCATTTGAAGTCCAAGCCGCTGTCCAGCCCTGTCGTCCAACCCCAACGCCACGCAGAAGAGGTGCCGGCATGAAGAACTTCGAGAACAAGGTCGCCGCCATCACCGGCGCGGGTTCGGGCATCGGTCGCGCCCTGGCCATCGAACTGGCCTCCCGCGGCTGCCACCTGGCCCTGGCGGACGTGAATGCCGCAGGCCTGGAAGAAACCCGCCAGCTGCTCTCCTCCACCGGCGTGCGCGTGTCCATCGACACGGTGAACGTCGCTGACCGCGAGCAGGTGCACGCCTGGGCCGACAAGGCCGCCCGCGAGCACGGCAAGGTCAACCTGGTGTTCAACAACGCCGGCGTCGCCCACGCCGGCACCGTGGAAGCCAGCGACTATGAAGAATACGAGTGGATCACCAACATCAACTTCTGGGGCGTGGTCTACGGCACCAAGGCCTTCCTGCCGCACCTGAAGGCATCCGGTGACGGCCACATCGTCAACGTTTCCAGCGTGTTCGGGCTGTTCTCCCAGCCGGGCATGAGTGCCTACAACGCCACCAAGTTCGCCGTGCGCGGCTTCACCGAGTCGCTGCGCCAGGAGCTGGACATGGAGCGCGCAGGCGTTTCGGCCAGCTGTGTTCACCCCGGTGGCATCAAGACCAATATCGCCAAGACCGCGCGGATGAACGACAGCATGGTCAAGGTCACCGGGCAGAACGCCGAGCAGGCCCGCACCCAGTTCAACGACCAGTTGCTGCGCACTACGCCGCAGAAAGCTGCGCAGGTGATCATTCGCGGCGTAGAGCGTGATTCGCGGCGCATCCTGATCGGCCCGGACGCCCATGCCATCGACGTGATGCTGCGCCTCCTGCCGGTCTGGTACCAGAAGGTGGTCACCGGCAGCATGAAGCTGGCCAAGCGCTTCGCGCCCAAGCCCAAGCGCCAGCGCTCCGCGGATAATCTGGAGGCCAAGTAGGTCGGCCAGTACCGGAAACAAAGCCCGCTTCGGCGGGCTTTGCTTTTGTAGCCCGGGCAACGGCGCCCGCCATCCGGACCAATCCTACAGTTCAGCGCGCCTCGCCCTTATATCCGTCGCCCTATCAATCAGCCGATAAACCTTGCAGCCATCCCTCGACGAGGCGTGGCCATGACAAACCCCATGTCGTCTGCAAGGAGTGTGC
The DNA here is from genome assembly GCF_012971725.1 of Pseudomonas multiresinivorans. NCBI lineage: Bacteria > Pseudomonadati > Pseudomonadota > Gammaproteobacteria > Pseudomonadales > Pseudomonadaceae > Pseudomonas > Pseudomonas multiresinivorans. The sequence continues at coordinate 4,206,229 of NZ_CP048833.1, forward strand.
GTTCCATGGTCAGCGGTCAGCTTTTTCCCGTAAGTCTCTCGACGAAAATCTGTGCCTGGACACCTGGCGCCGATGAGTCCGGCCATTGCCCCCCCGACTCCACCCATCAGTTCGCCTTCGGCGTGGTCGGGGGAGACACCTCGTTCGCCGAGATCGTCGCAGCGGACGGTTTCCTCGATGAGGACCGGTTGATCGGCGGGGTGCACCACGTCAGCGGTGATCAGGTCATCACCTTTTCGTTGGCGCCCGGCCGCTACCGGCTCTATGAATTCACCATCGTTCGCCACCCCAGCGACCGACCGAAGTTCGCCAGGCTAGGCGGCTGGCAGTTCAAGGCCGAGATCAACGGCATCGAGGTCGCGGCCATCGGCAATGAAAACGCCGTGCCTTTCGAAGTACGCAGCAATGCGCCGGCGCTCTCGATAGTCGGCATCAACAGGTCCTTCTCCGTGCAGGTCGAAAAACTCGCCGATGGGCAATTGAAACCGGGCACGATGTTCTTCGGCACCAGCTCCTACCTGGGCATTATCCCCGACAGCCAGAGTTGCGATGCCACGGCCGTGCTGCGCATGGGCATTACCGACTCGCGGGGAACGGTGCGCCTGGACGGTTTCAGCTCCGGCGGCAATGCGTTCATTCACGAAGTGATCCCGAAATCCGACTATGACGCAGGGGTCCACGCCACCCGGATGGAAGTATTCCGCCTCGATGGAACACGCTGGTTCTCCACCGACGTGCCCGCGGTCCACTGCGTGACCCAGGACGACCTGGATGCACTGGGGTGCGACCCCAGGCTGAACGCCGCCGCCCGCGACCTGATCCGCCGGAACCTCCGCCCAGGCGATTACCTCTGCGGCGCGCAGGATTACCTATACGGGCATCAGGGCATGCTGCAGGTGGTCAGCCACCACCACTGAGCCGGTCATCGCTCGCCTTCCTCGCCGGCCCCCCCGGCGCGCGAGGGCGAAGGCCCTTCAACCCAGCGCATTCGTCACCCTTTGAACCGGGCCGCCTTCGATGCGGAAGGCATCGATGAGCAACGGGGGCAGATGCGCCGGCCATCGCTCGACTGATGCAGTAATCCCGGCCGCCCTTGCAGGAATGAACTGCTTCGCGAAGGTTGTTCCGGTGGCATCAGCGCCGGGCAGGCCTGCTGCATGCTCCGCGCCGATCAAAGCCCCATCTGCTTGGCGATGATCTCGTTCATGATCTCCCGCGTGCCGCCGCCGATGGAGAGGATGCGGTTGTCGCGGTACAGCCGCTCCACAAGGCTTTCACGCATGTAGCCCATGCCGCCCAGCGCCTGTACCGCGTCGTAGGTCACCCGATCGGCGATGTCGGTGGCGAAGTTCTTGGCCATGGAGATTTCCTTGATCACGCTCTTGCCGACAGCCATCTTCGCCGCCTGCCGATAGGTGAACTCTCGGGACACTTCGACCTGCGTGGCCATCTCGGCCAGCCGGTGCTTGAGTACCTGGAACTTGCCAATCGGCTTGCCGAACGCCTCACGCTCGCGGCACCACGCCAGCGCTTCGTCCAGGGCGAGCTGCGCGGTCATGTTGGCCATGATCGCCAGGGCCAGGCGCTCGCTCTGGAAGTTCGCCATGATGCAGGCGAAGCCCATATTCTCGGCACCGATGAGGTTCTCCACCGGCACCCTGCAGTCGTCGAAGAACAGCTCGGCGGTATCCGACGCCCACCAACCCATCTTCTTCAGCTTGCGGCTCACGGTGAACCCAGGAGTGCCCTTCTCCACCAGCAGCAGGCTGACGCCACCGAAGCCGTCGCCGCCGGTGCGCACGGCCACCGTGTAGTAGTCGGCGCGCACGCCGCTGGTGATGAAGGTCTTGCTGCCGCTCACGCGGTAGTGGTCGCCGTCGCGCACGGCGCGGGTCTTCAGGCTGGCCACATCGGAACCGCCGGACGGCTCGGTGACCGCCAGCGCCATGATCTTCTCGCCGGCCAGCACCTGCGGCGCGATGCGTTCACGCAGCTCCGGGCGGCCCCACTTGATCAGCGGTGGCAGGCCGATATCCAGCGAGCCCAGCCCCGCCACCAGTCCGCCGGAGCCGCAGCGCATCAGCTCTTCGCTGGCTGCCACCTTGGCGAACAGATCGCCCTCGTGGCTGCCGCCGAGTGCTTCCGGATAGCCGATGCCAAGTATGCCCGCCTCGCCGGCCTTGCGGTACAGCTCGCGGGGAAACTCCTCGGCCTCTTCCCAGTCGGCGACATGGGGCAGGATTTCCCGCTCGACGAAGCGTCGCACGCTGTCGCGGACCAGGCGGTGGTTGTCATCGAAGTACTCGGCGAACACGGACATGGCAAGGCTCCAGACGGTTTGCGTGAAACTTACCTAGCGCTTGCTTGGTTTACAAGGCGAGACACCCGCCATCGGCTAGGACAGATGCGCCGTGCCGAATCGCTCGCGGTAAATCGATGGGGCCACGCCGGCCGCGCCACGAAAGGCGTTGCGGAAGCTTTCCACGGTGCCGAAGCCGCATTGCTCGGCGATTCGCTCGACGCTGTCGGTGCTGCCTTCCAGCAGTTCACGGGCGCGCGCCATACGCTCGTGCTGCAACCACGCCTTGGGCGTCATCCCAGTGGCTTCGCTGAAGCGGCGCAGGAAAGTACGTTCGCTCATCGCCACGCGGTTGGCCAGTTCGCCCACCGAGATGGATCGGCCCAGACGCTGGCGGGCCCAATCCAGCAGCCCGGCGAGATCGTGCCGGGGCGCCTGGGCCACGGGCGCAGGGATGAACTGCGCCTGCCCGCCACCGCGTTGCGGCGACATGACCAGCCGGCGGGCCACGTTGTTGGCGACCTGCACGCCGAAATCCCGCGCCACCAGGTGCAGGCAGGCATCGATGCCCGCTGCGCTGCCGGCAGACGTGATCACCTGCCCGGCATCGACGTAGAGCACTTGCGCATCCACTTCGATGGCAGGGAAGCGTTCTGCCAGCTCCTTGGCATAGCGCCAGTGCGTGGTGGCACGCTGGCCGTCGAGCAAACCGGCGGCTGCCAGAACGAAGACGCCTGAGCAGATCGACAGCAGTCGTGCGCCCTCGTCGTGGGCCTTGCGCAGCGCCTGTACCAGCTCGGCGGACGGCGCCTCGGAGCGGTCCCGCCAGCCCGGCACGATGATAGTGCCGGCCGTTTCGAGCGCGTCCAGCCCGCCATCGGCCAGCACGTGGATGCCGCCCATGGCGCGCATCGGTCCGGCGTCGACGGCAACGATGCGGTGGCGGTACCAGGGAAAGTCGAACTCCGGGCGCGGCAGGCCGAAGATTTCCACGGCGATGCCGAATTCGAAGGTGCACAGGCCGTCGTAAGCGAGAACGGCCACTGCGAGGGGATCACGCTGCATTTGGCGGAAAACTTCCGATCACTGTCCAGGCCGCCACTTTAGCCGGCTTTCGCGGCTGCATACAGTAGGCCCATCTTCCCCAGGAGCCTTGCCATGCCCAGCCTTGTCAGCCAATTCCCTGCCGCCCTGCCCGCCGACGCCCTTGCCCATTTCAGCCATCGCCTGGCCTTCGAGACCGACTGCTCGGACGTGAACGACGCCCTGCAGAACGGCGAGCAGGATTTCGTCCTGCTCGATGTGCGCAACGCCACCGCCTTCGCCCGTGGCCATGTACCCGGCGCGCTGAACCTGCCGACACGGGAGATCGATGCACGGCGCATGGCGCAGTTTCCAGCGGGCACCCTGTTCGTCGTCTACTGCGCAGGCCCGCACTGCAACGGCGTGCACCGCGCTGCCGCGAAGCTCGCGGCGCTGGGCCTGTCAGTGAAGGAGATGATCGGTGGCGTAACCGGATGGCTGGACGAGGGGCTGGCACTGGCTGGCGCGGCGGGAGAATCGCTGCGTGCCGACAATCAAGGTATCAGTTGCGCCTGCTGACCCCGGATGCAACAAGGCCGGAATCTCTCCGGCCTTGTTCGAATCTGTCAGTTGCTGATCGGCCGGCGTCCTGCCAGGGCGTGGGCCAGCGTGCCGCCGTCCACCAGTTCCAGTTCGCCACCCAGCGGCACGCCGTGGGCGATGCGCGACAGCACCAGGTCACCGCCGCCCAGCAACTGGGCGATGTAGTGTGCGGTTGCCTCGCCTTCCACCGTGGGGTTGGTGGCGAGAATGATCTCGCTGAAGCTGCCGGCCTTGATTCGTGCCGTAAGCTCGGGAATGCCGATGGCTTCCGGACCCAGGCCATCCAGCGGCGACAGGTGCCCCTTGAGCACGAAGTAGCGGCCCCGGTAGCCGGTCTGCTCGACGGCAAACACGTCCAGCGGACCTTCCACCACGCACAGCAGGCTGTCATCGCGGCGCGGGTCAGTGCACTGCGGGCAGAACTCGTCTTCCGACAAGGTGCGGCACTGCTTGCAGTGGCCAACGCCTTCCATCGCCTGGGTCAGCGCCTGCGCCAGGCGCAGACCGCCGCTGCGGTCACGCTCCAGCAGCTGCAGCGCCATGCGCTGGGCACTCTTCTGCCCCACCCCGGGCAGGGTGCGCAGGGCGTCGATCAGTTGGCGGATCAGCGGCGTGAAGCTCATGGGGCAGTCTCGAATTTCGGGAGGTTAGAACGACTGTAGGAGCGAGCCTGCCCGCGAACCCTGCCAGGCCGAAGAGACCTGAAGAGCGTTCGCGAGCAAGTTCGCTCCTACAGGGGCAGAGCCTGGATCAGAAGGGCATTTTGAAGCCGGGCGGGAGCTGCATGCCGGCGGTCATGCCGGACATCTTCTCCTGGTTGTTCTGCTCGATCTTGCGCACGGCGTCGTTCACTGCGGCGGCGATCAGGTCTTCGAGGATTTCCTTGTCTTCCTGCATCAGGCTGTCGTCCAGGGAGACGCGCTTGACGTCGTGGCGACCGGTCATCACCACGCTCACCAGGCCGGCGCCGGATTGACCGGTCACTTCGGCGTTGGCCAGCTCTTCCTGCATCTTCTGCATTTTTTCCTGCATCTGCTGGGCCTGCTTCATCAGGCCGGCCATGCCACCTTTCATCATGTCGAGTTCCTCGATTCGTTCAGTCGTCGACCCAGGCTCAAGCCTTGGCCTCCAGGGGTTCGATAGTACCGTCGCGGACGACCGCGGCGAACTGTTGCTTCATCTGTAGCACATAAGGGTCTGCGGCGATCGACGCCTCGGCCTGGCGCTGGCGCTCGGCGCGCTTGCGCGCGGCGGCCTGGGCCGGGGTTTCCTGCTCGGGCTTCTGCTGGGTCACCTGCAGGGTCAGCGTACGGCCGTGGAACTGGTTCAGCGCATCGTTCAGGCGGCGCTGCTGGGTCGCGTTGAACAGCGCGCTCTGGCCCGGGTCCAGGTGCAGGTGCCAGGTATCGCCCTCGACGGCGACCAGGGTGCAGTTGGCGCCGATGCTGGCGGTCAGGCCGGCCAGGCCCAGGCGCGGGAACAGGTCCAGCCACTCGGCAGCCAGGCCCGTTGCCGGCATGGCGGCGGGCTCGGGTTCCGGCTCGGTCTGCTCCTGCGGCGCCTCGTTCTCGAGGTAGCCGTAGGACTCCATGTCGACTTCGTAGTAGTCCTCGGCAGGCGGCGGCTCGTCATCACGATCGTCGTCCTCGGCCGGAACTTCGGCGACGATCGTAGTCGGCTCTTCGACCCTGGGCGCAGGCACTTCCACCGGCGCCCGCGTGACAACTGCAGGTGCAGGTGCAGGTGCAGGTGCAGGTGCAGGTGCAGGTGCAGCAGGCTGAACTGGTACGGGAGTCGCCACAACCGGTGCGGCAGGTTCGTCCCAGGGCAGATCGATCGGCGCTTCGGCGACGGCCTGTTCCGGTTCGGCAACCGGCAACTTCGGCTCGGGCTGCACGGCTGCTTCAGGCTCGATCGGGGCCGGCTCAGGCACAGGTTCGATAACCGGAGCAGGCGCAACGGCAGGTTCGGCTTGCGCGGCCGGAGCCGGAGCCGGAGCCGGAGCCGGAGCCGACTGAGGCTGAGGCGCGGCAACAGCAGGTACAACCGCAGCAGTCGGCACTACCGGTGCCGGCGCGACAGCCGGAGCAGCAATGGATGCAACCGGCGCCGCAACGGCGGCGCCGGCCACTGGGTTCTGGTTGGAATCAGCCGTGGCCTTGCTGATCCCCAGGTCCTTTAGTGGTGACCTCGGTGCGCCGTCGGCATCTGCCGGGCGGAACGCCAGCATGCGCAACAGGACCATCTCGAAGCCGCCGCGGGGATCGGGCGCCAGCGGCAGGTCGCGGCGGCCGATCAGGCCCATCTGGTAGTAGAACTGCACGTCCTCGGCTGGCAAGGCCTGGGCCAGCGCCAGCACGCGGTCACGGTCGCCCTGGCCGTTGTCCACCGCCTCGGGCAGCGCCTGGGCAATGGCTACGCGGTGCAAGACGTTGAGTATTTCAGCCAGCACGCCGCCCCAGTCCGGGCCCTGCTCGGCCAGGTGGCGGACGGCCTCCAGCAACGCGCGGGCATCGCCTTCCAGCAGCGCATGAAGCACGCCGTAGACTTGCCCATGATCCAGGGTGCCGAGCATGGCGCGCACGTCGGCGGCCAGCACCTTGCCCTCGCCGAAGGCGATGGCCTGGTCGGTGAGGCTCATGGCGTCACGCATGGAACCGTCGGCAGCGCGGCCGAGCAGCCAGAGCGCATCGTCCTCGAACGGCACGTTCTCGGCGCCCAGCACGTGGGTCAGGTGCTCCACCACGCGCTCCGGCGGCATGTTCTTCAGGGAGAACTGCAGGCAGCGCGAGAGGATGGTGACCGGCAGCTTCTGCGGGTCGGTGGTGGCGAGCAGGAACTTCACATGGGGCGGCGGCTCCTCCAGGGTCTTCAACAGGGCGTTGAAGCTGTGGCTGGACAGCATGTGCACTTCGTCGATCAGGTAGACCTTGTAGCGCCCGCGGCTCGGCGAGTACTGCACGTTGTCGAGCAGCTCGCGGGTGTCCTCGACCTTGGTGCGGCTGGCGGCGTCGACTTCGATCAGGTCGACGAAGCGGCCCTCATCGATCTCGCGGCACACCGAGCACTGCCCACATGGAGTGGAGCTGACACCGGTCTCGCAGTTCAGGCACTTGGCCAGGATGCGCGCGATGGTGGTCTTGCCCACGCCACGGGTCCCGGTGAACAGGTAGGCGTGGTGCAGGCGCTGATTGTCCAGCGCGTTGATCAGGGCCTTGAGCACATGGGTCTGGCCGACCATTTCGCGGAACGAGCGCGGACGCCATTTGCGGGCAAGAACCTGATAACTCATTGAAATCCATCGCGACAGGTGAGCAGAAGTGCGCTAATCCTAGCGAAGCGGACCGTAAATTGCACTCGATGTCCGCACCGGACGTTGTCGCATCTTGGCAAGGGCCGGGCTACACGGCATTGTGTCGTCGTTCTGCCATCAACGGAGCCTTGATGCGCTTCCTTGCCACCGCCCTGCTGCTGACCGCCACCCTCGCCCAGGCCGACGACCGTCCCCTGCGCTTCTCGGTGGTCGACAGCTGGGCGATGCCGCTGGCGCAGATCGAGAATGGCGAACTGACCGGCGGCATCCTGTTCGAGCTGTTCAACGAGACGGCCCACGAGCTTGGACGGACACCGGCGTTCCACATCGTGCCCCGCGCCCGCATCGAACAGGCGCTGCTCACTCACTCCGTGGACGTGCGCTGCTACGTCTCGCGCACCTGGATCGAGCACGAGTTCAAGGACTACCGCTGGACTGCACCACTGATGTTGCAGCGCGACCTGCTGGTGGTCCGCGACGCCCCTGCGGACAATCTCGAAACCCTCCCCAGCCAGTCCATCGGCACGGTCCTGGGCTACCACTACCCGCGCCTGCAGCCGCTTCTGGACAGCCACTGGCTGATCCGCGACGACGCGCGCAACCAGGAACTGGTGCTGAAGAAGCTGCGCATCGGCCGTTATCAATATGCGATCAGCAGCGAGTTCGCACTGAACTGGTTCAACCGTGATCTACCCGAGGCGGAGCGCTTGAGAACCGCCAGCGTGATCGAGGAGACCCCGCTGTCGTGCATGGTGCTGGACGCACCCGAAGTCCGCGCCGAGGAGGTGCTCTCGGTGCTGGCGAAGATCAAGGCGTCGGGGAAGATCGAGCAGATCCTGGATCACTACCGCTGAGACGGGCAGCGCTCGACAGGACGCGAGGCAGGCCATTTTCCGGGCCCCGAAATGGAGGCGGCCCCGCCAGCCACACCCCGGCACACAATGTCCCCGCCTTGGCTGCTTCCTTCCGGACCTGACCAGGTAAGCGAGTAATCGTTGCGGGGGGACCGACAGGGCCACCATCGCGAGAGCTCGCCAGTTCAGCGAGCCGCGCCATTGTAGCGGCTTGAGCGCAAGTTACAAGTACTTCAAGCACTTAGCGACATCCTTCGGGAAATTCCTGAGGCTCGTCACGGATTCAGCTATTCATTAAGAGAATCTGCCTACGAGATATTAAGAAATTTCTTGTTGCGCCGACGCTTATGGGAGAGCCGTCGATTAATGACGGACCCTGACCGAGCGAGGAATGCCCACATGTCCGCTGCCCTGCGATCCACCACTCTCGTTGCCCTGCTCTTCTCAGGCCCGCTGATGGCCTACGACGGCATCATTCACTTCAGCGGCGCCGTGGTCGAGCCGACCTGCCAGGTCGGCCTCAGCGACGTCACCGCCAGCAGCGCACGGGTGCACCTGAGCGGCTGCCGCCAGACCATGACGATGACGCTGAATGAGCCGCGCGGAGCACTGCCCAGCGTGAGCTACCGCCTCACCGATACCCAGGGAAAATCACTGGGGCAGGAAGTCACTGCCAACGGCGATGCCGACAGCGTTATCCGCGAGATTGCCAAGGGTGGCCTCGCCGCGGATCAACGCAATGTCGTACTGGTGGCCGAGTACCTGTAACCGGTATCACTGCGCCTGCAGCAACCCTTCGGGCCGAGGCTGGGTGGAGACTTCCAGGTTCGGCCCGATGAACAGGTCCATCTTGCTGTAGCCCGGCCGGGCACTGAAGGTGGAGTAGCGCTCCGCCCCCTGGTGGAACTGGAAGCCGACGCGGTACTCGCCCGAGCGCAGCAGGCGCAGAGGGAAGGAGCGCGCCTCGCCCGGCTTGATCTCGCCCGCGAGGGTTTCCTCGCCGTTTTCCTTGTAGCTGTAGCTCACCGCCGGGCCACCCTGCGCTTCATAATGCAGGACGATCTGCGGGCGCTCGCTCCAGGCCACGTAAGCCCCGAACAACAGCACCAGTGCCCCTACGCCGAGCAGGCGCTGCTTTCTTGCCTTGTCCATCTCGCTCTCCGTCAACCAGTGGCCCGTCCCGCCCTGCGTCGCAACGCTGAGGCCGGAACGGGCCTGCCGATCAGTTCAGGCTGTCGACCAGGGCCTTGGCGGGCACCAGGCGCACGGCCTTCTTCGCGGCGATCTCGATGGTCTTGCCGGTCTGCGGGTTGCGGCCGGTACGGGCGGCGCGTTCGCTGACCTTGAGCTTGCCGATACCCGGCAGGGTCAGCTCACCGTCGTTCTCCAGGGCGTCCTGGGCGATCTGCGCCAGTTGCTCGAACACGCCGCGCACGGCGGCCTGGGTCAGGTCGAGGGATTCGGCGATATCGCGAACCAGTTGGTCCTTGGTCATGGGCATGGATTGACTCCTTGATGCGTTGATCTTGATTCTTTGATTGGAAGAAAGGCGTGTCAGGCGCCGATACCGTGGTCGGCCAGCAGCTTGATCAGCTGTTCTTCGTCCATCACGGCGACGCCAAGTTCCTGGGCCTTGGCCAACTTTGAACCCGCTCCCGGTCCGGCAACGACACAATGGGTCTTGGCCGAGACGGAGCCGGCCACCTTGGCGCCCAGGCTTTCCAGCTGCTCCTTGGCAACGTCGCGACTCATGGCCTCCAGCGTGCCGGTGAGCACCCAGGTCTGGCCCGCCAGCGGCAGGCCTTCGACGACCTTGCGCTCGCTGCGCCAGTGCATGCCGAACTCCGCCAGCTGCGCCTCGACGGCCCTGGCCCGCTCGACGCGGGCGGCATCGGCGAAGTATTCGCGCACCGACTGCCTGGCCTTCTCGTTCACTCCTTTCAGGGTGCTGAGGTCCAGCCAGTCCTGGCTGAGGGCAACCAGCGCGTCGAGGCTGCCGGTACGGTCCGCGAGCTTCTCGGCGCCGGTGGCGGCAATGAAGGGAATGTTCAGCTTGTCGATGAAGCCGGCCAGGGTGGCGACGGCGGCGAACTCTGCCGATACCTCGCCCTCGTCCTGCAGCTCGATGCCGCGCTCCAGCAGTTGCTGGATCACGCTGCGGTTGTGTTCGTCATCGAAGAAATTGTGGATCTCATAGGCCACTTCACCGCCCACATCGGGCAGGTAGGTCAGCACCTCCGGCAGCGCCTTCTGGATGCGCGCCAGCGAGCCCAGGGAGCGTGCCAGCAGCTTGGCCGTCTCCTCGCCCACGTCAGGGATGCCCAGGGCGAAGACGAAGCGCGCCAACGCCGGCTTGCGACTGTCGGCAATCGCAGCGAGCAGGTTGCGCGTAGAGACTTCGGCGAAGCCTTCCAGCTCGATGACCTGCTCGAAGGTGAGCGTGTACAGATCGGCCGGCGACTTCACCAGGCCCTTGTCCACCAGTTGCTCGACGATCTTGTCGCCAAGGCCGTCGATGTCCATGGCACGGCGCGAGACGAAGTGAATGATCGCCTGCTTGAGCTGCGCCTGACAGAACAACCGGCCGACGCAGCGATAGATCGCACCTTCGCTGACCGACTCCTTGCCCTTGCTGCGCTTGACCAGCTGGGTGCGCTCGACCTGCGAGCCACATACCGGGCACTGGGTGGGGATTGCGACCGGGCGCGCGTCTGCCGGACGGCGCTCGGTGACCACCTGCATGACCTGCGGGATCACGTCGCCGGCCCGGCGGATGATCACGGTATCGCCGATCATCAGGCCCAGGCGCGCGACCTCGTCCATGTTGTGCAGGGTGGCATTGGAGACGGTCACACCGGCCACCTGGACCGGCTTCAGGCGCGCCACGGGAGTCACCGCGCCGGTGCGGCCGACCTGGAATTCCACGTCGAGCAGCTCGGTGAGTTCCTCGCGGGCGGGGAACTTGTGCGCGATGGCCCAACGCGGTTCGCGGGCGCGGAAGCCCAGTTCACGCTGGAAATCGATGCGGTTGACCTTGAACACCACGCCGTCGATTTCGTAGGCAAGACTGTCGCGGCGCGTCCCGATGTCTTCGTAATAGGCGCGGCAACCCTCGACGCCCTTGGCCAGCTTCAGCTCGCGGCTGATCGGGATACCCCAGCCCTTCAACGCCTCAAGGATCTCCACCTGGGTGCCCGGCAGCGTACCGCCTTCGACCCGCCCAAAGCCGTAGCAACAGAACTCCAGCGGGCGGCTGGCGGTGATCTTCGAATCCAGCTGGCGCAGGCTGCCGGCGGCAGCGTTGCGCGGGTTGGCGAAGGTCTTGCCGCCGGCTTCCATCTGCCGCTCGTTGAGCGCTTCGAAGCCGGCCTTGGACATGAATACTTCACCACGCACTTCCAGTATCGCCGGCCAGCCCTCGCCCTTCAGGCGCAGCGGCACATTGCGGATGGTACGTACGTTGACGCTGATGTCTTCGCCGGTGGTGCCGTCGCCACGGGTGGCGCCGCGGGTCAGCACGCCATTCTCGTACAGCAGGCTGACCGCCAGGCCGTCGAGCTTGGGCTCGCAGCTGTATTCCACCTCGGCACCGCCGCCGAACAGATCAGAGGAAGGCAACTGGTCGGCCAGCCCCTCGCGCACACGGCGATCGAAATCGTTGAGATCCTGCTCCTCGAAGGCGTTGCCCAGGCTCAGCATCGGCACTTCGTGGCGTACTTCGCCGAAAGCCGAAGCGGCCGCGCCGCCGACGCGCTGGGTCGGCGACTCGGGAGTGATCAGTTCGGGATGCTCGGCTTCCAGCGCCTTCAGTTCGCGGAACAGGCGGTCGTACTCGGCGTCCGGCACGCTCGGCTCGTCAAGCACGTAATAGCGGTAGTTATGGTCGTCGAGTTCGCTGCGCAGCTGGGCGATGCGTTCGGCAGCGGTCTGGGAATCGGTCATGCGGGAATCTCGGCGGCTCTTTCTGCTTGAGGTAGAAATGCGAAGCCCCAAGGGTCGCTTGGGGCTTCTGTGCAGCGTGCTGAAAGCTTAGCGCTTCTGGGTCAGGGCGCGTCGTTCGAAATCGATGATGCGCTGACGGTAGTGCTCGATGGTCTGCGCGGTCATCACGCTGCGCTGCTCATCCTTCAGCTCGCCATTGAGCTCCTGGGCCAGCTTGCGGGCGGCGGCGATCATCACGTCGAACGCCTGCTTGGGATGACGCGGGCCCGGCAGGCCGAGGAAGAAGCTCACGGCGCGGGTGCTGAACTGGTCGATGTTGTCCAGATCGAAGGTGCCCGGCTTGACCGCGTTGGCCATGGAGAACAGCACTTCACCGTTGCCGGCCATGCTCTCGTGGCGGTGGAAGATGTCCATCTCGCCATAGCGCAGGCCGCTTTCCAGGATGTTCTGCAGCAGCGCCGGGCCCTTGAAGCCGTTCTCGTCGCGGCTGATGACGTTGATGATCAGCACTTCGTCGACTGGCGCCTGCGGCGCCGACGGGGCAGCAGGCACGGGAGCTACGCGCTCCTTGTCCTTCTTGCGGTCTCTCTTCGACTTGTCCTTCTCTGCCGGCGCCTCGTCCAGCGGGTTGGGGAAATCCTCTTCGTCCAGCGGGCCGAGCAGGTTCGGTGCCGGATCATCCAGGTTCAGGTCGCCCTGGCGCGGTTCGCCGCGGCGTTTGCCGCGCGACTCCTTGGCGCTGACCTTGGGCAGGTCTTCCTCGTCCAGTTCCGGCTCGCGGTGTTCGACCACCCGGGAAGGCCCGAGCAGTTCAGGAGTGCTTTCATCCCCGTCATCGGGCTGGTTGGCAAACTGGCGATCCAGTTTGAACCGCAACTTGCCCTTGCCACCCCGCATGCGACGCCAGCCGTCGAACAGAATGCCGGCGATCACGATAAGCCCAATGACGATCAGCCATTCGCGCAGACCGATATCCATCTAATCCCGTAGCCCCTGAACAAAAAATGATGATGAAGAAAAGGACATCCTATCCCTTGAAAACGTGGAGCCAACTTCATGTTCTGACTGATGTTTTCCACGCGATACAAAAGTGGGCATTAAGCTAACACGCTCTCACATAACTTTACACTGTCTATGGCGACACTCCGACGCGCTCTTTGCAACTTTTCATAGCCGTTGCCACTTGCGCGCATGAAGTGAAGCCTACCTCAATCAAATCAATGCTTTAGGCATGAAAAAAAGCATCTTGCCAGCATAGCTCAAGTTCGCCCGGACGATCACGCTTCGGCGAGCGCAACTGCCTCTTCCACATCCACCGCCACCAGACGCGAACAACCCGGTTCGTGCATGGTCACGCCCATCAATTGATCGGCCATCTCCATGGCGATCTTGTTGTGGGTGATATAGATGAATTGCACTTTCTCCGACATCTCCTTCACCAGCCGCGCATAACGGCCGACGTTGGCATCGTCCAGCGGCGCGTCGACCTCGTCGAGCATGCAGAACGGTGCCGGGTTCAGCTGGAAGATCGCAAATACCAGCGCCAGAGCGGTCAGGGCCTTCTCGCCACCGGACAGAAGATGGATGGTGCTGTTCTTCTTGCCCGGCGGCCTCGCCATGATCGCTACCCCGGTATCGAGTAGATCCTCGCCGGTAAGTTCCAGATAGGCGTGACCGCCGCCGAAAACCTTGGGGAACAGTGCCTGAAGGCCAGCATTGATCTGGTCGAAGGTTTCCTTGAAGCGGTTGCGGGTTTCCTTGTCGATCTTGCGGATGACGTTTTCCAGGGTATCCAGCGCTTCCACCAGGTCGTCGTTCTGGTCGTCGAGGTAGCGTTTGCGCTCGGATTGCTGCTGGTACTCCTCGATCGCCGCGAGGTTGATCGGCCCCAGCCGGCCAATGCGCGCGGCCAGTTCTGCCAGGCGGATTTCCCAGATCTTCTCGGCGGCATCGTGAGGCAGAGTGCCCAGCACGCCGTGCAGGTCGTAGCCGTCCTCGTGGAGCTGCTCCTGCAGCGACTTGCGCCGCACGCTCAAGGCCTGCCACTCCATGCGCTGCTGTTCCAGCTGACCGCGCAGCAGTTGCGACTGCTGCTCGGCCTGGGTCCGGCGCTTCTCGGCATCGCGCAACTGGCGATCGGCGTCTTCCAGGGCAAGACGCGCGTGCTTGAGTTCGTCTTCCACCGCCATGCGCCGGTCGAGCAATTCCTCCAGGCGCATGCGTAATTCTTCCAGCGGCGCGGCGCCCTCCTCCAGGTTGAGATTGAGCTGCTCGCAGCGCTCGACCAGGCGCACCGCCTGGCTGTCCAAGCGCTCCAGCGCCTGGCGGGTGGATTCGTGCTGGGCACGCAGGGAACCAACCCGCACAGCCAACTGATGGGCCTGGTCCTTGTGCTGGCGGGATTCCTGGCGGATGCGGTCGAGTTTCTCGCGCATGCCGTCGCGCTCGGCGAGCAGCGACTCACGGCGCTCGGTATCCACCGCCATGGCGTCCAGTGCTTCCTGCAGGCTCAGGCGGGCTTCGCCCAGTTGCTCCTGCTCGATGGCGTGCTGCTCGGCCAGCTCGGCCAGTTCTTCGTCAAGACGGCGCCGGCGCAACGTCAACTGCTCGACCTTGGCCTGCTGCGCGGACAGCTGCGCCTTCAGTTCGCCCTGGCGGCGACCTTCGTCCTGCAGGCGGCGGCGCACCTGGTCGCGGCCTTCCTCGGCCTGACGCTGCTCGTCACGCAAGCGCACCAGCTGCTCGTCGATCTCGGCGAGGCGCTGCTCCAGCGTCTCTCGCTCGACATAAAGACGCTCAAGCTCCTGCCCACGCGCCAGCACGCCGCCATCGGCGGATTCGCCGCGGCGCACGCGCAGGAAGTTGCGGCCGACCCAGTAACCATCGCGGCTGACCAGGCTCTCGCCGTCGCCCAGCGAAGCGCGTTGGGCCAGCGCCTGATCCAGGGTTTCCACCGGGCGCACGCGGCCCAGCCAATAGCTCAGGTCGACATTCGTCTCGACCTTGTCCAGCAGGCTGCCGGGACGAGAAACCGCGCCAGCGGCCAGATCGAGCAGGCGCAGCTCGCCCTTCTCCAGCGCGTCGAACGGCAGCCCCTTCACATCGTCCAGCAGCACGCCATGCAGGTCGGCGCCGAGTACGGTTTCCACCGCCAGCTCCCAGCCCGCCTGCACGCGCAGCCCTTCGGCGAGGCGCGGGCGCTGTTCCAGGCCCTGTTGGCGCAGCCACTGCGCAGTGCCGTCGCCCGGATCGAGCGCGGCCTGCTGCAAGGCTTCCAGCGAGGCGATCCGTCCATTCAGACGTTGCAGCTCGCCCTGCGCCTGGTGCTGCGCGGCGGTGCTTTCCTGCAGAGACTGGCGCACGCGCTCCAGGCGCTCGGCCAGTTCCTGCTCTTCGATCTGTGACTCTTCCAGCAGCAACTCGATGGCGGCAACCTGTTCGCCCAATTCGAGGATCGCAGCGTCTTCCGGGTCAGCCGCCAGTTGTGTGCGTTCGTCGTTCAATCGGCGCTGACGCTCGGCCTGGCGCTCCAGGCTCTGCTCCAGGTGCTGGATGCGCGACTGCTGCACTTCGGCTTCGCGGCGCGGTTCAGCGCTCTGCTGGTTGAAGGCGTCCCAGCGCTGCTGCCAGTCGTGCATGCGCTGCTCGGCCTCTTCCAGGCCAACGGTGGCCTCTTCGGCGGCGGCGGCGCTGATTTCCTGCTCCGGGGCCAGGCGCTCCAGCTCTTCGGCCAGGGTGGCCAGCAGCGTGCGGTCGTGGCCCAGGTGGGATTCGGTTTCCTGGCGGGTTTTCTCCGCCTCGCGCAGGTCGTCCTGCAACTGGCGCAGGCGCTGCTGGCCGTGCTGGATGCTCTGCTCGACGCGGGCGATGTCGCCGCCGACGGAATAGAAGCGGCCCTGCACCTGGTTGAAGGTTTCCGACAGCTCATGGTGGCCGTCGCGCAGGCGCTCGATGCTCGCGTCCGCGCTGCGCTGCTCGGCCACCAGTGCCTCGAAGGCCACTTCCTGGTCGCCGATCACCTTTTCCTTCTGCCCGACCTGCTCGTTCAGGTCGCGCCAGCGCAGGGCGCCGAGCTGGGCCTTGAGGGTACGTTCCTCGGCCTTGAACTCCTGGTACTTCTCCGCCGACTGGGCCTGACGGTGCAGACGTTCGAGCTGGCGTTCCAGCTCTTCGCGTAGGTCGGTCAGGCGCGCGAGGTTTTCCTGGGTGCGGCGGATGCGGTTCTCGGTTTCGCGGCGGCGCTCCTTGTACTTGGAGATGCCGGCGGCTTCCTCGATGAAGTTGCGCAGGTCCTCGGGCTTGGCTTCGATCAGCTTGGAGATCATGCCCTGCTCGATGATCGAGTAGCTGCGCGGCCCGAGGCCGGTGCCGAGGAAGATGTCGGTGATGTCCCGGCGCCGGCACTTGGTGCCGTTGAGGAAGTAGGTGTTCTGGCCGTCGCGGGTCACGCGGCGGCGAATGGAAATCTCGGCGTAGCTGGCGTATTCGCCCAGCAGGGTCTGGTCGGAGTTGTCGAAGATCAGCTCGATGGACGCCTGGGTCACCGGCTTGCGGGTGTTGGAGCCATTGAAGATGACGTCGGTCATCGATTCGCCGCGGAGATTCTTCGCCGAACTCTCACCCATCACCCAGCGAACGGCGTCGATGATGTTGGACTTGCCGCAGCCGTTGGGACCAACCACCGCCGCCATGTTGCTCGGGAAATTGACCGTCGTCGGATCGACGAAGGACTTGAAGCCCGCCAGCTTGATGCACTTGAGCCGCATGCGCCCTCCCCCCCTTGTTCTTCTAGTAGCGAGCTTATCGTTCAGCCAGAGCGGCCAGGACCAGTTGGCTGTTGTGCCGACCGTAGTCGAGCAGCACCGCGCGGATGCCGGCTTCGTCGCGCCCGACCACCGCGCGCAGCAGGTCTTCGAAGCTGCCGATGAACTGACTCATCTCGCCTTTGCGGCGTTCCAGGGCCAGATGATAAGTGCGGCTGATGGCCGGCAGGAGATTTTCCACGGTTTCCTGCAGGTAGGGGTTGCCAGCGAACGGGAAGGCGGCGCGCATGATGTCGAAGCTGGATTCGACGAAGGCATTGATGTCGCCGCGCTCGAGGTTTTCCAGCAGGCGTTGCTGGATCGCCATGAAGGGCGCCAGGTCGACCTCCTCGCGCCAGGTTCGGGCCACGCTGCTGGCGAGCATGATGTACAGCTCGATGACCAGCGAATACAGGCTTTCGACGTGCGCCGGGGACAGTTCGGACACCTGCGCGCCGCGGCGCGGCAGGATTACCACCAGGTGGCGACGCTCCAGGATCAGCAGCGCCTCGCGCACCGAGCCACGGCTGACATTCAGGGTCTGGGTGACCTTCTGTTCCTGGATGCGCTCGCGCTCCTTGAGTTCGCCCCGGATGATGCGTTCGGCAAGGTGATGCGCGATCTGCTCAGCCAGGCTGTCCGGGGCCTTGAACGTCATGGTTGTCCTTAAGAATCGGGGCGCTTTCGAGGGGTTGGTGCGGAGGCGAAGTGTAACACAGGGTGTTACCGCGCCATCTCCTGTGCCGGGCGGACGACAGAACAAAGGTTGGTGCGTCCAGTGGCAGGAACAGGCGCAGGATTGTCCGACAATCCTACACAAGAGACGTATCGGGAGTCGTCCATGTTCGCCTTTTTCCTTTCCCCTGCCTGGATGTTGCGTCTCAAGAAAGCCGGCTACTGGATCTGGCTGGTGCCGGTGTTCGGTATTCCGGTGAGCTACTGGTGGTCTTACGGCAGCAACTACCCCAATGCCTGGGCCTGGCTGGTGATCACCGTGGTGTTCGGGGTAATCCCGCTGCTGGACTTCGTGGTCGGCCGCGATCCGGCCAATCCGGATGAGATCGAGGAAGTCCCGCCCATGGAGCGCGAGGGCTATTACCGCTTCCTCAGCCTGCTGACGGTGCCGCTGCTGCTGGGCATGCTGGTCTACGGCGGCTGGGTGCTGGCCACTTATGATGCCTGGAACTGGGTCGGCCAACTGGGCTGGATTCTTTCGGTCGGCACGGTGATGGGCGCCATCGGCATCACCGTCTCCCACGAGCTGATCCACAAGGACCCGGAACTGGAGCAGAACGCCGGCGGCCTGTTGCTGGCGGCGGTATGCTACGCGGGCTTCAAGGTGGAACACGTGCGCGGCCACCATGTGCACGTTTCTACGCCGGAAGATGCCTCGTCCTCGCGCTACGGCCAGAGCCTCTACGCCTTCCTGCCCCACGCCTACAAGCACAACTTCCTCAATGCCTGGAAGCTCGAGAAGGAGCGCCTCAAGCGCAAGGGCCTGCCGGCGCTGCACTGGCGCAATGAGCTGATCTGGTGGTACGTCATCAGCGTGCTGTTCCTGGTCGGATTCAGCGTCGCGTTCGGCTGGATCGGCGCGGTCTACTTCATCGGCCAGTCGGTGATGGCCTTCACCCTGCTGGAGATCGTCAACTACGTCGAACACTACGGGCTGCACCGCCGCCGCCTGGAAACCGGGCGCTACGAGCGGACCACCCACGAGCACTCCTGGAACAGCAACTTCCTGCTGACCAACCTGTTCCTCTTCCACCTGCAGCGCCACTCCGACCACCACGCCAACGCCAAGCGCCGCTACCAGGTGCTGCGGCACTTCGACGAAAGCCCGCAACTGCCCAACGGCTATGCCGGGATGATCGTCCTGGCGCTGTTCCCGCCGCTCTGGCGCGCGGTAATGGACCGCCGGGTGCGCGCCTACTACGCCGGCGAGGAATACCAGCTGAGCGCCACCCAGCAAGCCTGATCGACGAGTTCCACGCCTTGGTGGCAAGCCCTACCCCGGCTTGCCGCCTTTTTTTGCTCTCTGCCATCCCTGTAGGAGCGAGCTTGCTCGCGAAGCTCTTCGTCCGTTAAAAGCCGGTCGACCGGCACGGCGCACGTGTCTGCAACGGCGGTTCGCGAGCAAGCTCGCTCCTACGAAAAGCCGCTCCTTCCCCACCACTTGTCACCCCGGAAAAACTTTCTGACCTTTAGGACAGAAATTTTATTGACTCAAAAGTCAGCTTTCCATAAATTCGCCATCCAGTGCCCTACCAAAAACAAGAATCAGCCTGGAGGCAAGCCTTGATCAGGTTCCTGCTCAATCGCGAGCTGCGCGTCGAAGACCGCCTCGATCCCAATCTCACCGTGCTCAACTACCTGCGCCAGACCCTGGGCAAGACCGGCACCAAGGAGGGTTGCGCCTCCGGTGACTGCGGCGCCTGCACCGTGGTGGTCGGCGAGCTGGTCGGTGAAGAAGGTGCCAAGCGCATCCGCTACCGCACCCTCAACTCCTGTCTCACCTTCGTTTCCTCGTTGCACGGCAAGCAGCTGATCAGCGTCGATGACCTCAAGCACCGCGGCGAATTGCACGGCGTACAGCAGGCCATGGTCGACTGCCACGGCTCGCAGTGCGGCTTCTGCACCCCCGGCTTCGTCATGTCGCTGTTCGCCCTGCAGAAGAACACCGCGGGCGAAACCGCCGACGAGCGCAAGGCTGAAGCCCATGAAGCGCTGGCCGGCAACCTGTGCCGCTGCACCGGCTACCGCCCGATCCTCGACGCCGCCGAGCAGTCCTGCTGCCAGAAGCAGCCCGACCAGTTCGACGTCGCCCAGCCGGAAATCATCGCCCAGCTGAAAGCCATCGCGCCCAACGAGACTGCCGAGCTCAACAGCGGCGACAAGCGCTGCCTGCTACCGCTGACCATCGCCGATCTGGCCGATATCTACACCGCCAACCCGCAGGCGCGCCTGCTGGCCGGTGGCACCGACCTGGCCCTGGAAGTCACCCAGTTCCACCGCGAACTGCCGGTGATGATCTATGTCGGCCACGTCGAGGAAATGAAGCGCGTCGAAGTCTTCGACGACCGCATCGAGATCGGTGCGGCGACTCCGCTGACCGACTGCTATGAAGCGCTTTCCCGCGACTACCCGGACTTCGGCGAGCTGCTGCACCGCTTCGCCTCGCTGCAGATCCGCAACCAGGGCACCCTGGGCGGCAACATCGGCAACGCCTCCCCCATCGGCGACTCGCCGCCGCTGCTGATCGCCCTCGGCGCGCGCCTGGTACTGCGCAAGGGTGCCGAGCGCCGCGAGCTGCCCATCGACGAATACTTCATCGACTACAAGGTCACCGCGCGCCAGGAAGGCGAGTTCATCGAACAGGTGATCATCCCGCGCCCGCAGGCCAGCCAGGCGTTCCGCGCCTACAAGGTCTCCAAGCGCCTGGACGACGACATCTCCGCCGTGTGCGCCGCCTTCAGCGTCACCGTCGAGAACTGCAAGATCACCGCCGTGCGCACCGGTTTCGGCGGCATGGCGGCGATTCCCAAGCGCGCCAAGGCCTGCGAGGCTGCGCTGCTTGGCCAGACCTTCAACAGCGCCACCTTCGAACGCGCCGCACAGGCCCTGAGCGAAGATTTCGCGCCGCTCACCGACTTCCGTGCGAGCAAGGAATACCGCCTGCTCACCGCGCAGAACCTGCTGCGCAAGTGCTTCCTGGAACTGGAAGCCCCTCAGGCCGTGACCCGGGTGACCCACTATGCATAAGCCCCAGAAAAGCCAGGAAGAACTCACCGCGCTGTTCCGCGCCGACCTGACCACCGGCGTCGGCCGCAGCGTCAAGCACGAGAGCGCGCCCAAACACGTCAGCGGCGAAGCGCAATACATCGACGACCGCCTGGAATTCCCCAACCAGCTGCACGTCTACGCCCGCATGAGCGACCGCGCCCATGCGCGCATCACCAGGCTGGACGTCAGCCCCTGCTACCAGTTCCCCGGCGTCGCCATCGCCATCACCAAGGATGACGTGCCCGGCCAGCTGGACATCGGCCCGGTCGTCGCCGGCGACCCGCTGCTGGCGGACGGCAAGGTCGAGTACGTCGGCCAGATGGTCATCGCCGTCGCCGCCGACAGCCTGGAAACCGCGCGCAAGGCCGCCATGGCCGCGATCATCGAGTACGAGGACTTGGAACCGGTGCTCGACGTGGTCGAGGCGCTGCGCAAGAAGCACTTCGTGCTGGACAGCCACCAGCACAAGATCGGCGATTCGGAAGGCCAGTTGGCCACCGCGCCGAACCGCATCCAGGGCACCCTGCACATCGGCGGCCAGGAGCACTTCTACCTGGAGACGCAGATTTCCTCGGTGATGCCCACCGAAGACGGCGGCGTGATCGTCTATACCTCCACGCAGAACCCCACCGAAGTGCAGAAGCTGGTGGCCGAAGTGCTGGGCATCTCCTTCAACAAGGTGGTCATCGACATGCGCCGCATGGGTGGCGGCTTCGGCGGCAAGGAAACCCAGGCCGCTGCACCTGCCTGCCTGTGCGCGGTGATCGCGCGCCTCACCGGCCGCCCGACGAAGATGCGCCTGCCGCGCGTCGAAGACATGCAGATGACAGGCAAGCGCCACCCCTTCTATGTCGAGTACGACGTGGGTTTCGAGGATGACGGCCTGCTGCACGGCATCAACATCGAGCTGGCCGGCAACTGCGGCTACTCGCCGGACCTCTCCGGCTCCATCGTCGACCGCGCGATGTTCCACTCGGACAACGCCTACTTCCTCGGCAACGCCACGGTGAACGGTCACCGCTGCAAGACCAACACCGCGTCGAACACCGCCTACCGCGGCTTCGGCGGCCCGCAGGGCATGGTCGCCATCGAGGAGATCATGGACGCCGTCGCGCGCCATCTGGGCAAGGACCCGCTGGAAGTGCGCAAGCGCAACTACTACGGCAAGGACGAGCGCAACGTCACCCACTACTACCAGCAGGTCGAACACAACCTGCTGGAGGAAATGACCGAGGAACTGGAAGCCAGCGCCGAGTACGCCAAGCGCCGCGCCGAGATTCGAGCGTTCAACGCCAGCAGCCCGGTGCTGAAGAAAGGCCTGTCGCTGACTCCGGTGAAATTCGGCATCAGCTTCACCGCCACCTTCCTCAACCAGGCCGGTGCGCTGATCCACATCTACACCGATGGCAGCATCCACCTGAACCACGGCGGCACCGAGATGGGCCAGGGCCTGAACACCAAGGTCGCCCAGGTGGTCGCCGAGATCTTCCAGGTCGACATCGACCGCGTGCAGATCACCGCGACCAACACCGACAAGGTGCCCAACACCTCCCCGACCGCCGCATCCTCCGGTGCCGACCTGAACGGCAAGGCCGCGCAGAACGCCGCCGAAATCCTCAAGCAGCGCCTGGTGGAGTTCGCCGCCAAGCACTGGAAGGTCACCGAGGATGACATCGAGTTCCGCAATAACCAGGTGCGCGTGCGCGACCTGATCCTGCCGTTCGAGGAGCTGGTGCAGCAGGCCTACTTTGGCCAGGTATCGCTCTCCTCCACCGGCTTCTACCGCACGCCGAAGATCTA
The DNA here is from genome assembly GCF_012971725.1 of Pseudomonas multiresinivorans. Classification (NCBI taxonomy): domain Bacteria; kingdom Pseudomonadati; phylum Pseudomonadota; class Gammaproteobacteria; order Pseudomonadales; family Pseudomonadaceae; genus Pseudomonas; species Pseudomonas multiresinivorans. The sequence continues at coordinate 4,228,648 of NZ_CP048833.1, forward strand.
CTACGACCGCAGCCAGGCGCGCGGCCGGCCGTTCTACTACTTCGCCTATGGCGTGTCCTGCTCGGAAGTGATCGTCGACACCCTCACCGGCGAGTACAAGATGCTGCGCAGCGACATCCTCCATGACGTCGGCGCCTCGCTGAACCCGGCCATCGACATCGGCCAGGTGGAAGGCGGCTTCGTCCAGGGCATGGGCTGGCTGACCATGGAAGAGCTGGTGTGGAACGCCAAGGGCAAGCTGATGACCAACGGCCCGGCGAGCTACAAGATCCCGGCCATCGCCGACATGCCCATCGACCTGCGGGTGAAGCTGGTGGAAAACCGCAAGAACCCGGAGCAGACGGTTTTCCACTCCAAGGCCGTCGGCGAGCCGCCGTTCATGCTGGGCATCTCGGTGTTCTGCGCGATCAAGGACGCCGTGGCGAGCCTGGCCGACTACCGCGCCCAGCCGCAGATCGACGCCCCTGCCACCCCCGAGCGCGTGCTCTGGGGCGTGGAGCAGATGCGCAAGCTGAAGCTGGCCCAGGCCGAGAAAGCACCGGCTCAGGTCGAGCCGGCGTGATGTGACCATGGGGCACCGCTGGCAGGGAGAGACGTCCCCACTTCCGTCCTCCGCCCTGCCAACGGTACCCCACCCTAAAGAAGAACCGTAGGAGCGGACTCCGTCCGCGATAGGTCCGCATCACGCCGGATGCAATCGCGGACAGAGTCCGCTCCTACGCAAAGCCCAACCTTGAGGTTCGTCACGATGAACTGGATCAGTGCCCTCGCCGACCTGCAACAGCGCGCCGAAGCCAGCGTGCTGGTGACCATCATCGAAGAACGAGGCTCGACCCCGCGCAACGCCGGCTCGAAGATGGTCGTCAGCGCCGACAAGATCTACGACACCATCGGCGGCGGCCACCTCGAATTCAAGGCCATGGCCATCGCGCGGGAAATGCTGCTGGCCCGCGAGCGCGAGCCGAAGCTGGAGCGCTTCAGCCTCGGCGCCAGCCTCGGCCAGTGCTGCGGCGGCGCCACCGTGCTGCTGTTCGAACCCATGGGCCAGCCCCAGGCGCACATCGCCGTGTTCGGCGCCGGCCATGTCGGCCGCGCCCTGGTACCGCTGCTTGCCAGCCTGCCGTGCAAGGTGCGCTGGATCGACTCGCGGGAAACCGAGTTTCCCGACTACATCCCTGAGGGCGTCACCCGCGCGATCAACGAGGATGTGATCGACGAGATCGACGAAATGCCCGCTGGTAGCTACTTCATCGTCATGACCCACAACCACGCCCTGGACCTGGAGCTGACCGCGAAGATCCTCGAGCGCAACGACTTCACCTACTTCGGCCTGATCGGCTCGGACACCAAGCGCGCCAAGTTCGAACACCGCCTGCGCGACCGCGGTTTCGCCGCCGACACAGTGCAGCGCATGCGCTGCCCCATGGGCATCAGCGAAGTGAAGGGCAAGCTGCCGGTTGAGATCGCCGTGTCCATTGCCGGCGAAGTCATCGCCACCTACAACGCCACCTTCGGTCAGGAGACCGGCAAGGGCGAGAACACCGTGGCCAAACTGTTACCCAACAGCCGCCGCGCGCGCACCGCCGAAAGCGGCGCCTGATAGCCCGATTGCCGGCCACGTGTGATGGGTATCGCTGCGCTCCACCCATCCTACAAAAAAAGACCCAGCGTTCCGTAGGATGGGTGGAGCGAAGCGATACCCATCGAACAGCGTCCAAAGACGCGATATTTTTCGATTTGCGAGAGATTGATGAGCACTCAAGCCAAAGCCTACCGCGCCAGCATCCTGCACAGCGTCGCCGACCCGGCCGAAGTCGGCGTGGAGCAGTCCTACCAGTATTTCGAGGACGGCATCCTGCTGGTGGAAGACGGCAAGGTCGCCCGCCTCGGCCACGCCGCCGAGCTGCTGCCGCAACTGGGCGGCGTGGAAGTGGTCGAGTACCGCGACGCGCTGATCACCCCCGGCTTCATCGACACCCACATCCACTACCCGCAGACCGGCATGATCGCCTCCTACGGCGAGCAACTGCTGGACTGGCTGAACACCTACACCTTCCCCACCGAGAAGCAGTTCGCCGACCCGGCCCACGCCGCCGATGTCGCCGGCATCTTCCTCAAGGAACTGCTGCGCGCCGGCACCACCACCGCGCTGGTGTTCGGTACCGTGCACCCGCAGTCGGTGGACGCCCTGTTCGACGCCGCCGAGAAGCTCGACCTGCGCCTGATCGCCGGTAAGGTGATGATGGACCGCAATGCCCCGGACTACCTGACCGATACCGCCGAAAGCAGCTACACCGACAGCAAGGCGCTGATCGAGCGCTGGCACGGCAAGGGCCGCCTGCTCTACGCGGTGACCCCGCGCTTCGCCCCGACCAGCACCCCGGAACAGCTCGACGCCGCTGGCCGCCTGCTCAAGGAGTTCCCGGGCGTGTACCTGCACACGCACCTGTCGGAAAACCTCAAGGAAATCGAGTGGGTCAAGGAGCTGTTCCCGGAGCGCAAGGGCTATCTGGACGTCTACGACCACCACGGCCTGCTCGGCCCGCGCTCGGTATTCGCCCACGGTGTGCACCTGTGCGACGGCGAGTGCCAGCGCCTGTCGGAAACCGGCTCGTCCGTGGCCTTCTGCCCGACCTCCAACCTGTTCCTCGGCAGCGGCCTGTTCGACCTGGCGAAGCTGGAGAAGCACAAGGTGAAAGTCGGCCTGGGCACCGACGTCGGCGCCGGCACCAGCTTCTCCCAGCTGCAATCGCTGAACGAGGCCTACAAGGTCATGCAGCTGCAGGGCATCAAGCTCGACCCGTTCAAGTCGCTGTACCTGGCCACTCTCGGTGGCGCCCGCGCACTGGAGCTGGAAGACAAGGTCGGCAGCTTCGCCCAGGGCAACGAGGCCGACTTCGTGGTCCTCGACTACAAGGCCACCCCGCTGCTGGACTACCGCCTGCAGCAGGCGAAAACCCTGGAGGAGAAACTCTTCGCACTGGTCATCCTCGGCGACGACCGTACCGTGAAGGAAACCTTCGCGCACGGCCGCAACGTGCATCGCCGCGGTTGACCCCTTACGGCTTCGGCGCCGGGTCCTCGCTCAGGACCAACCCGGCGCCGGGGCCGCTTTTCTTTCCACGATGCGTGGCGCCGCTATTTCGGTGCCAGGCTTCCCTGCGTGCGTAGGAGCGGACTCCGTCCGCGATCGATTCCCGGCAACGCGACGGTGCCAACCTGGGTTCGCGAGCAAGCTCGCTCCTACGAAGAGCGCATCAGTACGAACCTGTAGGAGCGAGCTTGCTCGCGAACCGCACGACACCGAGCCAACAGGCACGCTACTCCCTCACCTCGACCAACACCGGGCACGGCGCCCGCTCGATCACCCGCTGCCCCACCGATGGGTCCAGCAGCCGTTCGATGCGCCCCAGATGCCGGTGCCCGATCACGATGAGGTCGCACTCCAGCCGCTCCGCCTCGCGCAGGATCGCCCGCGCAGGATCACCGGCCACCACCGCTCCCGTCGCCACACACGGCTGCAACTGCACCACGGCGTCATCCACCAGCGCCTGGGCCTCGTGCTGCTCCTGCTCCGCCGGCGGGTACTCCAGCGCATCCTGGCGCGGCATGGCGAAAGCGCGGTCCACGGCGCATACCACATGCACCAGCGCATCACTGCACCGCGCCAACTCGGCGGCACTGGCAATGATCCTCGGCGACTGCGCCGCGCCGTCGATGGCCAGAAGAATCCGCTTGAACATGCCTTTCTCCTTCATGAAACGAAATCCGCCGCCATTCTTCGGGCCAGGGCGCGCACCGTAAAGGCACGAAAAACGTAATGAACCATTGCGTCAAACGCACGCTTGCCCATCTAGCCCGTCACAATGGAACATGAATGGCAACGTGCCAAACCTTCGGAGTCACCATGGCCCTGCCCGATCTCAACCTGCTGGTCGCCCTCAACATCCTGCTGGAAGAAGGCAGCGTGGTCGGCGCCGCGCGGCGCATGCACCTCAGCCCGCCGGCGATGAGCCGCACCCTGTCGCGCATCCGCGAAGCGGTCGGCGACCCGATCATGGTCCGTGCCGGGCGCAACCTGGTGCCGACGCCGCGCGCACTGCAGTTGCGCGAGGAAGTCAGCGACCTGGTGGAACACGCCATGCGCCTGTTCAATGCCAAGGAAAACCTGCGCATGGACCAGCTCGAGCGCTGCTTCGTGCTGCGCTCCAACAACGTACTGGTGGGCGGCTTTGCCTCGCGCATGCTGGCGGTGATGAAGGAAGAAGCGCCGCGCTGCAGCCTGCGCATCGCTCCCGAAGCCGACTTCGACGACGAAGCCCTGCGGCAGAACCGCATCGACCTCTACATTGGCGCCACCTCGACGCTGGAGCCGGAAATCCGCACGCAGACGCTGTTCACCACCAACTTCGTCGGCCTGGCGCGGCGCGACCACCCGATCTTCGATGACGAGATCACCCCGGAGCGCTTCGCTTCGTTTCCGCAGATCAGCGTGTCCCGCCGCGGCCGAGCCATCGGGCCAATCGACGAGGAACTGGCGAACCTCGGCCTGCGCCGCGAAATCCGCCTCACCGCGCCGACCTTCCACTCCTCGATCTTCGCCCTGCTGGAATCCGACCTGGTACTGCCCATCGCCGAGCATTCGCTGTGGCGCCTCGACCGCCTGGGCTTCGCCCTGCGCCAGTTCGACATCCCGCTGCCGCTGAAATCCGTGGTGATCCTCCAGGCCTGGCACCCGCGCTTCGACAACGACCCCGCACACAGCTGGCTGCGGCAGACGGTGAAGCGTGTGTGCATCGAATTGCGCGAGAGCTCCGGCCTGCTGAGCTGATTGCGCGACCAGTGCGCCATACGCACTGATTAGCTGCAATCATTTCAATTTCCACAGCTATCGACCTTCCCTAGACTCGGTCGCAAATACCCGAGTTGATTCCTATGCCTTGCACATCACCGCCTACCGGCGGCGGCATCGGCCACCCCCGCGGAGGCCGGCCATGACCGCGCTCGCCCCGATTTCCGCCGCCAGTCCGCAACCGGCCAAGCCCGTCACGCCAGCCGCCCCCCAGCCGTTCGGCCTGCGCATCGTGGTCGGCATGCTCGGCGTGCTGATCGCCTCCCTCAGCGCCGGGCTCAACGAGAAGGTCACCGACCTGGCCATGACCGACGTGCGCGGCGCGCTGTCCATCGGCCATGACGAAGGCACCTGGCTGCTCGCCCTCTATTCGGCGGCGCAGGTCGCCGCCATGGCCTTCGCGCCCTGGTTCTCGGTCACCGTGTCGCTGCGCCGCTTCACCCTCGGCGCCATCGCCTGCTTTGCCCTGCTCGCGCTGCTCTGCCCGTTCGCGCCGAACGTCGAGACGCTCTACCTGTTGCGCCTGCTGCAAGGCTTCGCCGGCGGCTGCATGCCGCCGATGCTGATGACCGTGGCGCTGCGCTTCCTGCCGCCGGGCGTCAAGCTCTACGGCCTGGGCGCCTATGCGCTGACCGCCACCTTCGCGCCCAACCTGGGCATGCCGCTGGCCGCGCTGTGGACCGAGTTCGTCGGCTGGCAGTGGGTGTTCTGGCAGGTCATCCCGCTCTGCGCCGTGGCGCTGGCCGCCGTCGCCTGGGGCATCCCGCAGGACCCACTACGCCTGGAGCGCTTGCGCCAGTTCGACACCATCGGCCTCGCACTCGGCCTGCCGGGCATCCTGATGCTGGTGATCGGTCTGCTGCAGGGCGAGCGCCTGAACTGGTTCGAGTCGGACCTGATCACCCTGCTGGTGATCGGCGGCGCCGGGCTGCTGGTGGCGTTCTTCGTCAACGAGTGGACGCATCCGCTGCCGTTCTTCCGCCTGGACATCCTCAAGCGGCGCAACTTCACCCACTCGCTGATCACCCTCGCCGGCGTGCTGGTGGTGCTCGGCGCGTGCTCCGGCGTGCCGGCGTCCTACCTCGCCTCCGCCCACGGTTATCGCCCGCTGCAATCGGCGCCCATGGCACTGCTGGTAGCGCTGCCGCAACTGGTCTCGCTGCCGCTGATCGCTGCACTGTGCAACATCCCGCGGGTGGATTGCCGCTGGGTGCTGGCCATCGGCATCAGCCTGTGCGGGCTCTCGGCCTTCGGCATGAGCCAGCTCACCAGCGAGTGGACGCGGGAGAACTTCTACGCCCTGCTGGCGTTGCAGATCATCGGCCAGCCGATGGCCGTGGTGCCGCTACTGATGTCCGCCACCAGCGTCGTTGCGCCCATCGAAGGACCGTTCGCCTCGGCCTGGTTCAACAGCGTGCGCGGCTTCTCCGCGGTGCTGGGTAGCGCCATCGTGTCGTTCCTGATGACCTGGCGCGAGCACTACCACTCCAATCGCCTGGTCGACCATCTGGGCAACGCCCAGCAGGCCCTCGGCCTGCGCCTGGAGCAACTGGGCGGCGCCGAAAACGTCGGCCGCCTGGCCGGCCAGGTGCGCGGCCAGGCCGGCGTGCTCGCCGCCTCCGACACGTTGCTGGCGATGTCCTGGCTGGCCGCCGCCCTGCTCGTTCTGATTCCGCTGATGCCGCTGCGGGTCTATCCGCCGCGCCCCGTCATCCCCAACCACTGATTCAAAGGTCTGCCCATGTCGAAACTCAGCTCCCGTCGCGGCAGTCTGGCCCTGGTTGCCGTGCTGCTGCTCGCCCTTGTCGTCTACCTGCTGCTGCGCCTGCTCGGCCCGAGCCGTGAGCAGAGCACGGACGACGCCTACATCCACGCGGACTTCACCCTGGTGGCGCCGAAAGTCGCCGGCTTCATCGAGGAAGTGCTGGTGGAAGACAACCAGTCGGTGAAGGCCGGGCAGGTCCTGGCGCGCATCGACGCCCGCGACTACCGCGCCGCGCTGGATGCCGCCGAAGCCGACGTGCTGGCCGCCGAGGCGCGTCATCACCACGTCGCCGCCGACCTCGAACGCCAGCAGGCAGTGATCGCCCAGTCCGCCGCCCAGGTGCAAGCCGACCAGGCCGCGCTGACCTTCGCCACACAGGAACTCAACCGCTACCAGCACCTCGCCACTCAGGGCGCCGGCACCTTGCAGAACGCCCAGCAGGCGCGCTCGCACGTCGACTCGGCGAAGGCCGTGCTGGACAAGAACAAGGCCGCCGCCCTCGCCGCTCGCAAGCAACTCGACGTACTACTGGCGCAGCAGGCCGAAGCCCTCGGCGCGCTGAAGCGCGGGCAGGCGCAGTTGCAGCAGGCGCAACTCAACCTGTCGTACACCGAAATCCGCGCCCCCTTCGACGGCATGGTCGGCCGCCGCGCCGTGCGCGTGGGCGCCTACACCACGCCGGGCAATGCATTGCTGGCGGTGGTGCCGCTGCAGGACGCCTATGTGGTCGGCAACTTCCAGGAAACCCAGCTCACCGACGTGCAGCCCGGCCAGATGGTCGAGATCAGCATCGACACCTTTCCTGGCGAGAAACTGCGCGGCCACGTCGACAGCATCGCCCCGGCCACCGGCCTGAGCTTCGCGCCCATCGCCCCGGACAACGCCACGGGCAACTTCACCAAGATCGTCCAGCGCATCCCGGTGAAGATCGTCCTCGACGCCGACCAGCCGCTGCGCGACAGGCTGCGCGTAGGCATGTCGGTGATTGCGCGGATCGACACCGGCAAACACGCCGACGGTGAGCAGAAGGTGGCCGTGCAATGATCGCCGCCCGCACGCCTCTGTTTCTGGCCCTGCTCGCGCTCGGCGCCTGCAGTGTGGGCCCGGATTTCCAACGCCCGAAAGATGCCGACTCGGTGGGCTGGACCGCCCAGCGCGGCAACACGCCGAGCCGGACGCTCAACGCCCCGCTGGAAGCGCAGTGGTGGACCCTGTTGGGCGACCCGCAACTGGATGACCTGCAACGCCGCGTAGCGAATGCCAACCTCGACCTGCGCGAAGCCGATGCACGCCTGCAGCAGAGCCGGGCGATCCGCCAGGCACTAGGCGGCGATGCCGTGCCCAACGTCGGCGCGGACCTGGGCTACCAGCGCAAGCGCAACAGCGAGGTCGGCCTGAGCGACCCGTCCGGCAAAGCGGGCAAGGACAACTTCAACCAGCTCGATGGCGGCTTCGATCTGTCCTGGGAGCTGGACTTCTGGGGCCGAGTGCGCCGCGAGCTGGAGGCCGCCGACGCCAACGTGCAGGCGACGGAGGAAAGCCGCCGCGACGTGCTGGTCTCGGTCCTCGCCGAAACTGCGCGCAACTACCTGCAACTGCGCACCGAGCAGGATCTGGAAGCGATCATCCGCAGCAACCTCGAGATCGCCCAGCGCAGCCTGGACCTCACTCGCATGCGCCGTGCCGACGGCGTCGCCACCGAGTTGGACGTGGCCGAAGCGCTGACCCAGGTGGCCAGCATCGAAGCTCGCCTGCCCGACAGCCAGAAGCGCCAGGCGCGACTGATCAACGCCCTGGGCTACCTGCTCGGCGAAGCTCCCGGCGCCCTGCAAGCTGAACTCGCGCAGGCCAAGCCGGTGCCGCAGCCACCGCGCGGCGTGCCAGTCGGCCTGCCCTCGGAACTGGCCCAGCGCCGCCCGGATATCCGCCGTGCCGAGGCAACGTTGCACGCTGCCACCGCCAGCATCGGCGTGGCCAAGGCGGATTTCTACCCGCGTATCAGCCTCAATGGCAGCTTCGGCTTCCAGGCATTGCAGTTGTCCAACTTCGGCGACTGGAACAGCCGCGCCTTTGGCATAGGCCCGAGCCTGTCGTTGCCGATCTTCGAGGGCGGCCGGCTGAAGGGTATGCTTGCGCTGCGCGAGGCGCAGCAGCAGGAATCGGCCATCGCCTACCGGCGCACCGTGCTCAATGCCTGGAGGGAAGTGGACGACGCGCTCACCGACTACGCCGCCGACCAGCGCCGCCTGGCCAGCCTGGACACCGCTGCCGAACATGGCCGCACCGCCCTGGCCAACGCCCGCGAGCAGTACAAGGCTGGCGCCGTGGACTTCCTCAACGTGCTCAGCGCGCAGCGCGAACTGCTGGCCACCGAGGAACAGCAGGTGCGCGGCCGCGAAGCCGTGGCGACCACCCTCGTGCTGCTCTACAAGTCACTGGGTGGCGGCTGGCAGCAGGCCGAGGAAAGCGCCCAGAACCTGTAGGAGCGAGCTTGCTCGCGAACGCATCGCACCTTGAGTCTCCGGCGCGTGGCAGGTTCGCGAGCAAGCTCGCTCCTACGAAAAGCACTCCGCGCCAGGACAAATACGAAAAGCCCCCGTGCAGAAACGAAAAAGCCCCGCAGATGCGGGGCTTTTTTCTGGCTCGGCGATCAGGCCGCCGAGTCGGCGTCGGCCTTGCTGCGGCGCGGCTTCTTCTTGCCGGCCAGCAGGTGCGAGAACACCGCATGCAGGTCGCCGGAGGCGCCGTCCACATCCAGGTTCAGCTTGTCGTCGATGTGCGCCATGTGGTGCATCATCAGGGTCACGGCCTTTTCCTTGTCGCCCTTCTCGATGGCGTCGAGGATTTCGTTGTGCTCGTCGAACGAGCAGTGCGAGCGGCCACCGCTTTCGTACTGGGCGATGATCAGCGAGGTCTGTGAGACCAGGCTGCGCTGGAACACCACCAGAGGGGCGTTCTTCGCCATCTCGGCGAGCTTGAGGTGGAATTCGCCGGAAAGGCGGATACCGGCGCCACGGTCACCACGGGCGAAGCTGGATTGCTCCTGCTTCACCATGTCACGCAGCTCGGCCAGGGTTTCGCCGCTGGCGTTGTCCACGGCCAGCTCGGTGATCGCGCGCTCGACGGTGCGGCGGGCGAAGAGGATCTGCCGGGCTTCGTCGATGCTCGGGCTGGCCACCACCGCACCGCGGTTCGGGCGCAGCAGCACGACCTGCTCGTGAGCCAGGCGCGACAGGGCGCGGCGGATGATGGTGCGGCTGACACCGAAGATTTCGCCCAGGGCTTCTTCGCTCAGCTTGGTGCCGGGAGCCAGGCGCTGTTCGAGGATGGCATCGAAGATATGCGCGTAGACGATCTCGTCCTGAGTGCCGCTGCGCGCCTTGCCATTGCGCGGCTGCTTCCTGATCTGTTGCAACTGGTCGGTCATCGGAGTCGAACCCTGCTCAGCCGGTGCGAACCGGCGCGAAATCCGTGGGGCGGGAGTGAAGCTGGCCGCGGGCCAGGCATGGCGCACAGTGTACACAAAGTGGCCACTATCGTGCAGCCGTCATGAGCGACTCGCCGCCAACCCCAAGGCCGCGCGGCACAGGAGCTTGGCGAAGGCCAACCTGCGACCATTCCGACGCTTTGCTTGTAAAAATCTTTCAGCAAGACACTAAACATTATTTGAACTTTTTGTACACAACTGCATAATCGCGGCGTGACTTCCTGACCCAAAGGTCAACATTCACACCCTCACAACTCTTTCCGTTAGCGCAAGGGACGCAGGTGAACCAGCCGACGGCAAGGGACCAACAACAAGAGCGTTGAGGAGTACCGCTGTGGAAAGCACCAAACAAGAACAACAAGCCTTTGCATCCAGTCCCCCCGCCACCGGCCTGCTCGAACGCCTGTTCAAGCTGAGCCAGCATGGCACCACCGTGAAGACCGAACTCGCCGCGGGTCTCACGACCTTCATCACCATGGCGTACATCATCTTCGTCAACCCCAACATCATGGCCGACGCCGGCATCGATCACGGTGCCGCCTTCGTGGCTACCTGCCTGGCCGCCGCGCTGGGCTGCTTCCTCATGGGCCTGTATGCCAACTGGCCGGTGGGCCTGGCGCCGGGCATGGGCCTCAACGCCTTCTTCACCTACACCGTGGTCAAGACCATGAACTACAGCTGGGAGATCGCGCTGGGCGCGGTGTTCATCTCCGGCATCATGTTCATGATCCTGACCTTCTCGCGCATTCGCGAATGGCTGCTCAACAGCATCCCGGTCAGCCTGCGCTTCGCCATGGGCGCCGGCGTCGGCCTGTTCCTCGGGCTGATCGGCCTGAAGACCGCCGGCATCGTGGTTGCCAGCCCCGCCACCCTGGTTCACCTGGGTGACCTGACCAGCCCCGGCCCGCTGCTCGCCGCCATCTGCTTCCTGATGATCGCGGTGCTGGAATACCGCCGCGTGTTCGGCGGCATCCTGATCAGCATCCTCACCGTCACCGTGGCCGGTATCGCCCTGGGTATCGTCAAGTTCGGCGGCGTGTTCTCCATGCCGCCGAGCCTGGCGCCGACCTTCCTGGCGATGGATATCTCCGGTGCGTTCAACGTGACCATGATCAGCGTGATCCTGGCCTTCCTCTTCGTGCACATGTTCGACACCGCCGGCACCCTGATGGGCGTCGCGCAACGCGCGCAGCTGGTACGCGAGGACGGTCGCATCGAGAACCTGTCCAAGGCAATGAAGGCCGACAGCACCTCCAGCGCATTCGGCGCCGTGCTCGGCGTACCGCCTGTGACCAGCTACGTTGAGAGTGCCGCCGGTGTCGCCGCCGGTGGCCGTACCGGCCTGACTGCCGTGGTGGTCGGCGTGCTGTTCGTCGCGGCGATGTTCTTCGCCCCGCTGGCCGGCATGATCCCCGCCTACGCCACCGCCGGCGCGCTGATCTATGTGGCGATGCTGATGATGGGCGGCATGGCCCACATCGACTGGAACGAGCACACCGAGACCATTCCGGCGATCGTCACCGTGATCATGATGCCGCTGACCTTCTCGGTCGCCGACGGCATCGCGCTGGGCTTCGTGACCTACGTGGCGATGAAGGTCTTCACCGGCCGCCACAAGGACGTGACCATCAGCCTGTACGCCCTGTGTGCGATCTTCGTGGCGAAGTTCGTCTTCCTCTGAGTCATTGCTTCGGCGAGAAACATGAAAACCCCGGCAATTGCCGGGGTTTTCATTGAGGCCGGGTCAGTTCGCCCAGGCTCTTCGCGTCAATCTTCCGCGCTGGGAAGTTCGAGGTGGACAGTGAACTCGCTGCCGACGCCCGGACGGCTGCTCATCAGCAACTCCCCGCCAAGCGCCGCGACCAGGCTGCGCGAAAGCGCCAGGCCAAGGCCGCTGCCGCCCCGAAGTATCTGCTGATTGTCCAGAGGCTGGCTGAACGGGTCGAACAGCGCCCCCTGATCTTCCTGCGCAATGCCAGGGCCGGTGTCGGCCACGTCGATCTGCACACCCACCATGCCCTGCCCCCGGCCCCGTGCCTGAAGGCGCACGAGGATCCGCCCACGCTCGGTGAACCTGACGGCATTGCCCAGCAGGTTATCCAGCACCAGCCGCAAGGGTTGTGGGTCGCACCAGACGAGAGTCTGCAGCGCCAGGTCGAAATCGGTTTCCACCTCAAGCCCTTTGGCAGCGGCAGGTTCGCGCAGTTTCTCCAGCTTGCGGTCGAGCATCTTGCGCAGGTCGATTGCTTCCGGGTTCAGTTGCAGGCGACCGGATTCCGCTCGGCTGAGCATCTGCAAGTCATCGAGGACGTGCAGCACGTTCTGCGCCAGCGAGCGCGCCACGCCCAGCGGTTCGCGCCGACGCTCGGGGTCATTCTGGTTGAGGGCCAGATCGATCATCGCCAGCAGGCTCTGCAGCGGCCCCTGCAACTCACTGCCCATGCTGGCAAGGAACTGGCTCTTGTCGCGACTGATGGATTCGACCCGGGCATTGGTATGGCGCAGCACGCGGATCAGGTCGTCGCGCTGGGTGATGTCCACCGCCCCGGTGATAGCGCCCACCAGCTCGCCGCGGCTGTTGTGGTAAGGCCGCGCCCAGAAATGCACGACCCGACGGTCCTTGTTGGTGTGGAACTCGATGTCCTGGTCCGCCGGCTCACCACGGGCGATGGTCTCGGACAGCTTCGCCGCCAGCATCGAGCCCTCATGGCTGCTGGCGAAGATGCCAAGGTCGGCCAAGGTGCTGCCGATGATCTCCTCGCGGGTCTTGCCGGGAATGGTGTAGGCGGCCTTGTTGCAGTAGCGGATGCGGCCGTCCAGCCCGCGCAGGCTGATCGGATGCGGCAGCGCTTCGAGCATGCTGCGCAACAGATCGAGTTCGAAGCGATCTTCCTCATCGACAGCATGCGCCGCCGATTCCGCATCATCCTTGACCCCGCCCTCCACCAGCCCGTGCCGCCGGCCGATATCGATCAGCTCCACCAGCGACTTGGCGTGCAGCTTCTGCATCAGGCGCACCTTGTAGGTGCTCACGGTCTTGTCGCTGATGGCCAGCTGATCGGCGATGGCGATGTTGCTCAGGCCCTGGGCCAGCAGTTGCAGCACGCTCAGTTCGCGCACCGAGAGGTCCTTGAGCAGGCCGCCGTGCCCCGCCTCCTCCGCGGCGTTCACGCTGCCCAGGGCGTGGCTGGGGAAGTAGCTGTGTCCCTGGGCGATGGCTCGCACCGCCTCGCGCACGGCCTGCGGGTCCTCCTGCTTGCTGACGAAGCCGGCAGCACCGGCGGTCAGGCAGCGGCCGGCGAAATACTCGGAGTCCTGGGAAGTGAGCACCAGCACCTTGACCGGCGACTCCTGGGCTACCAGACGCTGCAGCACCTCCAGGCCGCCCAGCCGCGGAATCGACAGTTCGAGGATCATCAGGTCCGGCTTGCACAGGCGCGCCTGGTGCAACGCATCGGGGCCGTTGTCCGCCTCGCCGACCACCTCGTGCCGGTCCGCCTCCATCATCAGGCGCAGCGCATGGCGGGTAACCGGTTGTTCATCGACGATCAGGATTCTGCTCATGCCACTTCTCACGAATTCGGTATCTCTCCTTCTAGTCCAACTACCGCGTTTGCGCCCATAAAACCCATGCAAATTGCTGAATGACGGGCAAAAAAAAGCCCGCAGTGTGGGCGGGCCGAGGAAGACTCCACGAAGAGTCCGGGGGAAGACCTACGGGCGGGGACTAGCTGCCGCGATAGGTGGAATAGCTGTAGGGGGAAATCAGCAGCGGCACATGGTAGTGGTCGCTTTCCGAGGCAATGCCGAAGCGCAGCACAACCTGGTCGAGGAACGCCGGCTGGGGCAGCTCCACGCCACGGGCGCGGTAGTAGTCGCCGGCATTGAACAGCAGCTGGTAGACGCCGGCGCGGAAATCCTCGCCCTGCAACAGCGGCTCGTCACAGCGACCGTCATCGTTGGTCACGCGGGTGGCGATCAGCTCCAGCTGCTGGCCCTCGACACGGAACAGTTCGATCTTGATGCCATGGCCCGGGCAGCCGTGGGCGGAATCCAGTACGTGAGTGGTCAAGCGTCCCATGGGCTATCGGTGTCTGGCGGCGGCGCCGGCGGACACCTTCCTCCTCTGTCTTGTTGATCGATATCGGCGCGCTGCTCCATTGAACAGCGCGCGAGTGCTTTTGGTCGGACCGAATATACCCAGCGGCACGATCAATTGTATACAAAAAAGTGTTCCATCACCGCAAAAAGCAGCTTTTCCCGAACCTGTACCCACGTGCAGAAGCAGCCAACCATCGGGCGCAGACCGCACCATTGCGCGGCATCCAGCGCATTCGCAGCCACCGCGGGGGAAGCCGATGGATTGAAACGACCGTTGCGCGGATTGTATTTACAGACCACCAAACATTTTGTATACAATGCACCCATCACGGCAGCGCACGGTCTACCGACCCGGCGCCGACCGCCAACCACAAGAAGGAACACTGCAGTGAGCGCTGACTACCCACGCGACCTGATCGGCTACGGCAACAACATTCCCCACCCGCACTGGCCGAACGACGCCCGCATCGCGCTTTCCTTCGTCCTTAACTATGAGGAAGGCGGCGAGCGCAACATCCTGCACGGGGATGCCGAATCCGAAGCCTTCCTTTCCGAGATGGTCGCCGCCCAGCCGCTCAAGGGCGAGCGCAACATGTGCATGGAATCGCTGTACGAGTACGGCAGCCGCGCCGGCGTGTGGCGCCTGCTCAAGCTGTTCAGGAAGTACGACCTGCCGCTGACCGTGTTCGCCGTGGCCATGGCCGCCCAGCGCCACCCGGAAGCGATCCGCCAGATGGTCGCCGACGGCCACGAGATCTGCAGCCACGGCTACCGCTGGATCGACTACCAGTACATGGACGAGGCGCAGGAACGCGAACACATGTTCGAAGCCGTGCGCATCCTCACCGAGCTGACCGGCCAGCGCCCGCAGGGCTGGTACACCGGCCGCCTGGGCCCGAACACCCGCCGCATCGTCCGCGAAGACGGCAACTTCCTCTACGATTCCGACACCTACGACGACGACCTGCCCTACTGGGACCCGGCGAGCACCGCCGAGAAGCCTCACCTGGTGATCCCCTACACCCTGGACACCAACGACATGCGCTTCACCCAGGTGCAGGGCTTCAACAAGGGCGACGACTTCTTCGAATACCTCAAGGATGCCTTTGACGTGCTCTACGCCGAAGGTGCCGAGGGCGCGCCGAAGATGCTCTCCATCGGCATGCACTGCCGCCTGCTGGGCCGTCCGGCGCGTATGGCCTCGCTGGAGCGCTTCATCCAGTACGTTAAAGGTCACGAGAAGGTGTGGATCACCCGCCGCGTCGACATCGCCAAGCACTGGCACGAGAACCACCCGTTCAAAGCGCAGGAGAACCCGGCATGAGCCGCTTCCAGACCCTCACCCCGGCCAGCCTCGACCG
Organism: Pseudomonas multiresinivorans; assembly: GCF_012971725.1. Taxonomy (NCBI): domain Bacteria; kingdom Pseudomonadati; phylum Pseudomonadota; class Gammaproteobacteria; order Pseudomonadales; family Pseudomonadaceae; genus Pseudomonas; species Pseudomonas multiresinivorans. The sequence goes on from NZ_CP048833.1 coordinate 4,244,214, forward strand.
CGCCACCTTCGTCGCCGCCTTCGCCGACATCTACGAGCACTCCCCGTGGGTCGCCGAGAAGGCCTATGACCTCGGCGTCGACGACAGCCTGAACGACATCGAACTGCTGCAGCAGCGCATGGCCGACATCCTCCTGTCCGCCAGCCACGACGCACAGCTGGCCCTGATCAACGCTCACCCGGACCTCGCTGGCAAGGCCGCCGTGCGTGGCGAGCTGACCGCCTCCAGCACCGCCGAACAGGCCGGCGCCGGCATCCAGGATTGCACCGCCGAAGAGTTCGCCCGCTTCACCGAACTCAACGACGCGTACAAGGCCAAGTTCGGCTTCCCCTTCATCAAGGCAGTGAAGGGCAGCAACCGCCACCAGATCCTGGCCGCGTTCGAAGAGCGCATCCACAACACGCCGGAGCAGGAATTCCAGACTGCCCTGGCGGAGATCAACAAGATCGCGATGTTCCGCCTGCAGCAACTCTGAGCCAGCGGACCTTCACCCCCCTTCCCACTGGAAGGGGTCCATGCGAACAACGAAATAAGAAGACCAGCCATGCGTACCCTGAAGATCGAGCCGTTGACCAAGGAAGCCTTCGCCCCATTCGGTGATGTCATCGAAACCGAAGGCAGTGATTTCTTCATGATCAACAACGGCTCCACCCGCCGTTATCACAAGCTCGCCACCGTCGAAACGGCGCAGCCCGATGACAAGGCGATCATCAGCATCTTCAGCGCCGAATCACTGGAGATGCCCTTGCGCATCCGCATGCTGGAACGTCACCCGCAGGGCAGTCAGGCGTTCATTCCGCTGCTCGGCAACCCCTTTCTGATCGTGGTCGCGCCCCTTGGCGATGTACCTGTATCGGGCCTCGTCCGCGCTTTCCTGTCCAACGGCAAGCAGGGCGTCAATTACCACCGCGGCGTCTGGCACCACCCGGTGCTGACGATCGAAAAGCGGGATGACTTCCTGGTGGTCGATCGCAGCGGTTCTGGCAACAACTGCGACGAGCATTTCTTCACCGAGGACGAACAGCTCCTCCTCGACCCCCAAGCAAACTAATAAGAGAGGCCCGCCTGCCGCGACGGCGGCACCCGGGCAAGAGGTAAAAAACTGTGGAAGCACATCTCATCGAATGGCTGAACCTGCTGGTCCGCTGGGTCCACATGATTGTGGGCATTGCCTGGATCGGCGCTTCGTTCTACTTCGTCTGGCTGGAGAACAACCTCAACCGCGCCAACCCGCGCGAAGGGCTCTCCGGTGATCTCTGGGCGATCCATGGTGGCGGTATCTACCACCTGGAAAAGTACAAGCTCGCCCCGCCGAAAATGCCGGACAACCTGCACTGGTTCAAATGGGAGGCCTACTCCACCTGGATGTCGGGCGTCTGCCTGCTGACCATCGTGTTCTACCTGAACCCGACCCTGTACCTGATCGCACCGGGCAGCGACCTCGCCCCGGCCGCCGCCGTGGCCATCGGCATCGGCTCGCTGATCGCCGGCTGGTTCATCTACAGCACCCTGTGCGACTCCCCGCTGGGCAAGAAACCCGCCCTGCTCGGCGCCATCCTGTTCGGCCTGCTGGTCCTCGCCGCCTACCTGCTCAGCCAGGTGTTCAGCGGTCGCGGTGCCTACCTGCACGTGGGCGCCATCATCGGCACCATCATGGTGGGCAACGTGTTCCGCGTGATCATGCCTGCCCAGCGCGCACTGGTTAAGGCCATCGAGGAAGGTCGCGAGCCCGACCCGGTACTGCCGGCCAAGGGCCTGCTGCGTTCGCGCCACAACAACTACTTCACCCTGCCGGTGCTGTTCATCATGATCAGCAACCACTTCCCGAGCACCTACGGCAGCCACTACAACTGGCTGATCCTGACCTGCATCGCGGCGCTGGCGGTGATCGTGCGTCACTACTTCAACACCCGCCACAATGGCAACGGCATGGCCTGGGCGCTGCCCGCCGGCGCTGTCGGCATGATCGCCCTGGCCTTCGTCACCGGCCCGAGCTGGCCGACCAGCGATGCCTCCTCCTCCACCGCGCAAGCTCAGAAGATCGAGTACCAGCCACTGCCGGAAACCGCCGTTGGCGGCAAGACCCCGGCCGAGCGCGCCAAGGATGAGGAAGCCGCCAAGGCCGCTGCCGCCCAGCAGGCTCAGGCCGCTCCGGCCCAGGCGTCCACCGCCGCGGGCTCGACCGAAGGCTTCGACAAGGTCCATCACGTCATCCAGGAACGCTGCGCCGTCTGCCACTCGGCCAAGCCGACCAGCAATCTGTTCAGCACCGCGCCGGCCGGCGTGATGTTCGACACCCCGCAGCAGATCCAGCAGCTCGCCCCGCGCATCCAGGCGCAGGCCGTGGCTTCGCAGGTCATGCCGCTGGGCAACATCACCCAGATGACCCCGGAAGAGCGCAAGCTCGTTGGAGACTGGATCTCCAGGGGTGCCCAGGTTAATTGAGCCTGCGGCACGGCCAGGAAAACCGCACCTTCGGGTGCGGTTTTTTTATGCGCGCGAAAGGCGTGGCCTCACCTTCGGCGCGAACCTGAACCCGATCGCGGACGGAGTCCGCTCCTACGCGAATGCCAGATCTTGGCGTAGGAGCGGACTCCGTCCGCGATTGCTTCCCGCCCGCACAACCCCCCGTTGAAACAAAAAATGTAGTCCACTCGACCAATGGCTACAAAAACACCAAGCCCAGGAAACACGCGGCCTAGAGCCCTGCAGCACCAGACAGACAGAACGTGACCGCCGAGTTGTATACAAAAAACCATTGAACCCGATACACATCGAAGATATAAAGTCCCGCACCGCTTCACCCGCTCGGCCCCGGGGGTGAGATCGGCCAGTACTTCCCGGTTGTCGTGCCCGTCCGGCAACCAGCGACTGACAACAATAAAAACCGAGGTGTTGCATGTCCGTGGTAACTGAGCGCTCCCCTACCGGCTCGCCCGTCGACCAGCGTTTGCCCTTGCTGCAGCTGCTGCTGGTCGGCTTCCAGCACGTTCTCCTGATGTATGGCGGCGCCGTCGCCGTCCCGCTGATCGTCGGCCAGGCCGCCGGCCTCTCCCGTGAAGAAATCGCCTTCCTGATCAACGCCGACCTGCTGGTCGCCGGCATCGCCACGCTGGTGCAATCGCTGGGCATCGGCCCGGTGGGTATCCGCATGCCGGTGATGATGGGCGCCAGCTTCGCTGCCGTGGGCAGCATGGTCGCCATGGCCGGAATGCCCGGCGTCGGCATGACCGGCATCTTCGGCGCGACCATCGCCGCCGGCTTCTTCGGCATGCTCATCGCGCCCTTCATGAGCCGCATCGTGCGCTTCTTCCCGCCGCTGGTGACCGGCACCGTGATCACCTCCATCGGCATGTGCCTGTTCCCGGTGGCGATCAACTGGGCCGGCGGCGGCAAGGCAGCAGCCAACTTCGGCGCCATCGAATACCTCGCCCTGTCCTCCTTCGTGCTGGCAGTGATCCTGCTGATCAACCGCTTCCTGAAGGGCTTCTGGGTCAACGTCTCGGTGCTGATCGGCATGCTGCTGGGCTACATCATCGGCGCCAGCATGGGCATGGTCAGCCTGGACGGCATCGAGCAACGCCCGTGGTTCGACATCGTCACGCCGCTGCATTTCGGTGCCCCGGAATTCCACCTGGCTCCAGTGCTTTCGATGTGTCTGGTGGTGGTGATCATCTTCGTCGAATCCACCGGCATGTTCCTCGCCCTGGGCAAGATCACCGAGACCGAAATCTGCCCCAACCGCCTGCGGCGCGGCCTGCTGTGCGATGCCGGCGCATCCTTCATCGCCGGCTTCATGAATACCTTCACCCATTCCTCGTTCGCCCAGAACATCGGCCTGGTGCAGATGACCGGCGTGCGCAGCCGCTATGTCACTGCTGCCGCCGCGCTGTTCCTGATCGCCCTGTCGCTGCTGCCCAAGGCTGCCTTCCTGGTCGCCTCGATTCCACCGGCGGTACTCGGCGGTGCCGGCATCGCCATGTTCGGCATGGTCGCTGCCAGCGGCATCCGCATCCTCCATGAGGCGGACATCGTCGATCGCCGCAACCAACTGCTGGTGGCGGTGAGCATTGGCATGGGGATGGTGCCGGTGGTGCGCCCGGACTTCTTCGCTGCGCTGCCGCAGTGGATGGAGCCAATCACCCACAGCGGCATCGCGATGACCGCGATCTGGGCCGTGGTGCTGAACATCCTCTTCAACATCCTCGGCGAACAAGGCCGCGACGCCCTCTGCGGGCATCACTGAGCCCCTTTCGCGGGCGTCTCCCGGACGCCCGCACCAAGCCGCGTCCAACTCCTTCGCGGCTTTTTTATTTCTGCGGCTCCAAGTAGGACCGAGGGGGACGCCTAGTTGTGTAAACCCAGTAGGTTGTTCAGTGGAATGCGGCTGATGGGTGGGCAGTAATGCAGACTGGAGTGAGGCCTGTGCCAGTTGTATTGGTGTAGCCAGAGGGCCAGATGCTGGGCGCGCTGCTCAGAGCTCTCGTAGCTACGGGCGTAGGCCCACTCCCGCAAGCTGGTTTGAATGAAGCGCTCAGCTTTGCCATTGGTACGTGGGGTGTAGGGTCTGGTGCGGATATGTCGTAAGCCCAGACGCCGGCATAGGCGGCGGAATAGACCTGATCGGTAGCAGGCACCGTTGTCAGTCATGACCCGAGTAAATCGAATCTTCAGCGAGCGGTAGTAGCGCAAAGCCTGGAGCAGAGCGCGACAGGCACTTCCACCTCGTTCATCAGCATGCAGGCTGGAGAAGGCGATGCGCGAGGCATCGTCGATGGCGACATGGACAAACTCCCAGCCCGCTCCGTCAGAGCCCATCAGCCGGGTTCCCGTAACTCGATGTCCCGGTCTCCAAAAGCGTGCGAGCTTCTTGATATCCAGATGCAGTAGATCACCTGGTTGAGCGTACTGATAACGCCTGATCGGCGGAGCGGGCTCCAACTCGGGGAGCCGATTGAGTCCGAGTCGTTTGAGGTGGCGAGCGATGGTACTGACTGCCAGCCCTAACTCGTTGGCAATTTGCCGATAGGTTTGACGGGCGCTGCGCCGCTCAATCAGCCTTTCGAGCCGGGACTCGGGTGTGGCATGGGGGCAGGCGTGAGGGCGCGAAGTGCGATCCATCATGCCGGCCTCTCCCTCTTCGCGGTAACGCCGAAGCCATTTGTAGGCCGTACGTACGCTGACACCGGCCGCCTGCGCTGCCTCTTCAGCACGTAACCCCTGAAGCATGCGCTGGACTAAAAGGGCTCGACCGCGCGGTGTAAGACGGGCATGTTTATGCAGGTTCATTCGGGGCTCCTGGAAGGATTGGTTGGTCGCACTTCCAGTTTTCCGGGTAAGCCCCGGATGAACAACCTACCGAGAGATCACACCTAGTCCTTGCTCGCGAACAGCCCCGCATCGGGGTTTGGTTCGCGAGCAAGCTCGCTCCTACAGAATGGCTTTCATACGGGTAGTCGGACTTAGGCTTCCGGACGATAGCCCAAACGCAGCCCACCCCACTGGCGACCACGCACGTAGATCGGCACCGAGAGGTCGTGCATCAGCTCGCCGGTATCACGGCAGTAGGTCTGCAGCAGCATCGGCTGGTTGTGGCTGCCGCAGCGCACCCCGGTGCGGTCGTTGAACAGGCGCTTGCTGCGGCTCTTGAGCATGTCCACCTGCAAGTCGCCGCTCGGCGGATGGCTGAAAGCCTGGTTGTGCGTCGGCACGTAGCCCTCGGCAGTACAGGCGATGGCGAACACCAGCCCTTCATGGCGTTGCAGCAGGTCTTCCTGGATGCGCGGCAGCACTTCATCGGTGTAACGGTCGAAACGCGTACGGAATTTCTGCGGCCTAGTGCCCGGCATCGGCTGGTAGTCGCGGTCGAACAGGTCCTCCGGCCCGATGCGGCCCGTGTCGATATCCGCCTCGAAACGCGCACCGATGGCCTGCGCACCGGCGCGGGCAAGGTCATAGATGCGCTGGTGATAGTCGTCCAGCGCCACTTCGGCCAGGCGCTCGCTGATCATCTCCGCCTGGGTTTCCAGCTGCACCGCCGCGTCCGCCAGCCGGTGCGTCTGCTCGTCGCTTGCACGCAGGTCACCGCGCACCTGCTCGACGGCGGCGAACAGGCTGTCCAGCTGGTTACGGTTGATCTCTGCGCCTTCGGCAATCTCGGTGATCTGGGTCTCCACCGTGGCGGCCAGCCCGGCGATGTCCTGCAACTGTCGGCCAGTGCTTTCCACCTGGCTGACACCCAGGCCCAGGTCATCGGTGAGCTGGCGAATCTGCTCCACCACCTCGCCGGTCTGGCGCTGGATGTCCTCGATCATCTGCCCGACTTCGTCGGTAGCCTCGGCAGTACGACCGGCCAGGCCCCGCACTTCCTCGGCAACCACCGCAAAGCCCCGGCCATGCTCGCCCGCGCGCGCCGCCTCGATGGCGGCATTGAGCGCCAGCAGGTTGGTCTGGCTGGCGATGGACTGGATCACCTGGGTCACGCGCTGGATGTCCTCGCTGCGCGCATTCAGCGTCTCGATCAGAGCGCGGCTGGCACTGGCGCGCTGGCTCAGTTGGCGCATGCAATCGATGGCGGCGTGCAATTCGCTGCGCCCGGCATCGCTGCCGGCACGGGCAAGCGTGGCTGCTTCCTTCGCCTGGCGGGCCAGGTTCGAAGTAGCCCGCTCGGTATGGATCATCACCTCGGCGCTACCGACGATCTGCTCGGCCGCCACCACCTGGGACTCCAGCTTCTCCACCAGGCGCTGCACCGAGAAGGACACCCCGGCGGCGGACAGCGCATTGCGACTGGTGCCCTGGGACAGCTCGCGGGTCAGCTCAGCGACATCCGGCAGCACCGCCAGCGCACCGGCCGGGGCCGCCCGCTCGGGAACGAACCATGGACCCCAGAGCAGCACCGCGGCCAGCAGCAGGCACAACGACAGCGGCCAGCCGCCCAGCGCCTGGGCAATGAACAGCAGCACCAGGCCGCAAGTCTGCAGGGTAAGGATGAGGACGATATGCGGACGCGCGATATCCATGGCGGCAGCTCTCTTCTGGCGGGCCCTACCGCTGCACAGCGCAGGCACGCTGGCGGGGAGCCCGATTATTCTTGTCAGAGCCATTAGGCCGCCTGCTTCACGCGGCGGCTATCGTTCCTTAGTGGTAGACGAGGCGCTGCTTGAGTCGCTACAGACAACTGCGCGCCGCCAGGTTGATCGCATCGTCCGGGCTCGGCGAATGGCGACGATAGAGCACCACATCGCTGCCCTTGTCCGCTGCCGTGGTCTCCAGCAACGCCTCGGGGCTATCGCCCGATGTGGCCGGCATCAGTAGCCGGTAGCCAAAGCGGATTTCCTTCACCGTCGACGACGAGCGGATTGCCTGCCATTTCGGCAACAGGCAGGTCATGTAGACCGAGGGCGACTTGGCGCTCTCCAGCCGCAATGCCGGAGCATCCTCCTTCAGCTTGCCCGGCGAGGAACAGGCGGCCAGCAGGATCAGCGGCAGCGTCAGCAATAGGGGTTTCATCGAGTGAGATCCTTCTGTCAGAAACCCAGAGGGTAGCAGTTGCGTCGATGCTGACCGGCAGGCCAGATCAAGCCCAAGACTGACCGCCCGCCGGTTTCCGTGCGCGGAGCGGGCAACCCCGGTAAAATCTCCGCCCTTTCCGCGGCGCGAGCGATTTCGCGCCCCCAAGCGAAGCCAGATACGAAGCACCGATGACCACTGCCGCTCCGACCGCCACTACCCGCCCCGAGCCCTCCCGCCGCTTCTCCGTGGCGCCGATGATGGACTGGACCGATCGCCACTGTCGGTTCTTCCTGCGCCAGCTTTCCAGCCACGCCCTGCTCTACACGGAGATGGTCACCACTGGTGCCATTCTGCACGGCGACGCCGCGCGCTTCCTGCGCCACGACGAGTGCGAGCACCCGCTGGCGCTGCAACTGGGCGGCAGCAACCCGGCGGACCTGGCCGCGGCGGCGAAGATGGCCGAAGAAGCCGGCTACGACGAAGTGAACCTGAACGTCGGCTGCCCCAGCGACCGCGTGCAGAACAACATGATCGGCGCCTGCCTGATGGGCCACCCGGCGCTGGTGGCGGACTGCGTGAAGGCCATGCGCGATGCGGTATCGATCCCGGTGACGGTCAAGCACCGCATCGGCATCAACGGCCGCGACAGCTACGAAGAGCTCTGCGACTTCGTCGGCCAGGTGCGCGACGCCGGCTGCCGCAGCTTCACCGTGCACGCGCGCATCGCCATCCTCGAAGGCCTGTCGCCCAAGGAAAACCGCGAAATCCCGCCGCTGCGCTACGACATCGCCGCGCAGCTCAAGCGCGACTTCTCGGAGCTGGAAATCGTCCTCAACGGCGGCATCAAGACCCTGGAGGAATGCCGCGAGCACCTTCAGGTATTCGATGGCGTGATGCTCGGCCGCGAGGCTTACCACAACCCCTACCTGCTGGCCCAGGTGGACGCCGCGCTGTATGGCTCGCCAGAGCCGGCCATCACCCGCGCGCAAGCCCTGGCGCGGATGCGCCCGTACATCGAGCGGCACATCGCCGAAGGCGGCGCGATGCACCACGTGACCCGCCACGTCCTGGGCCTGGCGCAGGGATTCCCGGGGGCGCGGCGCTTCCGCCAGTTGCTCTCGGTGGACGTTCACAAGACCAAGGATTCCCTCGGGCTGCTCGATCAGGCCGGAGAACTTCTCGCCGGTCACTGAGTCCCGTTGAGTGGCGCATCGGCCTCGGGTAAGGTCGATGCACTCTCTACGGAAGACGCGCCATGACCTCCAAGCTGGAACAACTCAAGCAGTACACCACGGTTGTCGCCGATACCGGCGATTTCGACGCCATTGCCCGCCTGAAGCCGGTGGATGCCACCACCAACCCGTCATTGCTGCTGAAGGCTGCCGCCCTGCCCCGCTACACCGAGCACCTGGCCCGCGCCACCGAAGGCGCGCAAGGCGACGCCGGTCTTGCCTGTGATCGCTTCGCCGTTGCCGTGGGCAAGGACATCCTGGGTGTGATTCCGGGGCGCATCTCCACCGAAGTTGACGCCCGCCTGTCCTTCGATACCGAAGCCACCCTGCAACGCGCCCACCGCCTGATCGACCTGTATGACCAGCAAGGCATCGGCCGCGACCGCGTGCTGATCAAGATCGCCTCCACCTGGGAGGGCATCCGCGCTGCCGAACAGCTGGAGCGCGAAGGCATCCAGACCAACCTCACCCTGCTGTTCTCCTTCGCCCAGGCCGCCGCCTGCGCCGACGCCGGCGTGTTCCTGATCTCGCCCTTCGTCGGCCGCATCTACGACTGGTACAAGAAGGCCAACAACCGCGACTACGTCGGCGCGGAAGATCCCGGCGTGCAGTCCGTTTCGCGCATCTATCGCTACTACAAGGCCAACGGCTACGACACCGTGGTGATGGGCGCCAGCTTCCGCAACCTCGGTCAGATCGAGCAACTCGCCGGCTGCGACCGCCTGACCATCAGCCCGGACCTGCTGCAGCAATTGGCCGACGCCCAGGGCGAGCTGCCGCGCGCATTGCAGCCCGGCGGTGGTGAGGCACGCCAGGTTCTGGACGAGAGCACCTACCGCTGGCAGATGAACGAAGACGCCATGGGCACCGAGAAGCTGGCCGAAGGCATCCGCCTGTTCGCCCGTGACCAGGAAAAGCTCGAGGCGCTGCTCGCCAACCGCTGAAAACTGCGGACGAGCAAAAGCAAACCGGCGCCCAGGGCGCCGGTTTGCATTTCAGCTCATCGAATCAGTGGCGCTCGAGCGCGCTCACCAGATCGTGGAAGGCCTCGCGGTTGGTCTCGTTCAGGCCCATCAGGATACGGTGGGCCTCGAGTACCTTGCCGCGCACCACCTCCTCGGACTGGTCCTGGGGAGGCAGATCGGTCAGGCAATCCGAGCACGGAATCGGGCGATCAACGATGTTGAACACCTGATCGAAGCCCATCGACTGCAGCAACCGGGTGATGTCCGCGTTGGTGGTGACCAGCGTGGGCAACAGTCCGACCTTCTGCCGCGAGAGAATCGACAACTTCGCCAGGAGGCCCAACGTGGTGCTGTCGATACTCTGGGTTTCCGTGAGATCGATGATGATCGCCGAGAAATTCAACGCGGCGAAGATTTTTTCAATGGTGGCATCCAGCGCCGAACACAGGGTCAGTCGGACTTCGCCCACAAACTTCAGGACGAATGAGCCATCCTGCTCGGCGAACTGGATTTTACCGGTACTCATGCAAGGTTCCTGCTCAACACCAGCAAGGCAATATCATCCGGCATCTCGGACAACTTGGCCAGTCCGAAGACTTGACGCAAGCCATCCAGGGTTCCGCCGGCGGCGACGACCTGCTCAGGCAGGGCCGTCTCCTTTTCTTTCAGCGTAGCTCCCGGAAGGACATCGAGAATGCCGTCCGAGAACAGGGAAAGGCTGAAGGATTTGGGAAGATCAAGGACATGATCCTCGTAAGTCGCTTCGTCGAACAGCCCTACCGGCAGGCCGCGGCCTTCCAGGTAACGGGCTTCACCGTCGACATAGAGTACTGGCAGCGGCAGGTGCCCGCCGATGCTGTAGGTCAGGCGGTCGGTATCCAGGTCGATCACGCCGCCGAGCATGGTCACGTGCTTGCCCAGGTTGCAGTTGATCAGCCCGCGGTTGATATGGCCGAGAACGTCCGACGGCTTGAATTCCGGCAGCATGTCGTTGCGCTTGGACTCGTACAGCAGCCGCGTGGTCATGAACTTCAGCAGCACGGTGACAAAGGCGGACGAAGCGCCGTGACCCGAAACGTCGGCGAGATAGAAGCCGATGCGGCGGGCGTCGACACGGAAGTAATCGACAAAGTCACCCGACAGGTAAAGCGACGGGATGATCTGGTGGGAAAACGCCAGGCCTTCGGACTCCCACGGAGTCTCCGGCAGCATGTTCATCTGCACCTGGCGACCGGCGTTCTGGTCTTCCTGGAGCAGGTTCAGGCTGGCCTGCAGTTCGCGGTTGGCGGTTTCCAGCTTTTCGCGATAGCGGCGGTTTTCCGAGCGCAGGAAGGCCCGATCCAGGGCACGGCGCACCGAGTGTTCCAGGACGGCAAGGTCTTCCAGCGGCTTGATCAGGTAGTCGGCGGCGCCCAGGCGCAGGGCCTCGACGGCATCGCTCATCACACCGGCACCGGACAGCACGATCACCGGGGTTTCCACCGCCATCTCGCTGACGCGACGGATCAGCTCAAGGCCGTCCATCTGCGGCATGCGCAGATCGCAGATCACCAGGTCAGGGAGTTGGTGTTCGAAGACCTTCAGGCCTTCCAGGCCGTTGGTGGCCTGTGTGACCTTGAATCCGCTGTCTTCCAGGTAGGCGGCGAGGCTTTCGCGGACGACGTCGTCGTCATCGATAATCAGCAGCGAGGCACTGGCTTTGTGCATGGGTCATCCAGGCAAACGGCGCCGGGGTTGTGGTTTGGCGCTCATTCTAGGGAACAGCGGCGCGGGTCGGTCGCGACAAGGCGCAGACAGTACTCCCATCCGCTCAAGGGTTCAAGCATGCGCAGCCCGCGCCACGAACGGCGCGGGCTGGAGGACAGGAACGGTCTGCGGGCAGGTGGATCAGAAGTCGTCTTCGACCTCGCCGTCCTTGACCTTGAACTCGCGGTTCTGCAGGTAGGCGTTGCGGATGAAGGTGTATTTGTCGCCGCTGATCAGCTTCTCGGACTTGAGCAGGTCGGCGCGGGTATCGACCACGTTGACACCGCGCAGGCTGTTACGCACCGATACATTGTCGATGTAGGGATACGGGCCGGTATAGGCATCCGGGATCAGCGAGGGCGCATCGCGCAGGGTGCTCGGGCCCAGCAGCGGCAGCATCACGTAAGGGCCGCTGCCCACGCCGTAATGGCCGAGGGTCTGGCCGAAGTCTTCGTCGTTGCGGCGCAGGCCCATGTGGGTCGCGACGTCGATGAAGCCGGCCAGGCCGAAGGTGGTGTTGAACAGCAGGCGGCTGGTGTCGACGCCGGCATCGCGGAACTTCAGCTGCAGCAGGTCGTTGACCAGGTTGCGCACGTCACCGATGTTGCCGAAGAAGTTGTGCACGCCGTCCTGCACGACGTTCGGCGTGACGTACTGGTAGCCCTGGGCCAACGGCTTGAGGGCGTAGGTGTCCAGAGTGTCGTTGAAGGTGAAGATCGGGCGGTTGACGCTTTCCCACGGGTCGTCTTCGCTGGCGGCCTGTGCCAGGAACGGGATCGTGGCCAGGCCGGCGGCGGCGAGCAGGCTGAAGCAGCGTTTCGTCCATTGGACGCCTAGTGGGCGCATCGGGAATTCTCCAGTGAATGTCTTTCGGGCCAGCCATGGCGGCCCCGCTATGCGGGCAGATTATATAGAGGCCGAACGGTTTTGCAGACCCGAACCGATCTCACAGGATTTCGATTCGTGGCCGCGCACTACCGTTTCGCTTGCTTCCAGCCGAAAGCATAGTGCCACTTCAGTCCGGATACCGTGCGTCGATGACAATTTCCAGCGCATCGGAGCGCCAGAACTCCTGGTCCCACTCCACCAGCCGGCCGCCGTCGACAAAGCTTGCGCGCTCCACATGCAGGCCCGGCGCGCCCGGCGTCAGTTGCAGCGGTGTCGCCCGCGCAGCCACCAGCGCCGTGGAATGCATGGCCAGCTCGGAACGCGACAGGCTCAGGCCCAGCTCCTCGCGCAGTACGCGGGTGAGCGAGGTGTCCAGCCCGTGATCGAGCAGCCCCGGGCACCAACTGGCGTCCAGGGTGATTTCCTCCAGCATTACCGGGCGTTCATCGACCCAGCGTCGGCGCAGGATATGGAACACCTCGGCCGCTTCATCCAGCCCCATGCGTCGAGCGATAGCGGGCCCGGCGGTACGGCGTTCAGCGGCGAGCACTTCGGTACGCGGCACCCGCCCCTGGGCCTGGACGTAATCCATGAAGCCCGTGGTGCGGGTCGGGTTGTAGCGGATGCGCGGCGGCGAGACGAACCAACCGCGACGATTCTCGCGGTAGAGCACGCCTTCTGTTTCCAGCTGTTGCAGCGCCTCGCGCAGGGTTACTCGCGTGCAGCCGAAGCGTTCGGCCAGCTCGCGCTCGGCGGGCAGGCGCGCGGCCAGGGTGGCGTTGGCGATGTCCTGCGCCAACTGCTCGCGAATGCGCAGGTAATGGGGCATGGGTTCGACCGGCATGGGTGTCTTCCGCAAAAAGGCGCGGCGATTATAACGGCACGCAGCGGGACTTCATCGGACCGTCACAATGGGCCGCTAGTCTGGCCTAGACCAATTATCAGAAAAGCCCACCATGCCTGCGACTGCCGACCTTCCGCGCTTCACGACCCTGCTGTTCGGACTGTCCGGTGATCTGGTGGACTTCGGCGCAAGGACGCTGCCGGTTGCCCTGCAACGTATTTGCCCCGATTGTCCGCCGGAGCGCCTGACCTCCGCCCTCGCCCTGCCACCACAGCAGGCCCTGGATCTGGCCCTGGGCCACGATGCCGACGCCCCGGAGCGCGACCTGTTCCAGTCGGCCCTGGATGAAGCCGCCCAGGCCCACGCCGAGGCGACGCCTGGCGCACTGGATGCCCTGCAGTCGCTGCACCGCAACGGCGTTCCCTGCGCCTGGCTGGATGAGCTGCCCAACGCCACGACGCTGCACCTCGCCGCCGCGCTGGATGATCAGCTCGCCACCGGCCTGGACATTGCCGGCCGCCAGTGGCCGGCGCCGGATTCCTGCTGGCAGGCACTGATGCAGCTTGGCACTCCATTGCTGGACGGCTGCGTGCTGGTCAGCGGCCAGCCGCGCCTGCTCCAGGCAGGCCTGAACGCCGGCCTGTGGACCATCGGCCTGGCCGCCAGCGGCCCCCTGTGCGGCCACGCACCAGGAGACTGGGACGCCCTGGGCAATCTCGACCGCGACCGCCTGCGCGCCCAGGCCACACTCGGCCTGTACCGCCTCGGCGTGCACTCGGTCATCGATCATCTGGGCGAGCTGGATTCCTGCCTGCAGGACATCGCAGGCCGCCGTCTGAAAGGAGAAAAACCATGAAGCACGAGCGCCACCGCTTCCTCGACGAGCTGGCCGAGCGTTTTGCCAGCCACGGCGCCGAGCCTTACGGCGAAGCCGTCAGCCAGGCCGAGCACGCGCTGCAGTGCGCCACGCTGGCCGAGCGCGCCGGTTGTTCCGACAGCCTGGTGATCGCCGCCCTGCTCCACGACATCGGCCACCTCTACGAGAACCCGGAGCTGATCGATGAACAGGACCTGCGCCACGAGGAGTTCGGCGCCAGCCTGCTGCGCGAGCTGCTGCCCGAATCCGTCTGGCAGCCGATCCGCCTGCACGTGGCCGCCAAGCGCTACCTCTGCGCGGTGGACCCGGCGTACCACGCCGGCCTGTCCTGGGCCTCGCGGCAGAGCCTGGCGCTGCAGGGCGGGCCGTTCGATGAACGCGGCTCCAGCGCCTTCCTCAACGCGCCCTTCTCCCAGGACGCGCTGACGCTGCGCCGCCTGGACGACCTGGGCAAGGACCCAGCCATGCGCACGCCCGAGCTGGAGCACTTCTTCCCACTGCTCGAGCGGCTCCTGCGCGTTGATCGGCATCAGGCAAGGGTGCGCGCGGCGAGTTAAGCTCAAAGGCATGGCGATGGACCTTTTCCCCGTCGGGCGAGGTCCATCTTTGGGTACGTACCGCAGAAGGACACCACCATGCCGACACAACGCCTCCAGGAAGAACTCCAGGCCCTGCGCGACCAGCTGGAGCGCCAGCCGCCGCTGAACGCGGAAGAGCGCGAATCGCTGCAAGCCCTGATCAAGGACATCGAATTGCAGCTGGCCAACGAAGAGGCGCTGGCCGACGAGACCCTGATGGATAACGTCAACCTGGCCGTCGAGCGCTTCGAGGCAAGCCATCCGACCTTGGCCGGCACGCTTCGCTCCATCGTGCAGAGCCTGGCGAACATGGGCATCTGAAGCTCCCAGACATGAAAAACCCGGCCAAGGCCGGGTTTTTTGTATCCGCGATTGACAGGCGCGCCAGCAACTACTGACGCACCAGCCGGCGATTGTCCGGCTGCACGGCTTCGCTGCTGCGGTAGGGGTTGATGTCCAGCCCACCACGGCGCACGTAGCGCGCGTAGACAGTCAGGCGGGTCGGTTGCAGCAGGCGTTGCAGGTCGAGGTAGATGCGTTCGACGCATTGCTCGTGGAAGTCCTGGTGCTGGCGGAAAGAAACCACGTAGGCCAGCAGGCTGGCAGGATCCAGCGCCGGGCCGGCGTACTCGATCACCAGGGTGCCCCAGTCCGGCTGGCCGGTGACCGGGCAGTTGGATTTGAGCAGGTGGCTGTAGAGCACTTCGTCGACGCGGCGGGTGTCGTCGCAACGCAGCAGTTCCGGGCGCGGGTGGTCGTAGCTTTCCACCGCGACATCCAGATCGTCGACACAGGTGCCCTGGATGACTGCCACGCCCTCGCCCGCCACTTCGTCCAAGCCGCGAACACGGACGCCCACCGGCGCGCCAGCGGCGGCGGACAGGTCACGCTCCATCACCGCGCGCACGGCTTCAGCGTTGTCGAAGGCGGTCTGGTTCAGCGAGTTGAGGTAGAGCTTGAAGGACTTGGACTCGATGATGTTCGGCGACTGCGCCGGGATCGAGAACTCGCCGATGGCCACCACCGGCTTGCCCGATGCGGTCAGCCAGGACAGTTCGTAGCAATTCCACAGGTCCACGCCCTGGTACGGCAGGGTGTCCGCGGTCAGGCCCAGCTCCGCCCACTTGGTGGTGCGGGAGATCGGGAAGAGCAGCTCCGGCGCGTAGGTGGAGACGTATTCGCTGGATTTGCCCAGGGGCGAGTGTTCGGCGGGATGCTGCATGGGGAGGTCCTGCTGGATCGGCGATGCGGGTAGTGACGCGAGGCGGCGAGTGTATACAAATCCGCCGCCCCTTTCAGCAGCCGGCGGACGAGCTGGGGACGCGCGCCCCTGTAGGAGCGAGCTTGCTCGCGAACCGTCATGGCGACAACGCCGCCGGGAAATCCGTTCGCGAGCAAGAAATGGGCGTCCCCCTCGGTCCTACAAAGAGCAGTCAGAACCACATCCGCACGCCCGCCACCCAGTAGCCCTCTTCGTCGTCCTCTCCTTCCGCCCGAGCAATGTCGCCACTGCGGCCGTAGGTCTTGTTCCAGACGTAGCCGAAGTAAGGCGCGAACTCCCGGCGCACTTCGTAGCGCAGGCGCAAGCCCACCTCAAGCTCGCTGCCGCCCGCGCCAACGCCGGTGTCACGGTCATCGGCCAAGGCCAGGTTGTACTCCAGCGCGGGCTCAAGAATCAGCCGCTGAGTCAGCAGCAGCTCGTACTCGGTTTCCAGGCGCAACGACGGGTCGCCACGCTCGCTGAGGAACAGGTTGGCGTCCACCTCGAACCACTGCGGCGCCAGCCCCTGGAGGCCGAGAACGGCATAGGTGCGCGACGGCCCCGGTTGATCGTCATGGCGCACGCCCACCTGCCAGTCCCAGAAGTCCGCTACCAGGCGCTGGTAAAGCAGCTGCACTTCGTTGTCGGTGGTCGGGCCGCCGGCGTCGCGCTCGCCCTCCAGCTTCAGGCGCAGCTTCTGGTAGTCGGTGCCGTACCAGCCCTGGGCTTCCCAGCCCAGCGCCTGGTCGTTGCCGTGAAAGCGGCTTTCCAGGCGCTGGATCAGCAGCGAGCCCATGGGCATGTCGTCCATCTCGGCGCTTTCTGCGGGCAAGGCCAGACCCAGGGTCGCCGCGCAGGCCACCGTTGCAATGCGTTTCATGGCGGTTCCTCAGAGGCTGGCGCTGGCGGGGGCCGGCTCGACTATGACCTTGCGCATCATGCCGGCGGCCATGTGGTAGATCAGGTGGCAGTGAAAGGCCCATTCGCCCAGCGCGTCGGCAGGCACGTCGACATCCAGGGTGCTGCCGGGCGCCACGCTGACCACGTGCTTGAGCGGGTTGAAGCGGCCGTTGCCCTTGTCCAGCTGCATCCACATGCCGTGCAGGTGCATGGGGTGGGTCATCATGGTGTCGTTGACGAAGCGGATGCGCACGCGCTCGCCGTAGGTCAGGCGGATCGGCTCGGCCTCGGAGTACTTCTTGCCGTCGATGGACCAGAAGTAGCGCTCCATGTTGCCGGTCAGGCGAAACTCGATGGTGCGATCCGGCGCACGGTAGTCGGCGTAGGGACGCATGGCTTTCAGGTCCGCGTAGACCAGCAGGCGGTTGCCCGGTTCGGCCGGTTGCGGCGTCAGGCCGCTGCCGGGGGCGTAGTCGGACTTCGGCGCGGCGGCGCCCATGGTCGAATGATCCATCCCAGCCATCTGCGAATGATCCATGCCGGCCATCTTGGAGTGATCCATGCCGGCCATGTCCGAACCTTCCGGCTGAGCCATCGCCATGCTGCTGTGGTCCATGCCCTCGTGGTTCATGCCCATATCGGCCATGGTCAGCAGCGGCCGCTCGCGCAGCGCCGGCACCTCGGCCTGCAACCCGGCGCGCGGCGTCAGGGTGGCACGGGCGTATCCGCTGCGGTCCATGGCTTCGGCGAAGAAGGTGTAGGCGCGGTCTTCCTGCGGCTGGACTATCACGTCGTAGGTCTCGGCCACGGCGATGCGCAGCTCATCCACCGTCACCGGCTGAACGTCATTGCCATCGGCTTGCACCACGGTCATCTTCAGGCCGGGGATGCGCAGGTCGAAGTAGCTCATGCCCGAGCCGTTGATGATGCGCAGGCGCACGCGTTCACCGGGCTTGAACAGGCCGGTCCAGTTCTGCGTGGCGTCCTGGCCGTTGACCAGGAAGCGGAAGCCGGCGATGTCGGCGATGTCCGTCGGCGTCATGCGCATGCCGCCCCAGTCCAGGCGGTCGCGCAGGGTCGCCATAAAACCATTGGCGCTGGAGTCGGCGATGAAGTCCCCCAGGGTGCGCTGGTTGTGGTTGTAGTAGTCGCTCTGCTTCTTCAGGTTGGCGAACACGGTTTCCGGCTTCGTGTCGTGCCAGTCCGCCAGCAACAGGGTGTACTCGCGGTCGTAGCGGTACGGTTCGCGCGCCTTCGGTTCGATCACCAGCGGGCCATAGAGGCCCTCGATTTCCTGGAAGTCGCTGTGGGCGTGGTACCAGTAGGTGCCGGACTGCTTCACGGTGAAACGGTAGGTGAAGGTCTCGCCGGGCCTGATGCCGGGGAAGCTGATGCCCGGCACGCCATCCTGGGTGTAGGGCAGGATCAGCCCGTGCCAGTGCAGCGAGGTGTCGCGGTTGAGGGTGTTGGTGACGCGCAATTCGACGTCCTCGCCCTCCTTGAAACGCAACTCCGGCGCGGGCGTCCGGCCGTTCACCGTGAGCGCCTTGCGCGCGCCATCGGACAGCTTCAACTCGCCCTCGCCAATCGTCAGGTCGTACACGCCCGCCTGCACCGCCCACGGTGCCAGCAGCAGCGCCCCCAGAGCCCAATCCCTTGCGCGAATCATCTTGGCGCTCCCGGTTCAGGGCTTGACGGTCAGTTTGCCGACCATGCCGGCCTGGTAGTGCCCCGGAATATTGCAGGCGAACTCCAGGCTGGCGGCCTTGCTGAAGGTCCAGGTCAGCTCGGCGGTCTTGCCCGGCTCCACCAGCACGCTGTTGGGATCGTCGTGCTTCATCATCTGGCCGTGGCCCATTTTCGAATGATCCATCTGGCTCATGTCGTGCTGCATGCCGGTGGGCGTGAGCATCCCGGCGTCCATCATCTGCTGCATTTCCTTCTGGTGGCCGGCGTGCATCGCGGCGCTGCCCAGGTTGAATTCGTGCAGCAGGCTGCCCGTATTGTGGATGACGAAGCGCACGGTCTCGCCCGGCTTCACGTCGATGTTCTCCGGTTCGAAGAACATCTCGCCCAGCTTGATCTCCACGGTACGGGTGGCCTGGGCGGCCTTGGCCGGCTTGCCGAAGTCGTAGGCGTGCCCGGCGTCGGCCAGGGCAGGCAGGCTGATGGCGGCGGCGAGGCCGAGGACGGAGGCACGGAACAGGTTGAGCGGGGACATGGCGTTTCCTCGATGGATTCGATTGCTTGCGGCCATGGTCGCCATCCGCGCCTGAGACTTGCCTGTCGGGAAGATTACAAATGTGTCAGCTTGGCGCTGATCGGCGGCTGTCGCGGTATAAAGCGGCCAGCCACACTGACTGAAATCGGCGCGCGCGCCAGGACGGAAGCCCCGACCATGAAACTCCTGATCGTCGAAGATGAACCCCGCATCGGCCAGTACCTGCAGCAGGGCCTGAGCGAGGCCGGCTTCGCCGTCGACCTGACCGCCGACGGCGACGAAGGCCTGCAACTGGCCCTGGCCGCAGAGCACGACCTGCTGATCCTCGACGTGATGCTGCCCGGCCGCGACGGCTGGCAGATCCTCCAGGCGGTGCGCCAGGCCGGCAGCACCGTGCCGGTGCTGTTCCTCACCGCCCGCGACGCCGTGGAAGACCGCGTGCGCGGCCTGGAACTGGGGGCCGACGATTACCTGGTGAAACCCTTCGCCTTCGTCGAACTGCTCGCCCGCGTCCGCACCCTGCTGCGCCGCGGCGGCCAGCAGATCCAGGAAACCACCCTGCAACTGGCCGACCTCGAACTCGATCTGCTGCGCCGCCGCGTACAGCGCGCCGGCAAGCGCATCGACCTGACCGCCAAGGAGTTCGCCCTGCTGGAGTTGCTGCTGCGCCGCAGCGGCGAGGTGCTGCCCAAGTCGCTGATCGCCTCCCAGGTGTGGGACATGAACTTCGACAGCGACACCAACGTCATCGAAGTCGCCATCCGCCGCCTGCGCGCCAAGGTCGACGATGACTTCCCGCAACGCCTGATCCACACCGTGCGCGGCATGGGTTACGTACTGGAAGAGCGCGAGGCATGAGCGCCCGCCTCTCCCTCGGCCTGCGTCTGAGCCTGCTGTTCGCCGCCTGCACTGCCGCCGTGTCGCTGCTGGCAGGCATCGTTTTCAGCCGCGCCAGCGAGGCGCACTTCATCGAGCTGGACCAGCAGTTGCTGAGCGGCAAGCTGGCGATCTTCCGCGATGTATTGAAGGGCGTCGGCAACGCCGACGAACTGGCGCCACACTTCGCCGAGCTGCGCCGCGAACTGGAGCGCCACCCCGACCTCGGCCTGCGCCTGCAAGGCCCTGACGGGCAACGCTGGTTCTGGCAACTGCCGACTATGAACATGGCCAGCGGCGAGCCGCCTGCCTACCGCGAACTGCAAGCCCCATTGAAAACCGGCCGAACCGATGGCCCGCAGCTCACCCTGATCCTCGACATCACCCACCACCAGCATTTCCTGCAACGCATGCAGCGCCTGATCTGGATGACCATGGGCTTCTCCGCCCTGGCCACCGCGCTGCTTGGCGCCTGGGCCGCCCGCGCCAGCCTGCGCCCCTTGCGGCGCATGAGCGAAGTGGCGGCGCAGGTCAGCGCGCACTCGCTGACGACCCGCCTCGACGCCGGGCAGATGCCCCAGGAGCTGCGCGGCCTGGCCGGCGAACTGAACGCGATGCTGGCGCGTCTGGAAGAAGCCTTCCAGCGCCTGTCGGCCTTCTCCGCCGACATCGCCCACGAGCTGCGCACGCCCCTGACCGGGCTGCTGACCCAGACCCAGGTGGTGCTCTCGCGCTCGCGCGGCCTGGAGGATTACCGCGAGGCGCTGCACGGCAACCTGGAAGAGCTGGAACGGCTCACCGCGATGGTCAATGACATGCTGTTCCTGGCCAAGGCCGACCACGGCCTGCTCGCACCGAACCGCCAGGCTCTGGCCCTGGCCGGCGAGGTGGACGAACTGCTGGAGTTCTACGGGCCGCTGGCCGAGGAAAAGTCCATTCGCCTGGAGCGCGACGGCGAGCTGTCGGTACAGGGCGACCGCGCCCTGCTGCGCCGCGTGTTGGCCAACCTGCTGGACAATGCGCTGCGCTTCACCCCGCAAGGCGGCGACATCCATGTCCTACTGGAGCCGGGACGGCTGGCGGTGGAAAACCCCGGCCGGGAAATCCCCGTCGAGCGCCTGCCGCGACTCTTCGATCGCTTCTACCGCGCCGACCCGGCCCGCCGCGAAGGCCAGGGCGAACATGCCGGGTTGGGCTTGGCGATCTGCCGCTCCATCGTCCGGGCCCATGGTGGGGAGATTCGCTGCGAGTCGGCTGGTGGGTGGACGCGGTTCGTTATCGAGTTTCCGAACCTGTAGGAGCGAGGGGGACGCCCAGTCCTTGCTCGCGAACAGATTGACCGATAACTCCGGCGTTGAGCGGTTCGCGAGCAAGCTCGCTCCTACAAGATCAAGATCCCCAGCGGCCATGCACCCAATACCCCGAAAAAGGAAAAGGCCCCAACCGGGGCCTTTTCTCAATCATCGCAACGAGCCGCTCACTGCCGCATCCCGCGCCCACTCACCAGCAGACGCACGCAGAACACGTACAGCACCACCGTCGCCACCAGCATGAAGATCACCGCGGTGCCGATGCGGATGTCCGACACCCCGAGAATGCCATAGCGGAAGGCGTTGACCATGTGCAGGATCGGGTTGGCCAGCGACACGGTCTGCCAGAACGGCGGCAGCAGCGTGATCGAGTAGAACACCCCGCCCAGGTAGGTCAGCGGCGTCAGCACGAAGGTCGGGATGATCGAGATATCGTCGAAGTTGCGCGCGAACACAGCGTTGACGAAGCCGCCCATGGAGAAGATGGCTGCCGTCAGCACCACTACCAGCACGGTGATGCCGATGTGATGGATCTGCAGGTCAGTGAAGAACAGCGACAGGATCGTCACGATCACGCCCACCGCCAGCCCGCGCAGCACACCACCGCAGACGAAGCCGAGGAGGATGGTGTGCGGCGACACCGGCGACACCAGCAGCTCCTCGATGTTGCGCTGGAACTTGCTGCCGAAGAAGCTCGACACCACGTTGCCGTAGGAGTTGGTGATCACCGACATCATGATCAGGCCGGGCACGATGTACTGCATGTAGGTGAAGCCGCCCATGTCGCCAATCTGCCGGCCGATCAGGTTGCCGAAGATGACGAAGTACAGAACCATGGTGATCGCCGGCGGCAGCAGGGTCTGCGGCCAGATGCGCAGGAAGCGGCGGACTTCGCGGTAGACGATGGTGTTGAGGGCGACCCAGTTGGCGCGCAATTCGTGGCTCATACCGCCACCTTCGACAGATTCTTCTCCACCAGCGACACGAACAGCTCCTCCAGCCGGTTGCTCTTGTTGCGCAGGCTCAGGATCTGCACGCCCTGGGCATTGAGCTGGACGAACAGACCGTTGATCCCCAGGGATTTGTCCACCTGCACTTCCAGGGTGTGGTCATCCACCAGCCGCGCCGGATAGCCGTCGAGCCTGGGCGTCTCGCTGAGCGTGCCCTGCAGGTCGAGGTAGAAAGTCTCGACGTGCAGCTTGCTCAGCAGCTTGCGCATGCTGGTGTTCTCCACGATGGTGCCGTGGTCGATGATCGCGATGTTACGGCACAGCTGCTCGGCCTCTTCCAGGTAGTGCGTGGTGAGGATGATGCTGATGCCTTCTCCGTTGAGCTCGGTGAGGAAGTTCCACATCGAGCGGCGCAGTTCGATGTCCACGCCGGCGGTGGGTTCGTCGAGGATCAGCAGGCGCGGCTCGTGGACCAGCGCGCGGGCGATCATCAGGCGGCGCTTCATGCCGCCGGACAGTTCGCGGGAGGCGGAATTGCGCTTGTCCCACAGGCCCAGCTGGGTCAGGTACTTCTCGGCCCGGCCCTTGGCGACGCTCATCGGGATGCCGTAGTAGCCGGCCTGGGTGACGACGATGTCGAACACCTTCTCGAATTGGTTGAAGTTGAATTCCTGGGGCACCACGCCCAGGCAGCGCTTGAGGCCGTACGGGTCCTTGTCCAGGTCATGGCCGAACACGTTGACCGTGCCGCTGGTCTTGTTCACCAGGGTGGAAAGGATGCCGATGGTGGTGGATTTGCCGGCGCCATTGGGGCCCAGCAGGGCGAAGAAATCGCCTTCGGCGACGTCCAGATCGATGCCCTTGAGGGCCTGGAAGCCGTTGCCGTAAGTCTTCGTCAGTTGACGGATGGACAGCGCGGAACTCATGGGGATTCCCGTTGCAAGTCTTTGGAAGGTCGCAGGTCTTTGCAAAAAGGCCTGCTTGATACTGGTCCGCCGCACCGATTGCAACCTTCTCGGCGCGCAGGCGGGCCTCAGGTCAGGTCGGTCATCACTGCGTCACGGTAGGCCGGGCGCGCCTTCAGGCGTTCGTACCAGGCCTTGAGATGCGGCTGCGCCGGGCGCTCGATGGGCATTTCGAACCAAGCATAGATGAAGCTGCCCAGCGGAATGTCACCGATGCCCAATTGTTCGCCGGACAGATACGGCTGCTTGGCCAGCGTAGCCTCGGGGATTTCCAGCAGGCGCACGCAGGTATCGATGGCGGCCTGGATGGCGGCGGCGTCGCGCTGCTCCGGCGGGGTGCGCAGGGTACCCCAGAAGACGGTGCGGAACGGGCCGGCGAACGACGAAGTCGTCCAGTCCATCCATTTCTCGGCACTGGCGCGAGCTTGCAGGTCCTGCGGATACAGGTCCGGTGCGTAGCGTGCGGCGAGGTAGCGGACGATGGTGTTGGACTCCCAGAGAATGAAACCATCGTCATCCAGAGTCGGCACCACGCCATTGGGGTTCAGCGCGCGGTAAGGCGCATCGTTGACCACGCCGAACGCTCCGCCGGCGTCGATCCGCTCATAGGCAAGGCCCGCCTCCTCCGCACACCAGAGTGCCTTGCGCACGTTGGAGGAGTTCTTCCGGCCCCAGATCTTGAGCATGCTGCGCCTCTCTTGTTGTCGTCATCGGATGAAGGCACGGCCTGAAGGCGCGGCTTCGGATGACGGCACCCTACCGGCAACGGCGCCAGGAAAAAAGTCGCACGTACTGATGGTGACTATCGATTGTTTTCATGCGGGCGATTGTGTTCATGCCTGGCCGCTTCGCTGCGCATGTCGCCGTCAAGCGGGGCGTCCTCGCCGGTGAACAGGTGCGGGTAGCACTGCTTGAGGTAGCCGAAGAAGAACTCCTCGGGCACATCGGGGAACTGGCCGTGGTCGCGCAGGTACTCCATGTGCCGCTCGCCGTCGCGGTTGAACGGGTGGAAGACGCTGTCGGTGCGCCCGTCGAACTCCAGCGGCAGCACGCCGAAGGCTTCGCACAGGCCGATGTCGAAGGCCGGCGTGGCCTTCACCCAGCGGCCTTCGAGGAACATTTCGGTGTAGCCGTGCATGGCGAATACCTCGCTGCGCAGCAACTCCAGCAGGCGCGGCGTGGCCAGGTGGTTCTTCACATCGGCCAGGCCAATGCGCGCGGGGATCCCGCAGTGCCGGGCGCAAGCGGCCAGCAGCGTGGCTTTTGGCACGCAGTAGGACTGCCCGCTTTCCAGGGCGTGACTGCCCTTGAGGGTCTGCGGGTCGCGGCTGAACACGTAGGGGTTGTAGCGAATCCCGTCGCGCACCGCGTAATAGAGCGCCACCGCCTGCTCCAGCGGCGTACCGCCGTCGCCCCGATGATTTAGAGCGAACTCGATTACCCCGGGGTGGTCACTATCAACGAAGCGGCTGGGCTTGAGGTACTGCTGCATGGCTCTGTCTCCGGGCTGGTCGTCCTTGATGGCGCCACCAGTCTAACCAGCCGGATCGGCTACCCGACAAGGCGATCCGGCCAAGCTCTCCGGCCATGCGGCCATCGGTCCCGTTCGGCCAGCTAAGCTTCCGGTGCATTGTGAAAGGTGTTCACGCCCGCCGCTTTGCGCGCGCATTGTTCGTCACCAAGCCCACCACGGCGCGCTGCCGCCGGGGCGGACTGTCATGGAGGAATCCGCATGCTGTTGCTCTGGTTACTCGTCCTGATTCTCGGCGTCGCCTGGCTTGCGCACCGCCGCGCCGCGCCGCCCAAGGCCCTCGGCATCGTCGCCGTGTACCTCGTGCTGATGAGCCTGTTCAGCCATGCCCACGGCTGGATGGTGTTGTTCTGGCTGATCTGGGCCGTGGTCGCGGTGACGATTCTCGCCACCGACCTGCGCCGCAGCCTGTTTACCTCGCGGCTGTTCGCCTGGTTCAAGAAGACCCTGCCGCCGATGTCCGAGACCGAACGCGAGGCCATCGAGGCTGGGACGGTCTGGTGGGACGGCCAGCTGTTCAGCGGCCGCCCGGACTGGCATACCCTGCTCGCCTACCCCCGCGCGCAGCTGACCGAGGAGGAGCAGGCCTTCGTCGACGGCCCCACCGAACAGCTCTGCGCGATGATCAACGACTACCAGGTCGGCAAGGACATGGACCTGCCGCCCGAGGCCTGGGCCTTCATCAAGGACCAGGGCTTCTTCGGTCTGATCATTCCCAGGGAATACGGCGGCAAGGGCTTCTCCGCCTTCGCCCACTCCCAGGTGGTGATGAAGCTTGCCACCCGCAGCGGCGACCTCGCCTCCACCGTGATGGTGCCCAACTCCCTCGGCCCGGCCGAGCTGCTGCTGCACTACGGCACCGACGCCCAGCGCCAGCGCTACCTGCCGCGCCTGGCCACTGGTGCAGAAATCCCTTGCTTCGCCCTCACCAGCCCGCAGGCCGGCTCCGATGCCGGCGGCATGACTGACGTCGGCGTGGTCTGCAAGGGCCAGTGGGAAGGCCAGGAAGTCCTCGGCCTGCGCCTGACCTGGGAAAAGCGCTACATCACCCTCGGTCCGGTGGCCACCCTCCTCGGCCTGGCCTTCAAGTGCCATGACCCGGACCACCTGCTGGGCGAGGAAGAAGACCTCGGCATCACCCTGGCGCTGATCCCCACCGACACCGATGGCGTGCAGATCGGCCGCCGCCACGTGCCGCTGGGCGCCGCCTTCATGAACGGCCCCAACTCCGGCAAGGATGTATTCGTGCCGCTGGACTACATCATCGGCGGCCAGGAAATGATCGGCAAAGGCTGGATGATGCTGATGAACTGCCTGTCCGTGGGCCGCTCGATCTCCCTGCCGGCGGTGGGCACCAGCGCCGCCAAGGCCGGCAGCTACGTCAGCGGTCGCTATGCGCAGGTGCGCGAGCAGTTCAACGTGCCGCTGTCGGCCTTCGAGGGCATCCAGGAAGCGCTTGCCCGCATCGGCGGCAACGCCTGGCTGATGGACAGCGCGCGCATCCTAACCGCCAACGCCGTGGACCTGGGCGAGAAGCCCTCGGTGCTCTCGGCCATCCTCAAGTACCACCTGACCGAACGCGGCCGCGAGTGCATCGCCCACGCCATGGATATCCATGGCGGCAAGGGCATCATTATGGGCCCGAACAACTACCTGGGCCGCTCCTGGCAGGCCGCGCCGATCTTCATCACCGTCGAGGGCGCCAACATCCTCTCGCGCAACCTGATGATCTTCGGCCAGGGCGCCATCCGCTGCCATCCGTACGTCCTGAAGGAAATGGAACTGGCCCGCCGCGAAGACCAGGACCAGGCCGAGCGCGAGTTCGACGAACTGCTGCTCGACCACATCGGCTTCGCCGTCAGCAACGCCGCCAGCAGCCTGCTGCTGGGCCTGGGCTTCGGCAGCTTCGACCAGGTGCCGGGCGACCGCGTCAGCCGCCCGTACTACCGCGCGCTGAACCGCCTCGCCGCCTCCTTCGCCCTGCTTGCCGACTTCAGCATGATGATGCTCGGCGGCGAGCTGAAGCGCCGCGAGCGCCTGTCGGCGCGCCTGGGCGATGCGCTGAGCCACCTGTACCTGGGTTCCGCCGCGCTCAAGCGCTACCACGACCTGGACAACCCGGATTACCTCCACCCGCTGCTGCGCTGGGCCATGGAGGAAAACCTGGAGAAGGCCGAAGCGGCGCTGGCCGACCTGATCGACAACTTCCCCAACCGTGCCTTCGCCTGCCTGCTGCGCGTGCTCGTGCTGCCGTTGGGCCGCCGCCACCGTGGCCCTGGCGATGCGCTGGACGCCGAGATCGCCGATATCCTCGGCCGCCCGCTGAGCGACCCGGCGCTGCAGGCGATTCTTGCCGGCGCCTACCTGCCCAGCGGGGAGGACGATCCGGTCGCCAAGCTCACCATCGCCTACGACCAGCTCGCCGCCGCCGCACCGCTACAGAAGAAACTGCACAAGGCCCTCAAGGAGCACGGCGTCGATCCCAAGCCAGGTCAATCTCCCATCGACGCCGCCCGCGAAGCCGGCGTGCTGGAGGCGACCGAGGCCGAAACCCTGCATGCCGCCGAGCGCGCCCGCCGCGCGGTGATCGATGTGGACGACTTCTCCAAGGAGGAACTGGCCGGGAAGACATCCGCCAGCGAGAAGTCGAACAAGGAGAAACCGGCGGGCAAACCGACCACCACCACAGACTGATCCACAGGCTTCACGCTTAGGGCGCCTTCGGGCGCCCTTTTTCTTGTCCGACGCAAAGCAATGCCGAGCGCGATGATCAGGTGCACACTGGGGGCAACCCCGTCATGGAGATACCTCCCATGCGCCGATTCCTCCTTCCGCTGCTGGCGATCTTCCTCGTCGGCGCCGCCCAGGCCGATCCCTGGCTCTATCCCAGCCGCCCGCGCCCGGCCCCCACGCCCAACCCGGTCATCGACCCCATCCAGCAACAGCAGGACAGCCTGCGCCGCCAGTCCGAGCTACGGCAGAACGAACTGGACCGCCAGCGTCTGAACTACGAGGACCAGCGCCTGCAGATGCAGCAGGAGAACCTCAAGCGCCAGCAGGACAGCCAGCGCCGCTGGGACGAACAGCGCCGGCAGAGCGACCAGATGATCCAGCGGCAGAAGAGCGAGCTGCAGCAGGACCAACTGCAACAGCAGCAGCGCATCCTCGACCAGCAGCGCCAGCAGATCGACAACCAGCGCCGGCAGATCCAGATGCGCCCGATCCGCTGATCATCCCCGGCGGCAGCACGGGCGAAACCCGATATACTCCGCAGCCGTTTAAATACAGCTCCAGAGGAACTCCCATGGCCAGCGCCTATCTCGACCACCACATTGCCCTGCTCAACCACCTGCGCATGATCCTAGGCGCGCTGGGCGAAGCCGAGCAGGTTCCCGAGGACAACCACGGCCTGTTCCTGGAACGCTTCGACGAACTGATGCTGGAGTTGCCACGCGACCCCGAAGGCGCCCAATACCTGGGCCAGGACCTGATCAGCCAGGTCTTCCATCGCTACCCGCAGATCGCCCACCTGGTCCCGCGCGACCTGCTGTGGTTCTTCGGCGGCGACTGCCTGCACTTCATGCCCGACGAAGAACTGCAGATGTACCAGCAGCTCGACGAGCGCCGCTTCGAAGCAGAAGAAAACGGCGAACCCTTCGACTGGAACCGCGAGAAGCAGGTGCTCGCCCTGCCGGACGACTCACCCAAGCACTGATCCCCGCCTGGCGCGGTGCCTACTGGGAGCCGCACTGATCGGCTTGATCATCCACCTGCTGGCCACCCGCCGCCTGTTCGTCCCCCGCGAGGAGCCGGCGGCAGCCTGATCCAGCAGAACGAGAAAAGCCCGCATTCGCGGGCTTTTCTCGTTCTGCTGGATCAGCGTTCGGAAGCTTCCCCCTCGACCTCCTCCTTCTGCGGGAACAGCAGGCTCGCCACAATCCCCACCGCCAGGACCGCCAGCACGACCACCAGACTGGTGTTGGCATCGATGCTGTAGCCGTGATGGAACAGGTGATCCGTGGCATTCAGGCCCAGCTTGGCGGCAATGAAGAACAGCAGCACCACCACCGACTTCTCCAGATGCACCAGGTAGCGCTTGAGTGCTTCGAGCACGAAATAGAGCGTGCGCAGGCCGAGGATGGCGAACAGCATTGCCGAGTAGACGATCAACGGCTCGCGGCTCACTGCGATCACGGCCGGGACCGAATCGAAGGCGAACAGCACATCCGACACCTCGACCACCACCAGGCAGAGGAACAGTGGCGTGGCAAACAGCGCGCCCTTGGCGGCCAGGCTGACGCCCTTGTGCTCCGGCTTGCACACTTCCACTTCGAGCTGCTTGCGCGCCACGAAGAAACGCCCGCCCAGCAGCTTCGGCCAGACCGGGAACAGCTTGCTGGCGAAGCGATAGGCCAGATGCCGGGAATAGTCCTCCTCGCCGTCATCGTCGCCGCCACCCCTGAGCATCATCACGCCGGTCCAGGCGACGATCGCGGCAAAGACGATCTCCACCCACGGGCCGAAGGCCAGCAGCCCCGTGCCGATGGCCACGAAGATGGCGCGGAACACGATGGCGCCGATGATGCCCCAGTACAGAACGCGGTGGCGCAGGCCATCCGGCACCTTGAACCAGGCGAAGATGGCGATGAAGACGAACAGGTTGTCGACGCTCAGCACCTTTTCCAGCGCATAGCCGGTGAGGAACAGGCTGGCCACCTGGGAACCGTGCTGGACATAGAGGAACCCGGCGAAGCTCAGGGAAATGGCGACCCAGAAGACCGACCAGCCCGCCGCACCCGCCAGTGAAATGGGCTTGTTGTCGCGGTGGGTCGCCATGTCCAGCAAAAGTGCCGCCAGGGCGAGCCCGAGAAAGACCGCTACGGTCAGCGGGGGGAAACCAATATGTGTCTGTTCCACGATTGCGACTCTCGAAAATGGAATGTCAGCCGGATCGATCCGGCCACCGTTCGGATCAGGCGACCGGGCGGGCTGCGCCGATGTTTCGCCGCCAGCGAGGATGGAAGGCCCGCCAATGCGGGTCCTGTGCGGCACGCAGCAGCGCATGGTCGCCCTGGGTATCGCCCCACGCGCGCAGCCGATAAGCCGTCAGGGGGCCGTACTTGGCCTGCAGGCGCAGCACCTTGTTCTCGGCGCGGCAATTGCCGCCGGCGATGCGGCCGGTGATTCGGCCATCGATCACCTCCAGTTCGGTGCCGATCAGCCCCACGCCCAGGCGCTCGGCGAAAGGTCGCAGCACCAGCGCAGGCGACGCCGAGCAAAGAGTCACTTCGGCCCCGGACGCCAGTTCTGCGGCCACGCCGCACAAACCTTCCGGACGCAGCAGGTAGCCCCAGATGAACCGGCAGTAGGCTTGCGCCCGGACCGCAAGCCATTGCGCGTCGATACCTCCGAGAAAAACCGCGAGGAGGCGCGCCTTGAGCTCATCGCGGCTGATCCGGCGCGAGAGGAAAGCCAGGCTCGGCAGCAGCATGGCGGGCAGGCGTCGGGCGAATCCGAACGTGCCGAAGGCGAACCAGAGGAACGGCAGAAAGCTGTCATGGCGGGTCAAGGTGCCGTCGAAATCGAATACCGACAGGACACCGCCTCCGCCCGCGCTCGATTGACGCCCATGGCGGCCAGAATCGGGGCGATCCACTGACTCCCACATCCGCATGACCACCTCACCTGAGCGACCCACAATCTCCATCCCCGCCGCCGACAGGCGGCACGAACGGGCCTCGCTCCATCGCACAACGATCGAGCGCTGGCATTCTCGGGTACCTGTCTGAGGCGACAAACGAGAATCCCCTCAGGGCTGCGTCGGAATTTTCCTCAATGCAGCCGCCAGAGCGGATTTGCCGGTAGATAGCGAGGAAGCCCCAAGCCCACGGCGGAGCAATGAATGCAGAAGGGAGGCCAAGGATGGCAGCCGGAATTGGGCCCCGAGAGAGATGGCGCGTGGCAGCGGGAAGATTTTCGCCGCGCAAACGAAAACGCCGCCCGGATGGGCGGCGTTTCGATTCTGGAGCGGGAAACGAGACTCGAACTCGCGACCCCGACCTTGGCAAGGTCGTGCTCTACCAACTGAGCTATTCCCGCATCAACTTGCTGTAACCTTCAGCTTGCGTCGAAGGTTAACGAAAACGCCGCCCAGATGGGCGGCGTTTCGATTCTGGAGCGGGAAACGAGACTCGAACTCGCGACCCCGACCTTGGCAAGGTCGTGCTCTACCAACTGAGCTATTCCCGCATCAACTTGTTGCAACCTTCAGCTTTCGCCGAAGGGTAACGCCATTTCATCTTTCGGTCACTGCCAGAGGCAATGATCGAGAATCTGGAGCGGGAAACGAGACTCGAACTCGCGACCCCGACCTTGGCAAGGTCGTGCTCTACCAACTGAGCTATTCCCGCAATGGCGTCCCCTAGGGGACTCGAACCCCTGTTACCGCCGTGAAAGGGCGGTGTCCTAGGCCACTAGACGAAGGGGACGCGGCCCGGAACTTAACATCTTTCCGACTTCGTCGCTCCGGCTTATTCAGCGTTTCGCGTCGAAGTGGCGCGCATTCTAGGGAGGCTTTGAAGGGTCGTCAACCCTTCAGAGAAATTATTTTTAAATCAAAGACTTCTGGGTAAAAACCGAGCTGCCGCTATCAGCAGTATCACTAAGACATTACACTCGCGGAAAACATCCGGAGCACTCCACGGTGTCGCCAATCGTCATTACGGTCCTGGTTCTCGTCGGTATCGCCCTGCTGGTCGCCATCGGCTACATCAACCATCTGGTGGAAAACCGCAAGCTGGAGCAGGCGCGCCTGAAGGCCGATCTGGCCGACCGCTGCCGGCGCTGCGCCGATGTTTCCGAATCCCTGCCCGGCCAGTTCATGTCGCCGGCACTGAAGCTGCTGCTCAGCGGCTTCGAACTGAGCCTCAGCGAACGCCTGCTGGCCGTCGACAAGCAGAACGCTGCGCTCAGGCAGCGAATAGAAGAGCTGCGCGGCCTGGTGGCCAAGGGCGAGTCCATTCCGGTCAAGAATGCGCCACAACCGATCCTCACCGAGGCAAAGGCCAAGGACGTGCGCTTCCTCTTCGAAGCGCTGCATGCCCAACTGACCCGCTGCGCCCAGGACAACATGCTGCCTCGGGTGGAAGCGCAGAAATGGGTCAAGGAAATCCGCCACCTGCTCACCCTCCTTCATATAGAGTTCTTCGGCAATCTCGGCCAGCAGGCGCTCCAGCAGGGGCAGCCCCGGCAGGCACGCCTGGCCTTCGAGCGCGGCGCACAGTACCTGCAGAAGCAACCGGAAATCGGCCGCTACCAGGCGCAGCTCAAGCAGATGAAAGCCCAACTGGCCCACGCCAACGCCCTGGTACTGGAAACCTCCCAGCCCGCCGTGGATGAGCAGAGCGAACTGGGCGACGGCCTCAAGGCACTGGACGAAGACGATATCTGGAAGAAGAAGAACCTTTACGACTGATCCGTCGTCGAACCAACACCCCGGCCACCTTCGCCCCAGGAGCCTTGCATGAGCCTCGTCGTCTTCGGCGCCCCGCTGTCCCCCTTCGTTCGCAAAGTCCGCCTGTTCGCGGCCGAGAAAGGATTCGACTACCAACTGGAGAACGTCAACCCGTTCAACCAGCCGGACTGGTACCGCGAACTCAACCCGCTGCGCCGCGTGCCGGCGATCCGCGACGGCGACTTCACCCTCGCCGACTCCAGCGTCATCTGCCACTACCTGGAAGACCGCGACCCGCAGCGTGACCCGCTGTGCGGCACAGGCGCCGAGTCCCGCGCGCGGATCAACTGGCTGGAGAAGTACGCTGACTACGAGCTGGCGCCGCTGACCACTTTCACTGTGTTCCGCAACCGCCTGCTCAAGCCGCTGATGGGCAAGGTCTGCGATGAAGTGGCGGTGAAAGGCGCCATGCAGGAGAAACTTCCCGAACACTTCGACTACCTGGAGAAGTGCCTGGGCCAGCAGCAATGGTTCGTCGACGACCGCTTCAGCCTCGCCGACATCGCCATCGCCTGCCAGTTGGTCAACCTGCGCCACGGCGAAGAAGAACTGGATGCCCAGCGCTGGCCGAAGCTGGCCGCGCATTTCGAGCGCACCCTGGCCCGCCCCGCCCTCGCCGAAATCGTCCAGGGCGAGCTGCAGATCATCGCCAAGATCATGGCCAAGCGCTGATCGTCCCGCATGAACGAAAAAGCCCCGCCTAGGCGGGGCTTTTTTCATGGGCGCGGATCAGCAGTCGGAGAGGCGCAGGAAAATCTCCACCAGGCGCTCGATACCTGCCTGGTCTTCCTCACTGAATCGGCCAACCTTCGGGCTGTCCAGATCCAGCACGCCAATCAGGCGGCCCTCCTTCACCAGCGGCACGACCAGCTCGCTGTTGGAAGCGCTGTCACAGGCGATGTGGCCGGGGAATGCGTGCACATCTTCGACTCGCTGGGTTTCCCGGGTACGCGCCGCGGCGCCACACACGCCCTTGCTGAAGGGAATACGCACGCAGGCGACCTTGCCCTGGAACGGGCCGAGCACCAGTTCCTCGTTGCGGTTCAGGTAGAAGCCGGCCCAGTTCAGGTCCGGCAGCTCGTTGAACAGGAACGCGGAAAACTGCGAGGCGTTGGCGATGAAATCGCGCTCGTCGGCGAACAGCGACTCCGCCTGGGCGGCGAGCAGCGCGTAGCCGCCAAGGCCGGCGCCGGCCTGTTGCAGATCGATCATGGGGTCTCTCCTTCCAGCAATTGTCTGCCCACCCAGTAGCGGGCGAATTGATAGGCACAGCGGCCATTACGGTTGCCGCGCCCGAGCGCCCAGCGGATGGCTTCCTTCTCCAGCGCCTCGTCCCAGGTCCAGGCAGCGAGCCCGGACTTCTGCGCGAGCACCTCGACCCAGTGGCGCACCACGCTGAGGAAGTGCTCCTGGGTGAAGGGATAGAAGGACAGCCACAGGCCGAAACGGTCGGACAGGGCGATCTTGTCTTCGACGGCCTCATTGGGGTGCAACTCGCCGTCGACCATCTTCCAGTTCTCGTTGTCGCTCTGCTTCTCCGAGACCAGATGGCGACGGTTGGACGTGGCGTAGAGCAGCACATTGTCCGGCGCCTGCTCCAGCGAGCCGTCGAGCACGCTCTTGAGGACGCGGAAATCGCCTTCGCCGGCGTCGAACGACAGGTCGTCGCAGAACAGCACGAAACGCTGCGGCAGCCCCTGGATCTGCTCGACCACGCGCGGCAGGTCGGCCAGGTGGTCGCGTTCGATCTCGATCAGGCGCAGCCCTTCGCCGGCCAGCTCCGCCAGCAGTGCGCGGACCAGCGAGGACTTGCCGGTGCCTCGGGCGCCCCACAGCAGTGCATGGTTGGCCGGTTGGCCGGCGACGAACTGCCGGGTATTGCGCGCCAGTTGCTCGCGCTGCCGGTCGACGCCCAGCAGGTCGTCCAGGCGCAGGTCGAGGCTGACCTTCAACGGCTGCAGATAACCGCTGCGGCCGTCACGGTGCCAGCGCGCCGCCAGGCTCTGCTGCCAGTCCACGGTTTCGCGGGCGGCGGGCAGCAAAGGTTCCAGGCGCACCATCAGCGCTTCGGCGCGGGCAAGAAAATCGTTCAGGCGGGAATCCACGCGGGTCTCCATATTCTTCGACGCGGCTCTTCGGGTTAAGAACCGGGAATTTCTTCGCCTTCGGGCTATCCCGACAGACGGTTCCGATGGGCTATGCTACGCCGCAGGAAAGCTTCTGCGAGGCGACGCTCCGCAACCATGGATATTGCGCTCACACATCGCCTCTCGTTCAAGCAGGCCAGCCTGACGGTGCTGGTGGCGTTCATCCTGGGCACCTTGCTGAGCCTCATCCAGGTAGGCGTCGATTATGCCAGCCAGGACGCCTCCATCAACCGCGAAGTGCGCGCCCTGCTGGACGTCAGCCACAACCCCGCCGCCCGCATCGCCTACAACATCGACGCCGAACTGGCCCAGGAACTGGTCGTGGGCCTGCTGCGCTCGCCCGCGGTAATCCGCGCCGAGATCATCGATAACGCCGGCGTGCCCCTGGCCAGCGCCGACCGACCACCGGCGGAGAGCCACCTGCGAGGCCTGAGCGATTTTCTCTTCGGCCAGCAACGCACCTACGAGGAACCGCTGTTCGTCGAGCATGCGCCGGCGGAATCGCTCGGCGTGCTGCGTCTGGAGATCGACACCTTCGTCTTCGGCAACGACTTCCTGCGCCGCGCCGGGATGACCTTCATTTCCGGCTTCATCCGCAGCCTGATGCTCTCACTGATCCTGTTGGTGCTCTTCTACGCGCTGCTGACCAAGCCCCTGGTGAGCCTGATCGAAGCCCTCTCCCGCCACGACCCGCGCTCGCCCTCCCGCCTGCGACTACCCTGCCCGCGCGGCCACGAGCGCGACGAGATCGGTGTGCTGGTGGAGGTCACCAATCGCCAGCTCAACCGCATCTCGGTGGAGATGGAACAGCGCCGCGAGGCGGAGGACCGCCTGACCCAGTACCTGGAAGAACTGGAAAGCATCGTCGCCGCGCGCACCGCCGAATTGAAGGCGGCCAACGCGCGCCTGACCCTGTCCAACCAGGAGCTGGAGCAGGCGCGGCAGAACGCCCTGGCCATGGCCCAGGCGCGCGGCAGCTTCCTGGCCAACATGAGCCACGAGATCCGCACGCCGCTCAACGGCTTGCTGGGCATGCTCGGCCTGGCGCTGGACGGCCCGCTCACCGCCGAGCAGCGCCAGCAGCTGTCCATCGCCCACGATTCGGGCAAGGTGCTGGTGGACCTGCTCAACGACGTGCTCGACCTGTCCAAGTTCGAGGCCGGCCAACTGGAGCTGGAGCAGATCCCCTTCGACCTCGGCACCCTCGTGGAAGACACCGCCAGCCTGCTGTCGCAGAACGCCGGTCCCGCAGTGGAACTCACCTGCCTGATCAGCCCGCAGCTGCCGGCCCAGCTTTCCGGCGACCCGACGCGAGTGCGCCAGGTGGTGAGCAACCTGTTGTCCAACGCCCTCAAGTTCACCCGCTTCGGCCGCGTGGATGTCCGCGTCGATCCTCTGGACCATGGCGTGCGCATCAGCGTCCGCGACACCGGCATCGGCGTGGCGCCCGAGGCCTTGCAGAAGATCTTCCAGCCCTTCACCCAGGCCGACGCCGGCATCGCCCGCCAGTACGGCGGCACCGGGCTGGGCCTGGCGCTGACGCGCAAGCTCTGTGAGGCCATGCAAGGCGAGCTGAGCGTCACCTCCGAACCGGGCCTGGGCAGCGAATTCGCCGTCACCCTGCCCCTGCAGACACTGGAGCCCGCACAGCCGCTGGCGCAGCTGAACGGCAAGCTGATCGTGCAGTGCGCCGCCAGCAGCGGGCTGGCCGCGCTGCTGCAGAACTGGCTGCCGGAATGGGGCGTGGACTACCAGCGCCTGGACATCGACGCCAGCCTGGCCGGAGTGGAGCTGGACGCGCTGCTCTCGGATTGCCCGGACTGCCTGATCGGCCTGCGCCAGAACGTCACCAGGCCGGTGTTGCTGGTGACGGCCTACGGTAACTTCCTCGAGCCCGAGATGGCCCAGCGCCTCGCGCCCTTACGACAACTGGCGCGCCCGTTGTCGCGCGCCGTGCTCTACCAGGCACTGAAACAGGCTTTCGAGCACCAGCCACTGCCCACGGCAAAAGCGCCGGGCACTGCGGCACCGGAGCAATTCTCCGCCCGCGTGCTGCTGGTGGAGGACAACCCGGTCAACCAGCTGGTCGCGCGTGGCCTGTTGCAGAAGCTGGGGTGTCAGGTGGGCATTGCCAACAATGGCGAGGAGGCGTTGCAGCAGCTCGCCAGCGTCGAATTCGACCTGGTGCTGATGGACTGCAACATGCCGGTGATGGACGGCTACCAGGCCACCCGCGAGATCCGCGAGAGCGGCCGCTGGCCGGGCCTGCCAGTGATCGCCCTGACCGCCAATGCCCTGCCGGACGAGCGCGAACGCTGTCGCGCCGCCGGCATGGACGATTACCTCGCCAAACCCTTCCACCGCGACGAGCTGGCCGCCATCCTCGAACGCTGGGCCGGCCCCCGGTCGCGCGGCTGATTCAGGCGCCCAGCTGGGTCAATTGCCACAGCAGGCCGTCCAACTGCTCGCGCAGGCCATCGGTGACGCTCAGATCGATACCGCTGCGGCACAGCAGTTCCTCACGCAGCGGCAGCACCTTATCGCGCAACGCAGCCCCCTCCGCCGTCAGGCCCAGGTGCACCTCACGCTCGTCATCCTGCGCGCGACGGCGCTGCACCAGGCCCAGTTGCTCCAGGCGCTTGAGCAGCGGCGTAAGGGTGCCGGAGTCAAGCATCAACCGCTCGCCCAGAGCCTTCACCGAAGGCTGTTCCGGCGGCTCGGCCTGCCACTCCCAGAGCACCAGCATGGCCAGGTACTGCGGGTAGGTCAGGCCGAGCGCTTCGAGCATCGGCCGGTAGCCACGGATCACCGCGCGGGACACGGCGTACAGGCGGAAGCACAGCTGGTTGTCCAGTTGCAGCTCTGCGGGCAGGGATACAGCATCTTTCATCACAGCAGCGCTTCGATCTCGGCGGACAGTTGCTCGGGCTTGGTGGTCGGGGCAAAGCGCTTGATCACCTTGCCATCCTGGCCGATGAGGAACTTGGTGAAGTTCCACTTGATGCCCTGGCTGCCCAGCAGGCCCGGCGCGCGCTTCTTCAGTTGCACATAAAGCGGGTGGGCCTCGGCGCCGTTGACGTCGATCTTCTTGAACAGCGGGAAGCTCACGCCGAAATTCAACTCGCAGAACTGGGTGATTTCCCCTTCGTTACCGGGCTCCTGCTTGCCGAACTGGTTGCAGGGGAAACCGAGCACCACCAGGCCCTTGTCCTTGTACTGCCGCCAGAGCTTCTCCAGCCCCTTGTACTGCGGAGTGAAGCCGCACTGGCTGGCGGTATTCACCACCAGCAACGCCTTGCCGCCGAAATCGGCGAGGGTCTTCTGTTCGCCCTTGATGGTAGTCACGGGAATGTTCAGCAGTGCATCGCTCATCGGACATGGCTCCGGGGGAAGTGGGAAATTTAATAGTAGTGATCAATTAAATTGCATGCAATTTAATTGATCACTAATCACCCACTGAATGCCTCACCATCACCCTGTAGGAGCGAGCTTGCTCGCGAACGAATGTTCCGGCGGCAACCGAACTGGGCGGGTTCGCGAGCAAGCTCGCTCCTACAAAAAGCAAAAAAAGGCCCGCTCGGTGGCGGGCCTTGGGTTCACGCTTTCGGCACCAACTTCAACGACGCCGAATTGATGCAGTAGCGCAGCCCGGTTGGCCGTGGGCCGTCGGGGAAGACGTGGCCCAGGTGCGCATCGCACTTGCCGCAGCGCACTTCGATGCGATGCATGCCATGGCTGAAGTCTTCCAACTCCTTCACCACTTCGCCGTTGACCGGCTGGAAGTAGCTCGGCCAGCCGCTGCCGGAGTCGTACTTGGCGTCGGAATCGAACAGCGCGGTACCGCAGCACACGCAGTGGTAGATGCCGGGTGTCTTGGTGTCGTGGTATTCGCCGGTGAAGGCGCGCTCGGTGCCGCCCAGACGGCAGACATGGAACTGCTCGTCGGTGAGTTCGTCACGCCAGGAATCCAGGGGCTTTTCCAGCTTTTCCATCGATCTACCTCCATTAATGGAAAAAATGCCCGATACCTCCTTTTCCGGGAATCGGGCCGCACGTATGATGCGCGTGGTTAACGTCAGGTTCAGAATCTGCCGCACAGAGACATTCTCGCGATAGAAAAGCCTTAAAAACTCTACTTTTTCGAGAAATCCACTGTTTTCCTGTCGATTTTCAGGGTCGATACCAGGGAAAAGCACTTCCGAACCCATCATTTGACGCCAGTCTGTCACCCGCGTTACAGCCTGCCAAGTCGCCGGCCGCGGACTATTTCGGAATCCCAGATCATGCAGGTCACCAAATCGAACAAGCTCGCCAACGTCTGCTACGACATTCGCGGGCCCGTGCTCAAGCACGCCAAACGCCTGGAAGAGGAAGGCCATCGCATCCTCAAGCTGAACATCGGCAACCCGGCGCCGTTCGGTTTCGAGGCACCGGATGAAATCCTCCAGGATGTCATCCGCAACCTGCCCACCGCCCAGGGCTACAGCGACTCCAAGGGCCTGTTCAGCGCGCGCAAGGCGGTAATGCAGTACTACCAGCAGAAGCAGGTGGAAGGCGTCGGCATCGAGGACATCTACCTGGGCAACGGCGTGTCCGAACTGATCGTCATGGCCCTGCAGGCGCTGCTCAACAACGGT
Source organism: Pseudomonas multiresinivorans (assembly GCF_012971725.1). Lineage (NCBI taxonomy): Bacteria > Pseudomonadati > Pseudomonadota > Gammaproteobacteria > Pseudomonadales > Pseudomonadaceae > Pseudomonas > Pseudomonas multiresinivorans. The sequence goes on from NZ_CP048833.1 coordinate 4,283,170, forward strand.
GACGAGGTGCTGATTCCGGCGCCCGACTACCCGCTGTGGACCGCCTCGGTCGCCCTCTCCGGCGGCAAGCCGGTGCACTATCTCTGCGACGAGCAGGCCGGCTGGTTCCCCGACGTCGCCGACATGAAGGCGAAGATCACCAGCAATACCAAGGCCCTGGTGTTGATCAACCCGAACAACCCCACCGGCGCGGTCTACTCCAAGGAAGTGCTGCTGGACATCGTCGAGCTGGCGCGCCAGCACAACCTGGTGATCTTCTCCGACGAGATCTACGACAAGATCCTCTACGACGAGGCCCAGCACATCTCCACCGCGTCGCTGGCGCCGGACGTGCTCTGCCTGACCTTCAACGGCCTGTCCAAGTCCTACCGGGTAGCGGGCTTCCGCTCCGGCTGGATCGCCATTTCAGGACCCAAGCACAAGGCACAGAGCTATATCGAAGGCCTGGACATCCTCGCCAACATGCGCCTGTGCGCCAACGTGCCGAGCCAGCACGCGATCCAGACGGCGCTGGGCGGCTACCAGAGCATCAACGACCTGGTGCTGCCGGGCGGCCGGCTGCTGGAGCAGCGCAACCGCGCCTGGGAACTGCTCAACGACATCCCCGGCGTCAGCTGCGTGAAGCCCATGGGCGCGCTGTATGCCTTCCCGCGCATCGACCCGAAGGTCTGCCCGATCCACAACGACGAGAAGTTCGTCCTCGATCTGCTGCTTTCCGAGAAGTTGCTCATCGTTCAGGGCACTGCTTTCAACTGGCCCTGGCCGGATCACTTCCGGGTGGTTACCCTGCCTCGACTCGATGACCTGGAACAGGCCATCGGGCGCATTGGTACCTTCCTGAAAACCTATCGCCAATAAATCATCGCCAGTGAATCCCAGCGCATAAATGGATCTGCAGATCGACGACTTCTACAAGGACGCAGCCGGCGGCCTGCTGACGCTCTACCAGGCCTTCCCGCGCAAGATCGCCCTCTATGTCGAGGACCTGATCGGCCGGGAAGAGCCCGACGAGTTCGGCCTGCCCAGCACCCGCCACCAGAGTTGCCTGGGCGCGCTGCTGTGGTTGGCCGAAGAAGGCTACCTGCGCTTCGAGGCAACCATTCGTTACGAAGCATTGGACCAGGCGGTCCTCAGCGAAAAGGCCTTCCTGCGCCTGACCCGCCTCGTCCCCCATGCTGTGCGCGACGACCAGGAACTGCCGCCCAGCGTGCGCCGCGACCAGGCCACGCTGGCCAACCAGCTGCGTGAAGCACTGGCCAGTCGGCACGGGGAACGCATCGCCCGGCTGACCCGTCTACTCTTCGAGAGCGACCTGGGGCGCCCGTAGTCCGGGCAGGCGACACAAGTTGAAATAGTCCCCGAGTTGAATCGCCTGGGGGCCATCCGTATATACCCCGCATACTATTCAGCGATCCCGAGCGCGTTGCGCCCGGCGATCCGGAAAGCCGCATTCCAAGGCGGCTTTCACCCCGTCACCGTGAGGAGAAGCTATACGCCATGATGCGCATCCTGTTGTTCCTGGCCACCAACCTGGCAGTTCTGGTGATCGCCAGCATCACCCTGAAACTGCTCGGCGTGGACCGATTCACCGGCCAGAATTACGGTAGCCTTCTGATTTTCTGCGCCGTCTTCGGCTTCGCCGGCTCCCTGGTTTCGCTGTTCATCTCCAAGTGGATGGCGAAGATGAGCACCGGCACCGAGATCATCAGCCAACCGCGCACCCGCCACGAACAGTGGTTGCTGCAGACCGTGGAAGAGCTGTCCCGCGAAGCCGGCATCAAGATGCCGGAAGTGGGTATCTTCCCCGCCTACGAGGCCAACGCCTTCGCCACCGGCTGGAACCGCAACGACGCGCTGGTCGCGGTCAGTCAGGGCCTGCTGGAGCGCTTCTCGCCTGAAGAGGTGAAAGCCGTACTCGCCCACGAGATCGGCCACGTGGCCAACGGCGACATGGTCACCCTGGCGCTGATCCAGGGCGTGGTGAACACCTTCGTGATGTTCTTCGCGCGCATCTTCGGCAACTTCGTCGACAAGGTGATCCTGAAGAACGAGGACGGCCCGGGCATCGGCTACTTCGTCGCGACCATCTTCGCCGAGCTGGTCCTGGGCATCCTCGCCAGCATCATCGTCATGTGGTTCTCGCGCAAACGCGAATACCGCGCCGACGAAGCCGGCGCCCGCCTCGCCAGCACCGGCGCGATGATCGCCGCCCTGCAACGCCTGCGCGCCGAACAGGGTGTGCCGGTGCAGATGCCCGACTCGCTGCAGGCCTTCGGCATCAACGGCAACCTCAAGCATGGCCTCGCCGGCCTGTTCATGAGCCACCCGCCGCTGGAAGAGCGCATCGAGGCCCTGCGCGCCGCCGGCCGCTAAGCTTCGACGCGACAAAAAAGGGCGACCCTCGGGTCGCCCTTTTTCATGCCTGCGATTCAGCCCCGGCGCAGCGCAAACACCACTTCGTCCAGATGTCCTACACCACGCTTGAGAAACTTCGGGTTCTCCGCCAGCACATCGAGGCGCTCCACCTCCGTCACCTCCCAGTCCTCGGCGAAGAGCTCGTGCACTTCCTTCGCCAGCACGGCGAACGGCGGGCCATCCATCTCGGCCTGCGGGTATTCCAGGGTCACCAGCAGTCCGCGCGTGCGAGGCGGCAGGATGCGCTGCAGATGAGCCGCATAGTCGGCGCGCAGGTCCGGCGGCAAGGCGATCAGCGCCGCGCGGTCGTACAGCGCGCTGCACCCCGCTACCTGTTCAGCGGTGACATCGAAGAAATCGCCCTGGAGAATTTCCAGGCGCTCGAAGCTGTAGCGGCGCAGCGCGCCATCCTCGGTGACCTGCGGAGTGACGCCCAGCTCGGTGAAGAAGTCGACGGCGGCGCGCTCGGCCAGTTCGACTCCCAGCACGCGATATCCCCATTGCGCCAGCCAGAGCATGTCCAGGCTCTTGCCGCATAGCGGCACCAGCACCTGCGACTCCTCGGGCAACCCCAGGCCCGGCCAGTTGCGCTGCAGGCCGGGGTTCACCGACTGCTGATGGAAACCGATTTCATTGCGCGCCCAGCGCGACTGCCAGAACTCATGCTGCATAGATCACCTGCTCAAACACTGCGCAAAGCGCGGGGCAGCAGCGAGCGCCACCAGGCGCCGCGCCGCTCGCGCTGACTTTCTCCGGCCTCGAGGATCTTCAGCCGCACCTGATCACCGCGGACCCGCTGCACGCAGATTTCGGTGCCGTCCTCCAGACGGAGGCAGTCGCCGATCTCGAGCATCAGGACTTGTTCGCCTTGCTGCATAGCTGAATTCGCCATCTGTTTCGGAAATTTCCGCAAACTCTAACGCATAGTCCGACTGACATCCTGCCAAAGCGATTCCTGGTCGCTGACTCCACGACTCTGCAACCGAGTTGGCACTTCGGCAGCGATGTCATTCAAGGGAATGAGCACAGATAAACAATCGATCATGCCGATCATTTTCGTCAAAAACCTATACTGGATATCGATCTTTATCCGCGTGAACATAGGGACATTCAAGTAGCGAGGTTCGCCATGCTCCCTGCCCTGTTCATCTCCCACGGCTCCCCCATGCTGGCCCTGGACCCCGGCGCCAGTGATGCGCCCTTGAAGCGCCTAGCCCGCGAGCTGCCACGCCCGAAAGCCATCCTGGTGGTCTCCGCCCACTGGGAAACCCCGGACCTGCGCATCACCGCCTCGCCCATGCCGGACACCTGGCACGACTTCTACGGCTTTCCGCCCGAGCTCTACGCCGTGCAGTACCCGGCCACCGGCTCGCCGGAGCTGGCGCAGCGGGTCGCCGAACTGCTGACCGAGGCTGGCCTGCCTGCCACCCTCGACCCCGAACGCCCGCTGGACCACGGCGCCTGGGTGCCGCTGAGCCTGATGTACCCGGAAGCCGATATCCCCGTCGTGCAGTTGTCCCTGCCCAGCCGCCTCGGCGCCCCCATGCAGCACCGGGTCGGCGCTGCCCTGCGCAAGCTGCGCGATGAAGGCATCCTGCTGATCGGCTCAGGCAGCATCACCCACAACCTGGGCGAACTGGACTGGCACGCAGGCCCCGAGGTGATCACCCCCTGGGCCAAGGCGTTCCGCGACTGGATGGTGGCGCGCCTGGAAGCCGACGACGAAGCCGCCTTGTTCGACTATCGCCGGCAGGCTCCCTACGCGATACGCAACCACCCACGCGACGAGCACCTGCTTCCGCTGTATTTCGCCCGCGGCGCCGGTGGTTCTGCGATGACGGTGGAGCACGCCGGCTTCACGCTTGGCGCGCTGGGGATGGATATCTACCGCTTCGACTAAGTCTGCACCGCCTTTGTAGGAGCGAGCTTGCTCGCGAACCGCCCAACTCCGAAGCTGCCGCGAGAAGTTCGCGAGCAAGCTCGCTCCTAAAGATCTGAACCGGGCAAATACCGGAAATGAAAAAGCCCCGCCAAGGCGGGGCTTTTTCATTCACGAGAGACTGACGAATCAGTCTTCGCGGTAACGGCGCAGGCGCAGGGCCTTACCGGCAACGCGAGTGTCCTTGAGCTTGGTCAGCAGACGCTCGAGGTTCTCTTCCGGCAGCTCGATCAGGCTGAACGTCTCGCGGATCTGGATACGGCCGATGGCCTCGCGAGACAGGCCGCCCTCGTTGAGGATGGCGCCCAGCAGGTTCTTCGCCTGCACGCCATCACGGGCGCCCAGGGCGGTACGGCAGCGGGCCTTGCCTTCCGACGGCGGAGCCATGGTGCGGGGCGGGCCGCTGCGCTCCGGACGGTCGCCGCGCTCGGGGCGATCGCCACGTTCGCTGCGCTCGTAACGGTCACCGCTGCGCTCGCGCGGGGCGGCCGGGGTCAGCGGCTGTTCGCGGCGGACCGATTCCAGGTCCAGCGCCTTGCCTTCGGTGAGCTTGGCCAGCAGCACGGCGGCCAGGGTGTCCATGTCGGTACCCAGGCGACGGCACAGCTCGTCGCGCACGGCGCCACGGTTGGCCACGGCGTTGGCCAGCAGCGGTTGCAGGCCGGTAGCGAGGCGATTCAGACGGGCTTCCAGCACGGTCTCGGCGTCCGGCAGGCGAACTTCGCCGACCTTCTGCCCGGTCACGCGCTCGATCACCTGCAGCATGCGGCGCTCGCGCGGGGTCACCAGCAGCAGGGCGCGACCTTCGCGGCCGGCACGGCCGGTACGGCCGATACGGTGCACGTAGGATTCCGGATCGTAGGGCATGTCCACGTTGAGCACGTGGGTGATGCGCGCCACGTCCAGGCCGCGAGCGGCAACGTCGGTGGCGATGACGATGTCCAGCGAACCATCCTTCAGGGACTCGATCACGCGCTCACGCTGCGCCTGCGGCATATCGCCGTTCAGCGCGGCGGCACGGTAGCCCTGGCGCTCGAGCAGCTCGGCGATATCCAGGGTGGCCTGCTTGGTGCGGACGAAGCCGATCAGGGCGTCGAACTGTTCGACTTCCAGCAGGCGCAGGATCGACGCCGGCTTCTGGTCGGCGTGGACCATCAGGTGCACCTGCTCGATGCGGGCGACGGTCTGGGTCTTGGCGGCGATGCGGACGTGCTTGGGTTCTTTCAGGTGGCGTTCGGCGATGCTGCGGATCGAGGCCGGCAGGGTCGCGGAGAACAGCACGCTCTGACGGCTGGACGGCATGGCTTCGAAGATCACTTCGAGGTCATCCATGAAGCCGAGCTTGAGCATTTCGTCCGCTTCGTCGAGCACCAGGCTCTTGACGGTGGACAGCAGATTTTCGTCGCGGCGCAGGTGGTCGCACAGGCGGCCCGGGGTGGCGACCACGACCTGGGCGCCCTGACGCAGGGCCTTGAGCTGCGGGCCCATGGGGGCGCCACCGTAGACGGCAATGACGCCGACGCCCGGCATCTGCTTGGAATAGGTTTCGAAAGCAGTGGCAACCTGCAGGGCCAGCTCGCGGGTCGGTACCAGTACCAGCACCTGCGGAACGCGGCGGCCGGGGTCGATCTGCGAAAGCAACGGCAGCGCGAACGCGGCGGTTTTACCAGTACCGGTCTGGGCCTGGCCGATCATGTCGTGGCCTTCGAGGATCACCGGGATCGACTGGGCCTGGATCGGCGACGGCTCTTCATAACCGACAGCGGCAATGGCAGCGAGAACATTGGGGTGAAGACCGAGCGCGGCGAAGCCGGCGGTTTCCTGGGTCATGGGTTTTGCCTCTAAGTACATCCGCAAAGACCCAATAGCCGAGCTGCGCATGCCCTGTACGACGATAAAGTCACCCAGGCAGCTGGAAGCGGGGATTTGCGAAATGAAGATTGGAAGAATGCGTCAAGGAAGTCCGCACAGCGGACGCACAGCCCGAGCGTGTAAGCTGCGGAAAAATGCGGGATCCGAAACGAGGCCAGCGTTTGGCCGGCGCGTATCATACCGGAAAATCCTGACCAATGTGTTTCTTTTCGGAACACGACCGGCGAACGGTCGTCCCGTGGACAACCCCGCCCCTGCCGGCTATACCGTGCAAGCCACCCGACCGGAGCCCGCCAATGACCGCCAGCAGCGAACCGCGTATCACAGTCGAACGCCATGACCATGTCCTGCTGCTGGGCCTGAACCGGGTCGAGAAGCGCAACGCCTTCGACCTGGAGATGCTCACCCAACTGGTGCTGGCCTTCGGCGAGTACGAGCGCGACGACGAGCTGCGCTGCGCGCTGGTGTTCGCCCACGGCGACCACTTCACCGCCGGCCTGGACCTGGCCAGCATCGGCGAAACCTTCCGTACCGGCTGGAGCATGCCCGAAGGCTCCGCCGACCCCTGGGGTACCTTCGGCGGGCGGCGCCTGACCAAGCCTTTGCTGGTCGCGGCGCAGGGCTACTGCTTCACCCTGGGCATCGAATTGATGCTCGCCGCCGACATCAACCTCTGCGCCAGCAACGCGCGCTTCGCCCAACTCGAAGTGCAGCGCGGCATATTTCCCTTCGGCGGGGCCACTTTGCGCATGCACCAGGTGGCCGGCTGGGGTAACGCGATGCGCTGGCTGCTGACTGGCGACCCCTTCGATGCCCACGAGGCCTATCGCATAGGCCTGGTGCAGGAGGTCACCGCGCCGGAAGAGCTGATGCCCCGGGCCCTCTGGCTGGCCCAGCGCGTTGCCGCCCAGGCGCCGCTGGGCATCCGCGCCACCCTGGCCTCGGCTCGGAGAAGCCTCGACGAAGGCGAGGAGGCAGCCGCAAGACTGCTGCCGGCCATGGCCAGCGAACTGCTCTCCACCGAGGACGCGAAAGAGGGTTTGAATGCCATGCTGGAGCGCCGCGAGGGTCGATTTCTGGGCAAATGAACGCTCCCGGAAAAAGCAAAACGGGACCATCGTGCGAAAAGCGCTATATCCAAGGTATTAAAAATCTCTGACGGGCGGTCTTAATCCTTTAGTTTTCACTTTAAAATCAGATAGTTGAAAGTCACAAAACGACTATATACAAGTTCCAATTTCGCGCCTGAAAACAAACCTCTAGAACTGACTCCAGAGCAGCTCAGCGACGCGCCGGATACCGACCGGGCAGCCCGCTGACTGACGTTCTCATGGAGGAACTTCTCATGTCTGGCCCGATCCGTGTTTTCGCGCTTTCCCTTCTCGTCGTTGCCCTCTCCCTGCAAGGTTGCAGCAGCAAGGGCGGCAGCAGCCACCATTCTTCCGGCAGCAGTTCCGAGCAACCCGCCGACAGCGGCGCCGGCGGCGATGGTTCCGGTGGCACTGGCGGTACTGGCGGTACCGACGGCACTGGTGGTACTGGAGGAACCGGTGGCACCGACGGCACCGGAGGAACTGGCGGTACCGGCGGGACCGGCGGAACTGGCGGTGGCGGCACGGACGGTGGCGGTACCGATGGCGGCGGCACCACCACTCCGCCCGCCAGCACCACCGGCAACATCCTGACCAACACCGGCGAAGCGGTCTCCAATGTCGGTGACACCGTGGGCACCGTGGGGGCCGTGGTGAAAACCGTCGACCTGCCGATCCTGGGCAACGGTGTCACGCAGAATGCCGGCAACCTGGTTCAGGAAGTCGGCGCCGGGGTGGACAGCGTCGGCACCGGCGTCACCAATGGCCTCGGCCAACTGGGCAACAACCCCAACGCAGTGGGCACTACCGTGGCTGGCGTAACCGGCCTGGTGAGCCATACCGGCGGCGCCGTGAGCAGCCTGGGCGACACCGTGGCGGCCATCGGCGATGCCCCGGTGCTCGCCAATACCCCGCTCAACGGCCTGACCGGCCAGGTGGGCGGCCTGGTGGATGGTGTCGGCGGCAAGATCACCATGCTCGGCGACTCCCTCAGCGGCGCGGTCACCACCGGCCCGCTGAGCCAACTGACCACCCAGCTCAGCGGCACCACCGCCGGCCTGGTCGGCAACATCGAAGGAACCACTCGCGGCGTGGGTGCCGCCACCGGACTGGGAGCACCGGTGAACAACCTGTTGACCACCGTCGGCGGCGTTGTGACCCAGACAGGCAACCAGGTCGCCAGCCAGAATCCGGCGCTGGCCCCGGTCGGCGGAATCGTCAGCAATGCGGGTCAGGCAGTCAGTTCTGCCGGCGGCCTGGTCAACGGCAGCAACCCGGGCGGCGGTCTGCTCGGCGGTGTCACCGGTTCCCTCGGCGGCGCTGCCGGTGGCAGTAATCCGGTGGGCGGCCTGGTCAGCGGTGTGACCGGCGCAGTCGGCGGCATCACCGGTTCCCTGGGCGGCGCTGCCGGTGGCAGCAATCCGGTGGGCGGCCTGGTCGGCGGTGTGACCGGCGGTGTGACCGGCGCAGTCGGCGGCATCACCGGCTCCCTCGGCGGCGCTGCCGGCGGCAGCAACCCGGTGGGTGGCCTGGTCAGCGGTGTGACCGGCGCAGTCGGCGGCATCACCGGATCCCTCGGCGGCGCCACTGGCGGCAGCAACCCGGTCGGCGGCCTGGTCAACGGCGTGGCCGGAACCGTCGGCGGCCTGACCAGCAGCCTCACCGGTGGCGGCGGCCTGGTCGCCGGGGCAGGCGTGGGCATCGGCAGCAACAGCCAGGGTTCGGGTGTGGCAGTCGGGGCCGGTGCCGGTACGACTGGCGGTACCAGCGGCCAGGGAGGCCTGCTGGGCAATACGCTGGGCGCCGTGGGTGGCGCGCTGGGTGGTGTGACCGGCGGACTGGGCGGTGGATTGGCGATCGGTACGCCCAAGCAATAATCCGATTTACGCCCATACTGTAGTAACCAGGAGCCGCCCACGGCTCCTGGTCTTTTAATAAGAAGATCGGTCTCATGGAGGAGCCAGATGCGCAGACTCGCTGTCCTTCCCCTGTTGTTGGCTGCACCCTTCGCCTGGGCCGAGCGCCCGATCCAGCTTCCCGGCTCCGATATCGAACAGACCCTCCCCCGCCCCAACCTTCCTGGCGGCGACATTCGCCCCAAGGCCCCCAAGGTCACAGCTCCGGAACCTTCAGCCAGCCAGCCCGGCCAGGTACTCCAGCAGCGCATCCGCATCAAGCGCATCGAACTGGCCGGCGGCAAGCACTACCCCGTCGAGACATGGAAACCGCTACTGGAACCACTGACCAAGCGCACCATCCAGGTCAGCGAGCTGGTGGCGGCGGCCAAGGCCATCACCCAGCGCTACCAGGATGACGGCTACTTCATCTCCTTCGCCTACGTGCCCAACCAGAACTTTGGCAGCGGCGTCGCGCGGATCGTGCTGGTCGAGGGCCACATCAGCCAGGTCCGCGCTGCGGGCGACCTGGGCGTGCACCAGATGCGCGTGGACCGCTGGATCGAGAAGCTGAAAGCGGAAAAACCCCTGAGCCGCGAAAGCTTCGAGCGCTTCAGCGTACTGATGAGCCGGGTGCCCGGCATGCAGATGGCCATGGCGCTCAACCCGCCCACCACCGCCGACGGCGGCGCCGTGCTGGAGCTGGCGGGCAAGCAGAAGCGCTTCGACACCGGCATGAACCTCGACTCGCGCCGTGGCGAACAGCGCGGGCTGTTCAACGCCGAGGTGATGTCGATGCTCGGCTGGGGCGAGCAACTGCAGTTCAGCTACCTCTACCCGCCGGGAGACGATCACGAGTACTACCGCGCCTGGAACTACAGCCAACTGCTGGGGGACAACGGCCTGCAACTGCTCGCCGGCTACAGCAAGTACAACTCGCGCCCGGGCGAGAACCTGCGCCTGGCCAGCGGCCTGGAGTTCGAGCGCAAGCGGCAGAACGAGCGGGTCAGCGCTGGCCTGGGGATTCCGCTGGTGCTGCGCCGCGACCTGACCTGGGACCTCAACCTGCGCGGCTATACGGTGAACGACACCAGCCGCTACGACCTGGTCTACCCGGCCATTCCCTTCCGCATCGAGCAGAAGAGCAAGCTGCGCGTGGTGGGGATCGAAACCGTCGTCCAGCAATTCGCCGAGAAGCGCGTGCGAGCCGGCAGTGTGGCGGTTTACCAGGGCCTCAACGGCATGGGTGCGGAGACGCCGGATCCGATCAAGAAGAATTTCACCCGCCTGCTCGGCTACGGCGCCCAGCAGGATCAGTTCGGCTCCAACTGGCAGGGCGTGGTGACCGCCGCCTTCCAGTGGAGCGACGACGTGCTGCCGGACTCCGAGCAGGTCACCTACGGCGGCAGCAACTTCGGCCGCGGCTACCCCGACGACCAGGCCACCGGCGACAAGGGCTGGGGCGCCGCCTACGAGGTGAATTATTCCTTCCTGCGGCAGAGTGTGGTGCTCAACCAGATCCAGCCCTACTTCGTCGTCGACACTGCGCGTACCCGCTACAACCAGGACGGTCTGAACGAAGGCAAGCTCGGCTCCGCGGCGCTGGGCGTGCGCTTCTCCGACCGCAAGCACTACCTGGTGTCGATGGAAGTGGCCAAACCCTTCGGCGACCGGGCCCTGGACAACAACGAGCGCAGCCCGCGGCTGAACTTCGCCTTCAGCTACCAGATTCCCTGATGGATACCCATGCAGAGAGTCACTGCGCCGGGCGCAGTGACTCGATGTAGGTGCGCAGCGAATAGCCCAGCTTCGGTTCAAGCTGGCCGACACGCTTCTTCAGGCCGCGCAGGTTCAGCTCCTGATCCAGTTCGGCGGGGACGAAGACGATCACGTTGCCTTCGGGCACCGGGCATTCCCAGTAATGCCGGTTGAAGCGTCCGCGCAGCAGCGCGGCCCCCAGGGGCCGGCCGTCGTCGGTGCTCCACTGGTTGATCACCAGCCAGCCACCCGGCCGCAGGCGTTCGCGGCAGGCGCCGAGAAAGTCCCAGCCGATGTGCGCCGGCGCGGGTCCGGTATCGGTATAGAGATCGAGGAAGATCAGGTCGGCAGGCTCGCACTCGGCCAACTCCTGCACGGCGTCGCCGATGCGCAGGTTCAGGCGCTCATCGTCCGCCAGGCCGAGGTGCTCACGGGCCAGGCGCGGGATGGACGGGCGCAACTCGATGGCTTCCACTTCGTCCAGCGGCAGGTATTTCAGGCAGGCCTGAGTCAGGCTGCCGGCACCAAAACCGAGGAACAGCGCGCGGCGCGGACGCGGATGGCACAGCGCGCCGACCAGCATGGCGCGGGAGTAGTCGTACTCCAGCCAGCTCGGATCGCCCATCAGCACACAGCTCTGCTCGACCTCGTCGCCGAACTCCAGGTAGCGGAAGGCACCGCTTTCCACGACACGGATCACGCCGAAGTCATCGCGCTCCTCGACGATCAGCAACTCTTCGCTCAACAGTTCCTCGCTCATCACTGGCTCCGGGAGGAAACAGCCATGGCAATGCGGCTCGCCGGATACGGCGAACGGCACGGATTGCCATTGAAATACAGGGGCTCGCGCACGCAATAATCCTTCGAATCAAGACGGCCACCCACGACCGCCCGGTCGGCAAAGCCGCAAGAATAACAGCCCAAGAGGCACAACCGAGCATGCGCCAGCGTAGCGCCCTTCGCGAGTCCGCCAACCGTCACTGTCTTTCGTCGGTATTCCTGCGTCAGCGCGCACCTGCGCGCTGCGCGGGCGGCTGATCGCCACCAGTGTTCCCCAGGACAAGGATGTCCCTTCTTTTCCAGCGCAAACCGCCACGGCGACCTCGCGCGGGCCAAATGCCGAGCTGATACCATGGGCGGATACCGTCCACAGCCGCGAAGACCCGCCAATGAGCCTGCCCTGGAGCCCCGATAGCTGGAGAAGCAAACCGATCCAGCAACAGCCCGCCTACCCCGACGCGAACCGCGTGAGCGAGGTCGAACGCACCCTCGCCAGCTTCCCGCCGCTGGTATTCGCCGGCGAGGCGCGCGAGTTGCGCCGACAGTTCGCCGAGGTCACCGCTGGCCGCGCCTTCCTGCTGCAGGGCGGCGACTGTGCCGAGAGCTTCGCCGAGTTCTCCGCGGCAAAGATCCGCGACACCTTCAAGGTGCTGCTGCAGATGGCCGTGGTGATGACCTTCGCTGCCGGCTGCCCGGTGGTGAAGGTCGGCCGCATGGCCGGCCAGTTCGCCAAACCGCGCTCCTCCGGCGATGAAACCATCGGCGGCGTGACCTTGCCGGCTTACCGCGGCGACATCGTCAACGGCATCGGCTTCGACGAGAAAAGCCGCGTGCCGGACCCGGACCGCCTGCTGCAGGCCTACCACCAGTCCACGGCCTCGCTGAACCTGCTTCGCGCCTTCGCCAATGGCGGCTTCGCCGACCTGCACCAGGTGCATCAGTGGAACCTCGACTTCATCGCCAACTCGGCGCTGTCCGAGCGCTACCAGCAACTGGCCGACCGCATCGACGAAACCCTCGCCTTCATGCGTGCCTGCGGCCTGGATACCGCCCCGCAACTGCGCGAAACCAGTTTCTTCACTGCCCATGAAGCGCTGCTGCTGAATTACGAGGAAGCCTTCATCCGCCGCGACAGCCTCACCGGCGGCTGGTACGACTGCTCCGCGCACATGCTGTGGATCGGCGACCGCACCCGCCAGCTCGACGGCGCCCACGTCGAAATGCTCCGCGGCGTCGGCAACCCCATCGGCGTGAAGGTCGGCCCGAGCATGGACAGCGAGGAGCTGATCCGCCTGATCGACATCCTCAACCCGGACAACGAGCCCGGCCGCCTCAACCTCATCGTACGCATGGGCGCCGACAAGGTCGGTGACGGCCTGCCGCGCCTGATCCAGACCGTGCAGCGCGAGGGCAAGCAGGTGCTGTGGAGCTCCGACCCCATGCACGGCAACACCATCAAGGCTTCCAGCGGCTACAAGACCCGCGACTTCGCGCGCATCCTCGCCGAGGTCCGGCAGTTCTTCGAAGTACACCGGGCCGAGGGCAGCTACGCCGGCGGCATCCACATCGAGATGACCGGGCAGAACGTCACCGAATGCATCGGCGGTGCGCGGCCGATCACCGAGGCCGGCCTCAGCGATCGCTACCACACCCATTGCGACCCGCGCCTGAACGCGGACCAGTCGCTGGAGCTGGCCTTCCTCATCGCCGAAACCCTGAAGCAGGTCCGTCGCTGAACCGGACACGCGTCTCAGCAAACACCTGAGAGCACTTCCCGCAATTGACGGTAACCGGGCGCCTACCTAGAGTGGCGCCCCGCGCGGCAGCCGCCGCGCCATGGAAACCGCCAACCAAGGAAGATTCCCGATGCAACTGCACCGCTCCCTCCTCGCCCTGCTGATCGGCGCCAGCGCCGCGCTCTCCGGCTGCCAGAACATGAACACCGACAGCCTCGTGCAGTCGGGCATGATGGCCATGAAGGCCGCCACCCTCAGCGATGCCGAGATCAAGCAGGTCGCCGACGAAGCCTGTGCCAAGCAGGATGCCGAAGCCCAGATCGCCCCGGCCTCCAGCCCCTACGCACAGCGCCTGGACAAGATCGCCGCCGCCCTGGGCAACCCGCTGACCGGCACCTCGATCAACTACAAGGTCTACCTCACCGAAGACATCAACGCCTTCGCCATGGCCAACGGCTGCGTGCGCGTCTACTCCGGCCTGATGGACCTGATGAACGACAACGAAGTGGAAGGCGTGCTCGGCCACGAGATCGGCCACGTCGCCCTCGGCCACGTGAAGAAGGCCACCCAAACGGCCTACGCAACCGCCGCCGCCCGCGGTGCCGTTGCGGCTTCGGGGAATGCTACCGTCGCAGCCCTGTCGCAATCGCAGCTGGGTGAAATCGGTGAAGCGCTGGTCAACGCGCAGTTCTCCCAGTCCCAGGAGTCGGCGGCCGACGATTACTCCTTCGACCTGCTGAAGAAGCGCGGCATCGACCTCAATGGCCTGGCCAGCGCCTTCGACAAGCTGGCCAAGCTCAGCGGCGGCCAGGAGAGCAGCATGTTCGACTCCCACCCCGGCTCGCAGCAGCGTGCGGACCACATCCGCAAACGCATCGCCAGCGGCAAGTGATCACGGACGGGCCTCTGCAGAGGCCCGTTTCGTTTCAGGCTTGCGCCAGCAGCCCCTGCAGACGCTCGCCCGAGGGCCGCTGGCAGTTCACTGCCACCCGTTCGAGCCCCAGCCAGCGCGCCATCTCGTTCAATTGCTGCGCCAACGCGGCGTGGCCCTCTTCACCCAATCCCTTTTCCTCTTCGTGGACGGCATGCACCACCAGCTTTCCCGCGGCGCGATCGGAGCGCAGGTCGACCCGCGCGGCCAGGTGCTCGTTGAACAGGAAAGGCAGCACGTAGTAGCCGTAAACGCGCTTGTGCTGCGGCGTGTAGATCTCCAGGCGATAACGAAAATCGAACAGCCGCTCAGTGCGGGCGCGCTCCCAGACCAGTGAATCGAAGGGCGAAAGCAAGGCGCTGGCGCGCACCTTGCGCGGAATGACCGGATCCGCCAGGCAATAGGCCGGCGCCTGCCAGCCCTGAACCTGTACGACCAGCAGATCGCCCGCCTCCACCAACTCTGCCAGCCGCGCCTTGCTGTCCGCGGGGTCCAGGCGGAAATAATCACGCAGGTCCTTCTCGGTGGCCACACCCAGCGCCTGCGCCGAATGCAGCAGCAATTGACGCTGCGCCTCGGCTTCGTCCAGCTCGGGCTGAGCCAGCAGGGCCGACGGCAACACGCGCTCAGGCAGATCATAGAGCCGCTCGAATCCCTTCCGCCCGGCGACCGTCACTTCGCCCGCGGCGAACAGCCATTCCAGCGCATGTTTCTCCTCGCTCCAGTCCCACCAGGGGCCGGCACGTTCCTCGCGGGTAGTCAGGCTGCCGGCACCCAGCGCGCCTTGCTCGCGAACGGCATCGAGCACCCGCTGGATCACCCCCTGCCGCTCACGCCCGAAGCGCGCCAGTTGCTGATAAATTCCCCGACCTTCAGCGGCACGGCGCATACGCCAGCGCATTAGCGGATACAGCTCCAGCGGCAGCAGCGAGGCTTCGTGCCCCCAGTATTCGAACAGGCGACGATGCCGCCCGCCGCTCCAGGCCGCCTCTTCCAGCAGCGTCGGCGAGTAGTTGCCCAGGCGCGAGAACAACGGCAGGTAATGCGAGCGCACCAGCGCGTTCACCGAATCGATCTGCAGCACACCCAGGCGCTCCAGCAGGCTGCGCACATGGCGGCGCTGCACCTCGCCGCCGGGCCTGCGCAGGGCAAAGCCCTGGGCGGCCAGGGCCAGGCGTCGGGCTTGCTTGAGGGACAGGGATTCTACGGTCGGCATCGTGGACTCCAGGACGGGGCAAGCCCTAGAGCCTAACGCCTATTGCTGCGCCTGGCTGCATCAGGCCGGCTCGGCCAGCGATCCGGGCACCGGGAATGGTCGGGCGAAAGTGAAGACCTCCGCCGAAGGGCCCTCCAGCTGCAGCCGCTCCAGGCGTTCGCGGGCCATCTGCACGTCCGGCAGGTCGCCTGCGGGCAACCACCAGAGCGCCAGGCTCGGCGAAGACAGGCGCTCCATCCAGTCACGCTTGCTGCGCAGCACCTGCAGGTGCTCGCCGCTGTAGACGTACTCCTTCAACGCCTCCACGGACTCCCAGACGGACAGGTTGACGATGATCAGCGGGTCGTCGAAGACGCGGATGGAGGTGGCATCGCCCTCCTCCGTCTGCAGGCGCCAGACGAAACCCGCGCTGCGCTCGGCAAGGGCATTGATATGGTCGAGCTGGTCAACGAATCCCTTCATCAGGGGATGATCCAGCGGGGCGCGGGCCTTGGCGATGTTGACCTGGGCGAGGTGGTAATGCGTGGACATGGGCTTCCTTGTCATGGCGCTGATCAGACTTGCAAGAGCGGGCGACACGGTGAGGGTCCGTGCCGCCCGGCAGGCTCAACGACGAACATAGTCGGCCCAGAACGGGCGCTCGACTTCCTGCTGGATATCGGCGCGACTCAGGCCGATGTCCTTGAGCGCTTCATCGCTCATGGTCGCCAGCTCACGGCGCTGGCGGGCCAGTTCGTGCCAATGCAGGACACGTTGCACGGCGCGCTTCCACAGCGGTACGGCCGCGATTTTGTGAACATGGTAGGACGCTGCTACGAAACCGATTTGACCTTTCATCTTGCTTCCTCCCTGTGGGGTTGGATGCAGTTTCCTGCTCGCGCTAAGATCAATCCAACGAATCATTCTTATGCAACCCATCTCGGAGATTGATGAATGAGCAGCTTCCCCAGCATCGACAGCGAACTGCTGCGCACCTTCGTCGCCATTGCCGACCACGGCGGCTTCACCCGCGCCGCCGAGATGGTCAACCGCACCCAGTCGGCGGTGAGCATGCAGATGAAACGGCTGGAGGAAGACGTGCTGGAACGCAGCCTGTTCGAGCGCGACGGCCGCCAGGTGCGCCTGACGCCGGAAGGCCAGATCCTGCTGGGCTACGCGCGGCGCATCCTGCGGTTGCAGGGCGAGGTGTTCAACACCTTCCGCCAGCCGCACATGGTCGGCTCGGTGAAGATCGGCACCCCGGACGACTATGTGATGCGCTTCCTGCCCAGCATCCTCTCGCGCTTCGCCGAGGCCTACCCGCTGGTGCAGGTCGAGGTGCATTGCGACTCGTCGGCGCAACTGCTGATGCGCAACGACCTCGACCTGTCCATCGTCACCCGCGAGCCGGGCACCGAGATCGGCCAGCTGCTGCGCCAGGAAGACTTCGTCTGGATGGCCGCCGAGAGCTTCTGCCCGCAGGACCAGCGCCCGCTGCCACTGGCGATGTTCAACACCGCCTGCTTCTGCCGCGCCTGGGCCTGCAATGCCCTGGAGGCGATGGAAGTGGACTACCGCATCGCCTACAGCAGCCCGAGCCTGTCGGCCCTGTTCGCCGTGGCCAATGCCGGACTGGCGGTGACCGCGCAGCTGCGCAGCCTGCTGACCGGCAACCTGCGCATCATCGGCGAAGACGAAGGGCTACCGGTGCTGCCCAACGCCAGCATCGTGCTGCTGCGTGGACAGAAGATGACGCCGGTGACCGACAAGCTCGCCGAGTACATAGTCGAGGGGTTCAAGTCCTGACTATCAACACGCTGGGACTCAGCGCACCGCCAGCAGCACTGCGCAGACGATCAGGAAGGCACTGAAGGCCATGCGCAGCTGACGTTCGGGCAACGCGTGGGCCAGCCGCACGCCCCAGGAAATGCTCACCAGGCCGCCCAGCGCCAGCGCGCTGCCCATGCGCCAGTCCACGTGGCCGTGCACCGCGTAGGTTGCCAGCGCCACGCCCGTGCTGGGCGCCGCCAGCGCCAGCGCGAGGCCTTGGGCAATCACCTGGGTCAGGCCGAACACCGAGGTCAGCACCGGCGTCGCCAGAACGCCACCGCCCACACCAAACAGGCCACCCAGCGATCCAGCCCCCAGCCCCAGCACGCCCATCCACGGCAGGCCGTAGCGCGGCGTGCTGCCACCCTGCGGCACACGCTGGAACAGGCGCACCAGCAGGTACAGCGCCAACAGCACCAGGAAAACCACGAAGGCCGTGCGCATGCTGCGGGCATCCAAGTTGACGGCAATGCTGGAAGCGAAGAACGCGCAGACCAGGCCAGTCAGTGCCAGCACGCCGGCCTGGGCGAAGTCGATGCGATTGCGCTGGTGGTAACGCCAGATGGCCAGCAGCACGTTCGGCACCACCATCACCAGCGCGGTGCCCTGCGCCAGTTGCTGGTCCAGCCCGAACAGCACACCCAGAGCCGGAATCGCCAGCAGCCCGCCACCGATACCGAACAGCCCGCCCAGGCTGCCCAGCACGACGCCGAGCAGAAAGTCCACGACCAGATCCCACATCACGCACCTCCACAACAGTGCGTCCATGCTAGAAAAGCCCGTCTGGATGGGAAACGCAAAGCGCTGCACAATGGCTTTGCCTTTCTTGCATAGCCAATGAATGCCATGACGCCCTCCAACCTCGAAGATCAGCTCGATCTCTACCTGGACGTGCTCGACAACGGCAGCTTTTCCGCTGCCGCCCGCCTGCGCCAGCTCACTCCTTCCGCCGTGGCGCGGCGCATGGATTCCCTGGAGCAGGGGCTGGGATCGACCCTGCTCGTGCGCAGCACCCACAACGTGCGCGCCACGCCGGCGGGGCTGGCCTTCGCCGAGCGGGCACGGCGGATCGTCAGCGAACTGCGTCAGGCGCGAGCGGAGGCCGTGTCCCTGAGCACCGCGCCGGAAGGCCTGATCCGCATCGACGCCCCGGTTCCTTTCGGTCGTCGCCATCTCGCGCCGGCGCTGGTCGACTTCCTCACTGCCAACCCCGGCCTGGACGTGCAACTGCGGTTGATCGACAGCTTCACCGACACCCGCGGGGAGAATCTCGGCCAGGTCGACCTGGTCCTGCGCATCGGCACGCTGCCCGACAGCCGCCTGGTCGCCACGCGCCTGGCGTCCATGCGGCGGATCGTCTGCGCCAGCCCCGCCTACCTGCAGCACCATGGCAGGCCTGCCTCCCCCCTGGAATTGCCGGAGCACATCGGCCTGGACTGGGAAGGCCTGGCCCCGGCACTGGCGTGGCGCTTCCTCATCGATGGCAGGCTGCAGCAGCTTCGGCCGCGCCGCTTGCGCATGACCGCCAATAATGCGGAAACACTGGTGGAAGGCGCGCTGCAGAGCATCGGCCTGGCGCACCTGCCGACATGGTTGTGCAGTGAGTACCTGATCAGCGGCCAGTTGCTGCCTCTGTTCTGCGAGAACGGCCTCCCCGAGCCTGAGCCAGGCGTCATCCACGCGCTGCGCCTGCAACGCGGCACCCACCCGCGCAGCGAACGACTGCTGGCGTTCCTGCTGAAACGCTTCGGTTTCCCTCCCCCCTGGGACACGGCACTGGAGGAAGCGCTGTTCAAGAATTAACCATCGCGCTAAATTAATGCGCAATCACCTCTTCGCCTCGAGCGCCCATCCGGGAGCACGCCATGACCAAGCCAGACCCGACCTGCGAAGCCCTCAAGCTGGATAACCAGCTGTGCTTCGCCCTCTACTCCACGTCCCTGCAGATGACCAAGGTGTACAAGCCCTTGCTGCAGGAACTGGGGCTCACCTACCCGCAGTACATCGCCATGCTGGTGCTCTGGGAAGAAGACGGCATCACCGTGGGCGAGATCAGCTCGCGCATGCTCACCGACCCCGGCTCGCTCACGCCGCTGCTCAAGCGGCTGGAAGCCGAAGGCCTGATCACCCGCACCCGCAGCCAGGCAGACGAGCGCGTCGTGCAGTTGCGCCTGACCGACAAGGGCCGGGAACTGCGCCGACAGGCGGAGCGCATTCCGGCCTGCATCCTGGCCAGCAGCGGTCTAACGTTGGACAGTCTGAAGCGACTCCAGGAGGAGCTCGTGGACCTGCGCGGGCATCTGCAAGCCCCGTGAATCGGGGCTTATGCCCAAGCTGCAGGTCACTTAGTCAGAAATCTTCCAATAATTATCTTGCGCACTAAATTAAATAGAACTAACTTTCATCTCACGAACTACTTAGCGCACAAGATATTAAGCAGCAAGACATTCTCAACCAGACTTACCTGACAGCGAACCGGAGACCACCATGCAAACCATCAAAGCCCTCTACACCGCCACCGCTACCGCCACCGGAGGCCGCGACGGCCGTGCCGTTTCCTCGGACGGCATCCTCGACGTGAAACTGACCACCCCGCGTGAACTGGGCGGCGCCGGTGGCGAAGCCACCAACCCGGAACAACTGTTCGCCGCTGGCTACTCGGCCTGCTTCATCGGCGCCATCAAGTTCGTCGCCAGCCAGAGCAAGAAACAGATTCCGGCGGACGCCTCGATCACCGGCAAGGTCGGCATCGGCCAGATCCCCGGCGGTTTCGGCCTGGAAGTCGAGCTGAACATCAACCTGCCGGGCCTGGACCAGGCCGAGGCTGAAGACCTGGTCGCCAAGGCCCACCAGGTCTGCCCCTACTCCAACGCCACCCGCGGCAACATCGATGTGCGCCTGAACGTCAGCGTCTGACACCAGCGCCGACAATCCAGAACGCCAGAAATGAAAAAGCCCGGCATCAGCCGGGCTTTTTTGTGTCTCGAATCAGGCTCAGGCCTTGACGCGGGACTTGTACTCGCCAGTGCGGGTATCGATTTCGATCGAGTCGCCGATTTCGCAGAAGGCGGAAACCTGGACTTCAGCACCGTTCTTCAGGCGAGCGGTCTTCATCACTTTACCGGAGGTGTCGCCACGGACAGCCGGCTCGGTGTAGACGATTTCGCGAACGATGGTGGTCGGCAGTTCAACGGAGATGACTTTCTCGTTGTAGAAGACGGCTTCGCAGACGTCGGTCATGCCGTCTTCGATGAAGGTCAGCACGCCTTCCAGATCGCCTTTCTCGATCTCGTACTGGTTGAACTCGGTGTCCATGAAGACATACAGCGGGTCCGCGAAGTAGGAGTAGGTCACTTCCTTGCGATCGAGGATGATCGGCTCCAGCTTGTCGTCGGCCTTGAACACGGTCTCGGTGCCGGCACCGGTCAGCAGGTTCTTCAGCTTCATCTTGACGACCGCGGAGTTACGGCCGGACTTGTTGAACTCGGCCTTCTGGATGACCCAGGGGGCGCCATTGATGTTGGCAACCTGGCCAGCGCGGAACTCTTGTGCGGTTTTCATACGATTATCCGATTGGATTGGAGACAAAAATCAGGGGCCATATCATAGCCAATTTGTATAAAAACGCACCAGCCCCGCAGCAAGATCGGTTTGTTCGGTCAGTCGCTGTTGCCAATTGCCAATCCACGCGGACCACTCCGGCAGCCGGCTTTCCAGCTTTCGCCAGGCTTCCCCGGCATCGCCCTGGCCGTTCCAGGCCATCCAGAACGCCATCAGCTCGGTCCGCAGCGGTTCGCTCATCCCGTCACC
Source organism: Pseudomonas multiresinivorans (assembly GCF_012971725.1). Lineage (NCBI taxonomy): Bacteria > Pseudomonadati > Pseudomonadota > Gammaproteobacteria > Pseudomonadales > Pseudomonadaceae > Pseudomonas > Pseudomonas multiresinivorans. The sequence continues at coordinate 4,304,422 of NZ_CP048833.1, forward strand.
GAACAGAGCCAGGAAGGCCTGCAGCTTCTCCAGGTGAATATCGTCATCCTGCTGGTAGATGTGCCAGACGAATGGCCGCCCCGCCCACTGCGCCCGCACGAAGGAATCCTCACCACGCACCGCGTTGACATCGCAACTCCACAGGAGCGAGTCATAGTCTTCCTGGCGCACGAAGGGCAGCACCTGCAGGCGCAGGGCTCCGCGCTGGAACTGCTCCCCTGCTTTCAATGTTCTCTGCGCCCAGCGCTCGACATCGGCCAGCACCCTGCCCTCGGGCACCAGCAACAAAGTGCTGTCGGAGTTGGCGGCCAATGCGTCGAGCCAACTGCCCAGCGCGGCATTTTCATAGGCGAACAGGGAGATGCGCCGCTCATGGGCATGCGGGTGCACGCCAAGACTTTCGAGGAATCGAAGGCTGGCCGCCGGGTCGGCCTGGAACGCGTCGCGCCGGGCAATCAGATCGTTCTCGCGCAACAGCCCGCCGGTGGCCGGAGTGAAACCGGGGAAGTAGAAGTACTTCTGCAAACCGCTGACCTGCATCGATGGCAAGCCATGGCAGGACTCGACCCACGGCTCGGCGCTGAGATACTCCAGGTTCAGCCACAGTGGCGGCTGCCGGCGTTGCTTCATCGCTTCTATATAGGCAGGCGGCATTTCGCAGGCGAAGGCCTCGACCACCACATCCGCCACGTGAGAGTCCTGCCAGGGCTTCGGCCACAGGCGTACCTCCACACCGGATTGGCGCTGCGATTCGACCGCGCCATCGGCCGCCGGGCAGATGCGCACGAAGGCAGACAGATCGTCGACCCATAGCCGTACCTGCTGGCCATGTTCGCCGGCCAGTTGGCGAGCCAGTCTCCAGGTGACGCCGATATCGCCATAGTTGTCGACTACGCTGCAGAAAACGTCCCAGCTGGCCATGCGCTCTCCCGAGGATCAGAAGGCACCAGTGTACCCGCGATCCCGGCCGTGCTTCTTAAGCCGATGAATCCCTTGGGAAAAATTTTCAAAAAAGATTTGCCAAGGAGGAAACCTTTGAGTAAAGTGCGCGCCTCGACAGACACAGCGCTGTCGAGAAATCTGGTGAGGTGTCCGAGCGGTTGAAGGAGCACGCCTGGAAAGTGTGTATACGAGAAATCGTATCGAGGGTTCGAATCCCTCCCTCACCGCCAGATTCATGAAAAAGCCCGGCTAAGCAATTAGCCGGGCTTTTTCGTTTTCCCCTTCACACTTTCTTCACCTGTTGCGACCTAGTTGCAAGTTGTCAGTTGGACAAATGCACAACGGCGATTAAACAGTTGTTCGACCATTGTCGACAGTCATCTGAGAGCTTGGTTCCACAGGCCGGAAAGCGGCCTCGGAGCTTGCCTGACGCACTTTGGAAACACTCCTTTGCCAGATTGGACAGTTTTTGCCCAAATCGGCCTCGCACTACTGCGAAGAGCGACCTAACATGAAAAAAAAGTGCCGTACTTGCGCTTGGTCAGTTTACTTACTACAAGTAATGGGTACTATGTAGTCCGGCTAATTTCCCAGTCATGGGAGATTGCTTTTAATGGAAATGTCCACCTTAAGGGGAACACGATGAACAACGTTCTGAAATTCTCTGCTCTGGCTCTGGCTGCTGTTCTGGCCACCGGTTGCAGCAGCCACTCGAAAGAAACCGAAGCACGTCTGACCGCTACTGAAGACGCCGCTGCTCGCGCTCAAGCCCGTGCCGATGAAGCCTATCGCAAGGCTGACGAAGCTCTGGCCGCCGCTCAGAAAGCCCAGCAGACCGCTGACGAGGCTAACGAGCGCGCACTGCGTATGCTGGACAAAGCCAGCCGCAAGTAATAGATCTTCGGATCTGTTCGAAAAAACCGACCCTCCGGGGTCGGTTTTTTTATGCCCGCAAGAAAGTAGCAGGCAAGAAAAAGCCCGCTCGCGGCGGGCTCTTTCGCTGGAGCAGAAAGTTACTGCAGCGGCATCGCATCCTGGTCGACAGTCGCGGCAACCGACCCGCCCTGCTGCACTTGCTGCGGCTGGGCAATGGCAACCGGCAGGCCGTCTTCGGCGGCAACCACTTCACGCACCACGTTCCAGTCCATCTGCATCTGGCTGGCGATGTCTTCGCGCTTGAGCAGGGCGTTGATCACGGCGGTGTGCTTGTCGACGACCGACGGATCACCGTTGTCATCGATCGGCGCATGGGCCTCGAGGTAGATCTTGCCTTCGCTGCGACCGAACTTGTACGGCTCGTTGATGATGCGCACCTTGGTGCCCACCGGGATCATCGAGAACAGCTGGGTCACGTCCCAGTTGTACATGCGGAAGCAACCGTGACTGGTACGAGTACCGATGCCGAACTTCTTGTTCGAACCATGGATCAGGTAGCCGTGGAAGCCCAGGCTCATCTTGTACGGCCCCAGCGGGTTGTCCGGGCCCGGCGGCACCACGGTCGGCAGCGGATCACCATCGGCGGCGTGCTCGGCGCGGATCGACGCCGGCGGATACCAGGCCGGATCCTTGGTCTTGGCGATCACGCTGGTGCTGCCCACCGGCGAACCCCAGCCTTCACGACCGATACCCAGGGCGTAGGTGTAGACGACGTTCTTGTCCTTGGGGAAGTAGTACAGGCGGTATTCGGCGAGGTTGATCACCACGCCTTCGCGCGGGCCGGCCGGCAGCACGAAGCGGGTCGGAATGATGACCTCGGTGCCCACACCCGGCAGCCAGGCATCGACGCCCGGGTTGGCGGCGATCATCTCGGAGTAGCCGAGGCCGTATTTCTCGCCGAGGTCGGCGAAGGTGTCTTCGTACTTGGCCTTGATCACCTGGACCTGGCCGACGATATCGTCGCCCGGCGCCGGCAGCGGCAATTCAATGGCGGAAACAGGGCCGGCCGAGAGCAGCGCGGCGAGGGACAGCGAGCAGGCGGCAATGACGCGCGACAACATCCGAGGATCCTTGACGTGGGCAATGAGCAAAGGGTGATCAGTTTACCACCGCAAGCCCCGCCAACGGGAGATATCAGACGAGCCAGGAACTGCGCGCGCCGCGCTTTTCCTCTTCCAGTTGTTTCAGGCAGGCCGCGCAGATGCGCCGGTCGCGCAGCAGCGGCCTTTCGGCGCCGCGCCACAGAGGCTGCGCCGGCAGCAGGCTGCCGCACAAGGTGCGGTCGGCCGGGGTTCCCAGCTCCAGTTGGCGCGCAACCAGATGCACCCGCACTTCGCGGCAGGCGAACAGGTCCAGCTGCTCATCGGGTTCGATCAACTGGTAGGCGAAGAGGGTCCAGGCGGGGCGCGACATAGGGGGTTCCAGAAGGGTGCGCAAACATAGCCGAAAGGCCGGGCGCGGGGAAGCCTCGATTCAGTGGTTTATTACTGCAACCGCCTATCACAGCAAGGGTTTGAGTGTCGGCCACACGTTGTCGAGCAGTTTAGGCTGTGCCGCCACCGCCGGATGAATGCCATCGGCCTGCATCATGTCCTGCACACCTCCAACTCCCTCGAGGAAGAACGGTACCAGCGGAACCTTCTGCTCGCGCGCCACGCTGTCGAAGACCTTGGCGAATGCATCGGTATAGCGCTGCCCGTAGTTCGGCGGCAGGCGCATCCCCAGCAGGACGACCTTCGCGCCCGCCTGGCGCGACTGATCCACCATGGAGGCAAGATTCTGTTGCAATTGCGCCGGCGCCATCCCGCGCAGGCCATCGTTGCCACCCAATTCGATCACCACCAGCTTCGGCTTCTGCTCCGAAAGCAGCGCCGGCAGGCGCGCTAGGCCGCCTGCCGTGGTGTCGCCGGAGATCGACGCATTCACCACCTGGTAGTCGAAACCCTGCTCCTTCAGGCGCTTGTCCAGCAGGCTGACCCAGCCCAGGCTGGTATCCAGCCCCAAACCGGCGCTGATACTATCGCCGACGACCAACAGCGTCTGCGCCGCGGCCTGCTGCGTGATCAGAAGCAACGCCAGGCAGCCGCCCATTAGCCATGCACGCATCGGATTCTCCATGAGCGAAAGCATTCTCACCGCGCGGAACCTTAGCAAGGTTGTTTCCAGCGCGGAAGGCAAGCTGACCATCCTCCACGACCTCTCCCTCGACCTCTCCCGCGGCGACAGCCTCGCCATCGTCGGCAGTTCCGGCTCGGGCAAGTCCACCCTCCTCGGCCTACTGGCTGGGCTCGACCTGCCCAGCGGCGGCGAGATCGTCCTGCTCGGCCACACCCTCGGCAGCCTCGATGAGGACCAGCGCGCCCGCGTGCGTGCCGCTCATGTCGGCTTCGTCTTCCAGTCGTTCCAGCTGCTCGACAGCCTCAATGCGCTGGAGAACGTCATGCTGCCGCTGGAGCTCGATGGCCGGAAGGACGCCGGGCAGCGCGCCCGTGAACTGCTGGAGCGAGTCGGCCTCGGCCAGCGCCTCACCCACTACCCGCGCCAGCTCTCCGGCGGCGAGCAGCAGCGCGTCGCCATCGCCCGTGCCTTCGCCGCCGAGCCGGACGTGCTGTTTGCCGACGAGCCCACCGGCAACCTCGACACCCATACCGGCGAGCGCATCAGCGACCTGCTCTTCGAGCTGAACCGCGAGCGCGGCACCACCCTCGTCCTGGTAACCCACGACGAACGCCTCGCCCACCGCTGCCAGCGTCACATCCGCCTGGAAAGCGGCCACCTGATCGACCACGTCGAACCCTGACGGACGAGAGCCGATGAAGCCACTGTCGCTGCCCAACCTGTTCCGCCTGTCCCTGCGCCAGCTATGGCGCGAAGGGCGCAGCGGCGAACTGCGCGTGCTGTTCTTCGCCCTGCTGGTGGCGGTGGCGGCCAGCTCCGCCATCGGCTATTTCAGCGCACGCCTGAACGGCGCGATGCTGGTGCGCGCCGCCGAATTCCTCGGCGCCGACCTGGTACTTACCGGCACCCAGCCCGCGAGCCAGGAGCAGATCGACAGCGGCCTCAAGCTCGGCCTGCAACACGCGCAGAGCGTCGAGTTCTCCAGCGTGGTAGCCACCGACAACGGCATCCAGCTGAGCAGCGTGAAGGCCGTCGGCGACAGCTACCCCTTGCGCGGCCAACTGAAAAGCGCACCCGCGCCATTGCAGCCGGAAGTCGAAGGCGGACGCCCGGCAGCGGGTGATATCTGGGTCGAGTCGCGCCTGCTGGCGAGCCTCGACCTGAAGATCGGCGACAGCGTCGACATCGGCCGCAAATCCCTGCGTATCGCCCGCGTACTGACCTATGAACCGGACCGCGCCGGCGACTTCTACAGCCTTACCCCGCGCGTGATGATGAGCCTGCAGGACCTGGACGCCACCGGCGTGGTGCAACCCGGCAGCCGGGTGCGCTACCGCGACCTGTGGGGCGGCCCGCACGATGCCTTGCAGGCCTATCGTCAGGCCACCCGCAACGCACTGGCCGCCAACCAGGAACTGCAGGACGCGCACCACGGCAACCGGCAGATCGGCGATGCCCTGGGCCGCGCCGAGCGCTACCTCAACCTTGCCAGCCTCGCCGCCGTGCTGCTCGCCGGCGTGGCGGTAGCGCTGTCTGCCAACCGCTTTGCCACCCGACGCTTCGACGCCAGCGCGCTGTTGCGCTGCCTGGGACTGTCGCGCCGCGAAGCGCTGCTGCTGTATGGCAGCCAGTTGTTCGTGCTGGGCGTGGTGGCCAGCCTCTTCGGCGCCATCCTGGGTTGGCTGGCACAACTCGGCCTGATGCACCTGCTGGGCAACCTGCTGCCGCCGGAAATCCCCGACGCCGGCATCGTCCCGGCGCTCGCCGGCATTGCTACCGGGCTGGTCGCACTGGCCGGCTTCGCCCTTCCACCGCTGGCTGCCCTTGGCCGCGTACCGCCACTGCGAGTGCTGCGCAGCGACCTGCTTCCAGTACCGATGCGCACCTGGATGGCCTACGGCTGCGCCCTGCTCGCCCTCGGCCTGATCATGTGGCGGCTGAGCCTGGACGTGAAACTCACCCTCGCCCTGCTTGGCGGCGGCGCCATCGCCGCGGTGATTCTCGGCTTCATCCTGCTGCTCGCCCTGCGCGGCCTGCGCAGCGCGCTGCAAGGGGCCAGCCTGCCGTGGCGTCTGGGCCTCGGCCAATTGCTGCGCTACCCGCTGGCCGCCGCCGGGCAGAGCCTCGCCTTCGGCCTGATCCTGCTGGCCATGGCGCTGATCGCCCTGCTGCGTGGCGAGTTGCTGGATACCTGGCATTCGCAGCTGCCGCCCAATGCACCGAATCATTTCGCCCTGAATATCCTGCCGGCCGAGAAGGACGGCTTCGAGCAGCGGGTGAAGGCGCTGTCGCCCAATGCCGAAGACCTTTTCCCCATGGTGCCCGGCCGCCTGGTGGCGGTGAACGGCAAGCCCGTCCACGCGATGAACGAGGACATCCGCAGCGAGCGCGCCCTGCAACGCGACCTGGGGCTGACCTGGTCCGCACGCCTGCCCGCAGGCAATCAGATAGTCGCCGGCGAGTGGTGGGCGGCAGGCGAGAAGAGCGAACTGCCGGGCGTCTCGGTGGAAGAAAAGCTCGCCGGCAACCTCGGCCTGAAGGTCGGCGACCACCTGAGTTTCACCGTCGCCGGGCAGACCCGCGAGGCACAGATCCGCAGCCTGCGTTCGGTGAAGTGGGACAACTTCCAGCCCAACTTCTTCATGGTCTTCGAGCCGGGCATCCTGACCGACCTGCCGGTGACCTACCTGACCAGCTTCTATCTGCCGGCCAGCCAGGAGCGCCAGCTGATCGAACTGGCCCGCGCCTACCCCACCGTCACTCTGCTGCCGGTGGACGCGCTGCTTGCGCAGCTGCGCAGCATCCTCGACCAGGTGACGCTGGCCGTGGAGTACGTGCTGGTATTCGTCCTTGCCGCCGGCTTCGTGGTGCTGTTCGCCGGGCTGCAGGCGACGCTCGACGAGCGCCTGCGCCAGGGTGCGCTGCTGCGCGCCCTGGGTGCCGAACGCAGCCTGCTGATGCGCACGCGGCGCAGCGAGTTCGCCCTGCTCGGCGCGGTCAGCGGCCTGCTGGCGGCATTGGGCTGCGAGCTGATCAGCTACCTGCTCTACCGGCTGGTGTTCGACCTGCCGTGGAGCCCGCATCCCTGGTTGCTGGCACTGCCGCTACTGGGGGCGCTGCTGGTGGGGGGCGCCGGGCTGCTGGGGACGCGCCGCGCGCTCAACGTGAGCCCGTTGCGCCTGCTGCGCGAGAGCTGATCGGGTAGACTCGCCCGATCACTTTTGCCGCCCTGGATGCCATGAGCCGCTATCGCCCGCCCCGCCCTGCCGGTACCCCGCTGATCACCCCCGAAGGTGAAGCCCGCCTGCGCGCCGAACTGCACGAACTGTGGAACGTGCGCCGCCCGCAGGTGACCCAGTCGGTCAGTGAGGCCGCCGCGCAAGGTGATCGCTCGGAGAACGCCGAGCGCAGTCAAGAACCCCATACTACATACTACTTCTGGCGGCACCCGCTAATCATGCACGCCTCAAAATAGTATGCGTACTCTAGAGGCCATACTATTCCCTAGTACGTAATTTCGTTCACCCACCACAAAATCTCACCTGATGGGGTCGGCACAATAGCCTCGTCTCCTACCTCTTTCTTCAGAAGCGCGCGTGCCATCGGCGAGTCGATCGAGATGTAGTCGTTCCGACCGTAGATCTCGTCGTAGCCCACGATCCTGAATTTCTTGATCTCGCCTGCCTCGTTCTCAACCTCGACCCAGGCTCCAAAGAAGACCTTTCCCTCCTGCTCGGGGGAGTACTCAATCACCCTCACGTCCTCAAGGCGCTTGCGTAGGTATCGCACCCGGCGATCAATCTCGCGAAGCAGCTTCTTGTTGTACTGGTAGTCGGCGTTCTCCGAGCGGTCACCGAGCGATGCAGCCCAGGTGACCTTCTTGGTCGTGTCAGGGCGTTTCTCGCGCCAGAGGTAGTCGAGCTCCTTTTTGAGAGCTTCGTGCCCTTCCTTCGTAATGATGTTGGTGCTCACGAAGAGATACCCCGTGTGATTCCTATACGGCCAGTTGCTAGACAGTCCCCAGGGTACCCTTGCTGGGCTCAGCAGGAGTTGCACCCTCGACGTCAGAAGCGCCCTGCTTCTTAGAAGAAGAACGCGCGCCTGGCTTCTTGGCTGGTGCCTTGGTGGCTGAAGTCTTCTTCAGCTTGCCTCTCTTATTTAGCCACTGCACGGCGTCAGCAACATCCTCTGCGCGATTACGCGCGTCCTTACCTACCCCTTCGCTTAGCGGCAAAGATGCAAGCCTCGTCACGTCGTTCTGGAGGCCCTCAATGAGGTCGTCAAATCCAACGTCCTCCATCTCGGTGTACATAGCTGCAACCAGAGTCAGCGGATGCAGACCTAGCACAGCGGCCATGCCACCGATTGTGTCGAGTGCGGCTAGCTTCTTACCGCGCTCAACGACAGACGCATAAGACAAGCTGACGACAGGCAGAAAGACCTGCTGAGGAATCCCCTGGATCAATCGAAGCCGACGCAGGCCCAGGCCGAATGCCTCTTTCTCGTTCATCTGATCACCCTCCTCAAAAACGAGGATGAAGACAGAATCAAATCCATCGCACCAGAATCTAAAACACCTCGCGCTTTAGCACCAATTACTCAAGAACATGGTGCCTTAGAAAATTTGCCTGTATTGTTCTGCTCTAAGCCCCGTACCACGCGGGTTTGACAATTTATAGCCTATGTTTCGGAGAGGCTCATATGTTTAAAACTCACGAAAGCATGTCCGTGCCAATCCTGAGCACTTTCAGCCATGAGCACAGCTTTTGGGCGATGGTTGAGCGCGATACGAAGACTCCCTGGTTCCACGTAACGCTGCGATTTCGGTCGGATGGCCACCTTGTGAGCAGGATCTACATGCCCGACACAGTTCAACTGCTGATGCAGCTTTTGGAGGGTGACACCGACTCGCTGTATGTCGAAGAGCTCCAGATCGTCACGCCAACCAAGGTGAACCAAAAGGGTCGGTGGCGGATGGATCCGCTGGCTCAGATCGAGCTCGCATTGGGAAGCGACGACGACGAGATCTTCATCTACACGACGGAGGATGGTCAGGTGTATGTCGATCCTCCTCAGAGCAAGCGATTCGACCATGCGATTGCTCAGCGCACGATGCTGTACTCCCTTGCCGAAGCGAAGAAGCTGGCGTCAGTAGCGTCTCTCCCCTCTCCGAAAAACAAAGGTGCTGACAAATGACCATCCCTGACGGTCTGTCCAAAATCAGCTCGATCATCTATGGCGATGGCACTCCTATGACCGGATGTCAGCTCAGCGATGAGGAGGCTATGCAGTGGGTTCGAGAACGCTACTCGAACATGGAGTACTGCCTAGTGCGCGAGTGGTGTTGGCTGGATATCGACGTTTCTGATGAAGCCCGGGATGGACTGAAGAAGCGGGCCTTGCAGCCCGTGGTTGTGTACGCGAACAACGTTGTTTACGACAGCAGGCGTCGGTGGGACACCGGCTCCTGGGTTAAGACCTCGCTCCTGCATCGATACGACGAGGGCGGAGCGTTCATGACGTTTAACAGCGTTTACGTGCTCCTAGGCGAAGGGACGCGTCAGACCACAACGCCTGAAGCTCTCAGAAGCCTCATTTAGCAATGAAGAAGCTTCGTACAGTGAAGGATCGAGCAGCGTTCTACGACGATCTGATTTCGAAGCTCTCCATAGGCGCTCCGGTCGATTTCGGGGCGACTGTCAGATTGCTGCGCAAAAAAGTGACGGGGATGAACCAGGAGGAGTTCGCGCTAGCGTGCAGGATCGATGTGGTCACACTGAAGAGGCTAGAGCGCAACCTGATGTCTCCTGACCTGGAGATGCTCGGAGACATCCTATACATCTTCGGGCTTCAGCTGACCATCATTCGGCAGGATCGTAACGCCTGGAGGTGGTCAGCCGTAGATCAGGAATTTATCAGGCGCCACACGCTAAAGAAGAAGGCTGAGTGATCCTGGCAATGGGCAAACGCGCTGGAAGATAAATGCGTAGCCCGCTCTTCGAGCGCGAAGTAAGCGAGCTCTGATTTGCCCGGGCCAAACCGCCTGAAGAACAGCCGCTTCGATAAAGTTAGCCACCGATGGCTATACCACGGAATAAATCTTCCAAGACCAGAACGATTTTCATTACCGAGAGAGGAACTGGCCGATTTCTTTAATCTCCAATAGCACTCAATCCAGCTGTACCCACCAGGCTGCTGCCCAACAGTCTGGTAGGTATTTTCACATTGGATATCGATGGTGCAACACCGTAAAGTGCTATGCCAACGACGCAATTCGATTCAGCAGAAAACGTACATCTGCAGGCAGCACGACATCTCTAAATTCATTAACTATGTCGCCCAAATTGGCTTTGGTGACTTGTAGGCGCTCAGACCACAATGCCATCAAGAACTCCAACGCAGCCTCGCCTTGATCCTCTTCACAGCTACGTATTACCGAAACCAGGACATCAGTCATTTTCTGACTAAAGTCACTGTCTATCGAGTAGTTCAACTCGATCGGCGAAGCTGCCCTCAAGAGACACGCTTGAATTACACCATCGTTGTATCTATCAAAGCACGCAGGACTAATAACTGTGGAGTGATAGATACTTGAGAGGCCATCCTCATCTGTCTTTGACCTTAAGTCATGTAGAATTGACTGAATTGTCCAGTAAACATCTGCCTGGCTAGCATCCACATCTGCCAACTGCAACTCTGACCAAAATGCAAATGTACTTCTTAATCTAAGTGCAGATCCTACGCTAGTTTTTAAGAATAGATCATTCGAGCCCTCTGCTCCTGCGGCAAGAGCCTCGAGCCTTTCATTTAAAGAAGTTGGTAATATCTCAGTTTGCCCGGATAGCTGATCATCAGCGAATTGGCTAAGCAGCCTTCTCTCAACATCCCATGCAGTTTCAGTAATAGATGCAATTCGGGGCATTGGGCACTCGTGCAGAACTATCAATGTGTGCCCACCGAGCTGCAGATCCTTACGCAACTGATCCAGCACTTCACGACTCTGAAGCTTCGAGAATCCAACGAGGTAGAGGATAGAGGAAGACTTAGCAATGCAGCGTAAGCGGCGAGAAGCATCCAATAGCTTTCGACCTGACGTAATGGCTCCCGCGACCACAACGACCGAAGCTGACTCACTAAGAGACTCAGGCGATACATCGGCAATACTACACCAGTCCACCCCATCTTCGCCGACAACCCCCATCAATTCTCCCATAAGGGCCTTCGATCCGGGATCATCTAGCGAAATCACGCGCCCAACATCATGGGAGAAATGCTTATTTACTACGCGCTTGAATTCATTCTTAAACGTGTCAGGCGCAGTCCCAAGAAACCCCTCGACATCTATATAGAAGTGCTCCTTAGAGTCAACACCCACATCTGAAACCTGGCTCCACTTCAACAGCCCCTTTACGGCAAAGTCCTTGAAGAACTCAGCACGATCTTTCGAAAAGTCCTTCTTCTTTATTACCAACTGACTATGACTTGGAGTTTCAGGTAGAAACTGGTCGCCCACAATCTTGATTAACCTCGAACCACGAGCACAATGCGAGCACTCCTCAGCCTTAGAAGACGAAACATCAGGAGGAATAGCACCAGTCACATTGTAAATACCAACCTGATCAGGCCCGAGCCTACTATAAAAAAGAGTAACGACCTGCTCATTCGTGAAATTTTTTGCATCCAATATCTTGGAAGCCAGACCACCACTTGTGGTTGCGGAAATCAACACTAAACTTTCTGGACTTTCAACAAAGTCATAGTCTTGATTCACTGCAGCATACGACTCATAACTCTCCACTAACGGCAGCCAGCCAACGTAGCGCTCAGACATTAGAACCGCCACACATACAAGATAAGAGATAGACGAGGTATCTACATAAATTCTTGTCGGACGAGAAGCAAGCAAAGGGAGTAGCGCTATCGCCAGGAAAGAAACCTCCTCACTCGCCACTAGCAAATTAGAAGCTCGTATGAAAGCATTACAATGATCAGAGGATGGCTTCAAAAAGTGGAAATTCGAAGTCGCAGATATCAAACCCTGCCTTCGCTTAAATACACTGAGCACTCCAGCATCGAGAATGGCTTGCTTCAGGGAAGTCGCAAGCGGAGCATCGGTTTGACAATACAATAACTCCCCGGACGCAGTAAAGAAAATCGGCTTTAGCTTCTCCGCGGGCTCACCAACAAATGAGTTAAACTCACTCGAAAAAGAAGAATCGCCCAGCAAATCGAGCAGATCGCTCTTTTTACGTTCAGAGCCAAGTACGTAAACCATGCACGGAAGCAGGTTAGTCTCGACATCTGATTTTACGGCCTTGATAATTTGATCTGCATTTACATCTGTCAAACACGACAGCAACAGAGCCGGCCTGGAATTACCGCAAGGAAAGCGAAATGCAAAACATTGGCTCATTGTTTTGCCTCCAGCGGTATCAATAGTGTAACTGAAGCCCCAGCTACAGGTTGCATCGAGGTTATCTGCGTTTGCGCCGGTGACTCTGTCACCCAATCGAAGAACTCACAAGGATCATCAGACACGTAAGGTTGTGCAACAAAATCTCTATACAGCGACAGCCGGCCACTACGAACCCGGATAAAACCTTTCAGTTTGGTCAAACGATCCATTACAACGGGTAAGCCATGCCCTTTACTGCTGCTCTCCGTAGAAGTCTGTCGAGCAGTGAAGCACTTCTTCAATATTAGATACTCATGACCTACGTCACCATCATTGAATGACTCAGACTTATCCGTACACCAGCGCTTATAATAACCATAGCCCGAGTCAACGATACTAATCTCAATAAACCGCCCCCTGTCCGCCAACCCTTCAAAGGATTTTAAATACAGAGAAAGACCCCGTTCATCGTGAGTCCGTTTATCCATCGCAGACTTCGACAGGTTTATTCCATTGGTGTAGATAACCCTCTGACCAGGCTTAATCCACTCGGTGCGAGGCGCAGATCTTGACCCGTGCTCGTGGCTATTCATGAAAAGCTCGAAGAACATCCTTCCTAGATGCGCCGTGCTATCTTGAGATAGGCGCTTAGCCCCGCCCATCACATCAATAGACCGCTCCACCATAGAGCAAATAACTGTTTCTATCTGAGCCATTTGCCTTGGCTGAGGCTTTTCATTTTTTGGGTGTATATAAAAATTCTTATCAAATCCTTTGGTACTATGATCAACAAAAGAAAACCAACATAGCGGCCCACGCTGCTGGCCAAACTTACTCTTACCTTGCTCCGCAACGACCTTACTCGCCGCCTCGTTTATTTGGGGACGCAAATCTATCGAACCTGCCGAATCACTGATTATTTGACCCCACATAGATGCGCACAGCCTATGCGGCTTACTTACTGAATCCCTAACCTGTTCCTCAGAACTTTGGCTTTTACCACCAACAACAAGCTGCCTATTTCTCCTCAGTCGGCCCCACGTATTTACCGCCTGGATTGCAGCAGCAATACCACCAAAGTGTGAATTATTGCTTTCCATCGGCAGATACAAAGGCTCCTCTGGATTGCCCCCGTCAAGCTTAGACATGAATTCTTCACAACTATCAATTGTCAAATCCGTGGGGAAACTCAACGCCATATTTACCTCGTAAAATTTCTTGAGATAGCTCGCTTGAGCATCGTCTGACAAACCCAATAAATTTCAATCTCGTATTGAGCATTGTGGTAGCGCCCCAATGACCTCGTCGAGCGTTGAGCGGTCTTTGTCGAGATGACGCACTCCAATCCATGTCAGCGCGATCTGGTTATCTCCGATTCGGACAGTGTCGCTGACTCCCAGTAGCCTAAGGATCTCCAGCCCCCTTACCTCGTCAACCTCCATATTGTCGTCTGGCAGAGGCTCCCAGTTCTTCAATGCTTCCTCTGCCTCCTGGTGCGTCTCATAGAGGTCGAGAGTGCGAACCCACCAGTAGTCGTCGTACTCATGAATGACATCCGGGCAACCGTCCGAGAAGATCGCAAACACTCGGCGGGTAGAAAGGGCTTCGACGTCAGGATGGTTGTCTCCGCGCCTTAGAATCCAGGCACCATTTGGCCCACGAGCACTGAGATGCGGAACCAACACCAGCTGAAACGTGGTTGCATCGCCCTCGAAGCAACTCACCTCAAGGTGGGGGCGTCCGAGGCGAACTATCGCTCCCCCGCAACGCATCTCTGAATTGGAGTCTCGTGACCACTCTCCCCAAGGCTCTTTCTCCTTCATCAGTCGGCAAAGAGGCGCCATGAGCTCCTGAGATTTCTTACCGAGATTTATGAATTGACGCCTTTCCGACTCTGGCATTTCTTCATCCCGAAGAGGCTCGAGGATCTCGCCCTCGAAGGAGACAAACTCACTCTTAAGGACACCCCGCTGAATAAGCTCAGCGACCTCGACCATCTCTCCGCCGTAGCAGCGCAGTTGCTCGCCACGCAGTGGAACGCAGTCTGTCTCGCGGGCAGCCCGGCCGGCAGTTGGATCAATCTGAATGGAGTCGAGTGCTCCCTTCCAATCGCATCCCTTACCAGACCAAACCAGAACAGCATCTGGAAACGCCACCCCTGAAGAGTTCTCACCTGGTGAGCCGCGGTAATAACGCACCAAGGGAAGCGTGCCAAAGAAGCCCCTGGTGATCACCCTATCGCTCGGAACCCAGCCATCTCGGGAGCTGTAATCCATCACGAGATCGAGATCACCGCACTCCAAAGCACCGCGTGCATACGATCCGACGACCCAGATCGATGACACTGCGATAGTTGGAGACTGCTTCCCCCCTAGCGGATCGACATGCTCGACCACTCGCTCGGAAACCTCATCCAACCTGGAGCAAATTCGCTCGAGCTTTTTCCTAAACGATGCCCTTGGGTACCGCTTCTCTGTAGCGACCATGTTCATCCTTTGAACAATGCATGGGTTGAGGTAGCTGTCGCGGTGCAGCGCGATGAGTTGGCTAAGAAGCGCTTTCGTCGGTAGAACGTTTCTTGAGTTTCAGAATGAAGCTACCCGCTTCCTCCTCAATCTCAAGCACATCGCCCAGGCTCCACCCCATCTGCTTACTCGTCGACTTCTTGCGCAGCGACCTCACCAGCAGGCTTCTGAATAATCTCCAGCGCCATAGGGAGATCGAGCTGCTCGAGGCGATCCGCTGCGGCTTGTAGGCTGACTTTACTGAAAA
Source organism: Pseudomonas multiresinivorans (assembly GCF_012971725.1). Classification (NCBI taxonomy): domain Bacteria; kingdom Pseudomonadati; phylum Pseudomonadota; class Gammaproteobacteria; order Pseudomonadales; family Pseudomonadaceae; genus Pseudomonas; species Pseudomonas multiresinivorans. The sequence continues at coordinate 4,319,585 of NZ_CP048833.1, forward strand.
ACGGTATGCCTATGCTGCCGTCCTTATAGGGCTTGCGCATGATCCCATAGACAACGGTGTACTCTGCACGAGCGACTCTCCCATGGATAGCTGGTAGCAGGGGCAGCGAGCCTGGGCGACGTTGATTCACCTCCCTCCGCAGCTTCTTCCTGAACTCCGAATCGCTGACCAATGCCTCCGCGCTGACGATGCCTTGCGCCCAGAGGTGACTAATCGGCCCAGAAGAGTGGCCATCTTTTAGATGGATGAACTCCTTCGCCTCCGACAGGAAATCGCAAGGTTCAATGTTCGCATTCCTCACACCGCCTGGGTTGATCTTCACCTGATCCAGGCAGAGCAGATCAGGGCGAGTCTCCTCCAAGTGGGCGATCAGCTCCCGCTCGTTGTTACAGGTAGTTGGCCCGATGATCACGACCTTAGGAATCTGCTCGTACCGCGCCTCAATCTGCTCCTTGAAACTCTGCTCGATACGGTACCAATTGCCGGAGAAGAGGACGTAGCTGCTCTCCTGACCGCTATCCTCCAAGGTCGTCTCGAATGTGAAGCACTGGTAAACCTTCCAGCCCACGTTGAAGGTCTCAGAGGTTCCTGTCTTGGCTTTGATGTAGTGCTTTTCGCGAACCTCATCAATCCCACCCCTGAAGTCGCAGCGATTCAACTCCGCCACGTAGTCTTCGATGGAAAGACTGTGGAACGTAGCGCCACTGCCGCCAAAGCCGTTGTAGTGAAGGAGGCAGCCCTCTTCGTAATCCACCACTTCGGGAGGCGCCATATGCAAGTCGCTTTCACCGCCGGCGCGAAGAGTCTGCAGGGCCTCAAAAAGACGATCGTTCAGAACCTGAATCGTGTCGTTGTCCCTGACCGACTGCATATTGTCGACCCAAGCGAAGTCTTCCTTGTAGGCTTCGGAGACGTAGGCATCGAGGATCTCTTCGCACTTGTCCTGCAAGCCAACTGAGCTGACCCGGCAAGTGATAGAGAGACTGTCACGACCGGCCAGGAACTTCGCGAAGTCGCTATTGGAGGGAGTTCCTCCAGCAACGCGGGCCAGGTCGCGAAGCATGTCGACACCAAAGTCTTGGATGTCGCTGTCCTTGCTTGCCTGCACACGTTTCTGAAAAGTGACCGCATCTGGGGTGGCCAAATCGAGTGTTCGGATGCCGTCTCGCGGAACCGAATTCAGAGTCACTTTGAGACCAAAATGGCGCTCGAAGGCTTCCTCATCGAGCGCAATATGAATGTGCCCAAAACAGATCGCCATTGTGCGGCCACGTACTGGGAGAACTAAAACAGCCCCTGCCCCGCTGGAGATGATTTCATCGGGGTGTTCCACCATGTGCTCTTCAATAAAGGGAAGCCACGACGGGGGCTTTGTATAGAGCTGGCCTACAAACAGCAACGCGTCGTCAATGCTCGTCCAGCTGTACTGTCGAATCGAGCCCTTCCCACCATCAGGTGCGTAGGCGATCTTGAGAACAGAATCTGGCGCCCGCCCCTCCTTCAAAAGGCGTACGGAAAGCGTCCTTGTCGTCTCCTGGTTGGGCATCGCGTCTCTCCATGAGCAAAACACGTCCTACCAACACGCTAACCGAGTATAGCCATCCTCCAAACCGGCAGACTTTGCCTTATAGCCCGCCAACAGCAACTCGCACAGCTGGGTTGCTATACGTGGGAGGAAGGCTCGGTTCTATTAACCGAGCCGACCGACTCACTCAAACAAGGCCACGGCGCGCACGAACCCTGCGGAAGCGTGACGGATCTTGTAAGGGAAGCACGATACCCAGAACCCACTGGCAGGAAGCTGGTCGAGGTTTGCCAGTTTTTCCATCTGTCCGTAACCGATATCGCGACCGGCCTTGTGCCCTTCCCAAATGATCGACGCATCACCTGATTCAGCGAATCGCTCACGCGTGTATTTGAAGGGCGCGTCCCAGCTCCAGGCGTCGGTACCGACAACTCGTACTCCACGCTCCAGCAGATAGAGAGTCGCTTCGCGCCCCATTCCTACGCCAGCATCAAGGTAGCCGGGTTGCCCAAAGAGGCTGCCGGCTCGCGTGTTGATCATCACGATTTCCAGTGGTTTGAGCTCGTGACCGATGCGCTGCAACTCCGCTTCTACCTCAGCGGCAGTCACTACATGGCCGTCGGGGAACCCCCGGAAATCCAGCTTTACACCAGGTTGAAGGCACCACTCCAGCGGCAGCTCATCAATACCAAATGCAGGCTTACCGCCGTCAGTGGTGGAGGCGTAGTGCCAAGGCGCATCCATGTGGGTTCCACTGTGCGTGGTGATGGAAAGGCGCTCAGCCGCCCAGGACTCATCACCCGGCAGATCTTCCTTGCGAAGACCAGGGAACATCGCAGCCATCTCTGGCCAGCCTTCCTGGTGATCCATGTAATCGATCTTGGGCAACAGCGGCGGCGGATCCGTGTACGGATTGTTGTCGAGAGAAACCGACAGATCGAGCATGCGGCACTTACTGAGATTCATTGGTAGCAACTCCTGTCTTGGAGGTGGTCGAGCGACTGCGACGGGGGGCGGCTGGTAGTGAGTTCCGCAACAGGGCCGCGGCGGAGCCGTCATGACAGAAACCGATAGCCCGGGCTCGAGGCGTTCTAAGTTGCGGTTGACGACCGAACAAGCCTTCCAACTGAGCGTCAGGCTTGAATTCAATCTGCTCTCCATTGGCCTCGCCGAAGCGCACAGCCAACGCATCTAGAAGCTGAGCGATCGAAAGCTGCAGCACCGGAAGCTGCCAGACTCGTTCTTCCGTCAGATTCTTGAGCTCAGCTGCATGCAGAAGGTTGTCCACGCAGCATCGCGCAGACATCCACCACGCCGTTGCCTGAGGCGAAACAGGACAGGCGTAGGCATCTCCTGCGGCATATGCATGCATCAGGTCGCTCATGAACGCCGACTTCAATCCGTTTGGCTCTCGCGGACGGGCGACAATGCCAGGAAGCCGAAGCGCACGACCATCGACCTCTCCCCTCCTGGCCAAGTCCTCAATAGCGATTTCGATCATGCGCTTGTGAGCAGCATAAGAAAGCTGCGGGCGTGAGGGCTGACACTCATCCATACGGGCAGGGAGCTCTCCGCCATACACGGCGACACTGCTCGCATAAACCAAAACAGGCGGTCGATCGCTGCTCCGCAATTGATGCAGCAGCTCAAGGCTGGCCTGGAGGTTCACTTGATAACCTAGCTCGTAGTTAGCCTCAGCTGCCCCGCCAGGGATGCTCACCAAGTGGAACACTACATCAACGCCATCAGCGAGTGCCCGACGTAGCAAGGCAGGATCGGTGACACTGCCGTAATGGCGACGCAGTCGAGAGTCATCGGGAAAGCCGTCCAGCTTTTGGTCAAGAAGCAATAGAGCATCGATCTTGCGCCCTCGAATCACTCCTTGGCTGAGCAAGCGCGAGACGAGTTCACGACCGACAAACCCATTGGCGCCGGTGACCATCACGCGCATGGCCAGCCTCCTTGCACCACACGCTGATCAATGGCTCCAAAGAGTACTTCTCCCTGCGGGCCGCGGGCCTCCATGCGCACTCTGTCGCCAAAGCGCATGAAGCCAGTGGTGGGGGCACCATCAGCAATGGTCTCGATTGCGCGTCGTTCGGCGATGCATGCAGACCCTACGGAACGATCGGCGTTTGACACAGTTCCCGAGCCAATCATTGTTCCAGCGCTCAGTTTGCGAGTCAGGGCAGCATGAGCAATCAGCTGATGGAAGCCGAAGTGCATAGCACCACCATGCGGGTGACCAAACCACTCCCCGTTCCACTCGACGTTCAACGGGAGATGTACCCTTCCCCCTCGCCAGGCTTCCCCCAGTTCATCAGGGGTGACTGCTACTGGAGCAAAGCTGCTGGATGGCTTAGCTTGAAGGAAGCCAAAGCCAGTCCTCATCTCACGTGGCGCGAGCGCTCGCAGACTTACATCATTGAGTTGCAGCACAAGACGTACATGCCCCAGTGCTTCTTCTGCCGGGCAGCCCATGGGAACCTCATCCAAAAGGACAGCAAACTCCCCTTCGAAATCGATGCCATGGGCTTCGGTTGGAAGCGGGATGTCTGCGCGAGGGCCGATGAAATCGTCGCCAGCTCCCTGGTAGATCAGCGGCGTGCTCTCGATGCCCTCAATGGGCTCCAGGTTGAATGCTTTCTGCATTAGCTCCCCGTGGCTAAGGAAGCACGAACCGTCCAACCATTGCCAGGCACGAGGTAGTGGAGCCGCAAGTCGATCAATCGATAGAGCAAAGGCACCAGCGACCTCCCCTGCGTTCAGACGCCGGTAAAGATTCTCAAGATCGGCTTCTACAAGATCCCAGCTATCAAGCGCGGCCTGTAGAGTGGCAGCAATGCCGCTGGCATCGACTGCGTATTGGAGATTGCGGGAAACTACGAGCAGGCAACCATCGTGACTTCCATCATTCAGCGTAGCGAGCTTCATGGCAGCAACTCCTTCAGGTCAGGTGCGTAACGTCCGTCAAGCAGGATGAACACCATCCGAGCCATTTCCTCGGTACGGTTACTCCAGGCATGGTTAGTTCCGCGCTGGACAACAATGTCACCCCGTTTTAGATGCACCTCTTCCTCATCAAGCACGAGCCAGACCTCGCCTTCGGTCACGATGCCGTAATCGAGCGTTTCGGTGCGGTGCATGAGTTTGTGCTTCGAGTCCGTCTTGCCCGTACCGGCGTGCGACTCACCAATTTCTGCAAATGCTGCTGCAGCATCCTCAGCGCTGACTTGGTTCTGAACGCTGTCTGGCGGAATGTCGACCACCCGAATCACACTTCCCAAATGCCCAGGGCTCAGCTGCAGCGGCTGGGAAGTCGGATCATCTGCGTTATCCAAAGGAGCTGGCGAGGTGGGGCTATTCCAAACCTCATAAAAGATGGTTCCCGGGATGGCTTTGAGTGGGAAGTTATTTGGGGTAGCACCGCTGCTCGCGGTCACTGCCTGGCCTTTCGAGTCATGGCCAGTAACTACGCGTTTGAAGGTGGGAAGCTGCTGCATGTTGTCTCCTATCAATTGCCATCGCCGATGGTGGTACCGCCATCAACAATGATGTTCTGTCCGCTAATGAATGCGCCTCCTGGGGCCGCGAGCAGGACGGCCAAAGCAGCCACCTCCTCCGGGCAGCCGAAACGACGCAGCGGTGTAAGCGCTATTCGACGCTTTACGATTTCAGGGTTGTCTGTGAGGGGGCGTGCGAACTCGGTTTCAATGACGCCGGGACTAATTGCGTTCACGCGGATGTTGCTAGGCCCCCACTCGACAGCCAGATTGCGGGCGAGCTGGGCGAGGCCGGCTTTTGAGATTCCATATAGCCCTAGCGCTTTGTTCCCGCGCCCCCCAGCGATACTCGACATCAGAACAACGCTGCCACCGCCCTGCTCTGCCATTGCAGGCAACAGCCGATTCGTGAGCCACACTGTGCTTCGCAAATTCACAGTAAAAGTGAGTTCCCACTCTTCATCAGTAGCGGTGGTTAGCGGGCCCATGTGGGGCGCTACGCCGGCGTTACAGACCAAAATGTCGATATGCCCAAACAGCTCCAGCGATCCGTTTGCGAGGTCTGCAACTGACTGCTCATAACGTAGATCTGCTGCCAGCGAGTGAGCCTTGATGCCTTCACTCGCCAAACTCGCAGCTACCTCTCTACACGCGTCGGCGTCCTCGCTGCTGATGATGACTTCTGCTCCGGCGCGGCCCAGTTCCCGAGCAACCGCGAGGCCGATGCCACGAGTTGCGCCAGTAACCAGGGCAGTTTTCCCAGAGAGAGAAAACAGATCGCTCATGCGGCACCTGGTGCGAAAGACTTTTGGCTTCGGCGCAAAAGAACAAAACAAATGGGGGCCAGTACGAGCTGTGCAATTGCGAACTGCAGAAGTGCCATTGGCAGACCTGCGTGATCTCCGCCTGTGAGGGCTAAGACAATCAGAGGGCTTAGAAACTCACCTGCAAAAATTGCGGCGGTAAAGCCCCCTGTCGCACGACCCCGTTGGGTGAAGTCGACCTCTTGCATCACTTGGGTAATCAGCGTCGGCAACAGCAGGCCAACACCAATCCCGTTGACCAAGACGGCCACCACCATCAAAGCCTGGTCTCCTGCCTGACTCATCAGCACCCCGCCTACACCTGCTATCGCAAATCCGATTGCCAGAAGACGTGGAGTGGAAAGCCCAGAAAGGATGTGGAAGACCAAAGCACCGGCCAACACGCCAAGCTGGTTCGCCCCCATCGTGATACCAATTTGCTGCGGGGCATCCACATGGATCAGGTTGAGCAGGTAACCCGCTTGCACCGGCACAATGAAAAGACTGGCACCTGCGAGCAAACTCAGTAGGTAGAGCGGGAGCAACGATGCCCATGGGAAATTCGATGTTTCAGGAATGGAGTGCGCTGCTTTAGCTTCTGCAGGCTCCCACAACAGTTTTGCCATAAGGGGAAGGCAAATAAGCCCCACGGCGTAAACCATAAACGGAGCACGCCAACCTGCCTCCCCTAACGACCCTCCAACTGCCATGAACAAGGCCGCAGAAAGGGAGCTGGCAACCATTTGAAGCGCGAACAAACGCTCGCGTCGCTCACCCTCAAAATAATCGCCTATCAGGGTGGTGCAGCAAGTCATGATCCCTGCCTCGGCGAGCCCAAGACCCGCACGACTGGCCACTATCAGTGGCAAGGAGTCGAGCACCAATGGCAACGTTCCGCAGATCGTATAGATCAGCATGCTGATCAGAAGCAGAGCCCTGCGTCCGAATCGGTCAACTAATGCACCGGCAATAGGAGCCACGAGTGCGATCATCAAAGCCGGAATGGTCAGCGCAACGGGAACAAGCACTGTTGCACCAGGCGAGTCTAAGAAATGAGCCTGCAGGCGAGGCAGTACCGGAGCGATTAATACTGCACCGAGTACCGGCAGGCAGCTGCCAAAAAGCAGCAAAAGAGATTGAGCTGTCCCCGCCTTGCGCTCATTGCTCATGGCGCACCTCCTCCGGCAAGCAGACACAAGCACCAAAACAGGCAAGACCATTAGCTAGTTCGTTAAAAAAAGCGGGCAGCAGGCAGGTGAAGCGGGCCATTTAGATGTCCTCGTTTTTGTCGTTATGTTGCGGACGTTCTGCCCCCTGGATTACGCCAGGGGAGCAGCTGCGTGGGACTTACAGCAATTGCGGTCGTGGTGAACCTCTTCGAGGTTGTGCGGCACAGAGGCGGTAGCTGCCGTTGTTTCGACAGCACGTCTGGGAAGGAGGAAATAAGCCAATGCCGGCAGCAGAACCAAGGCGCCAACCATGTTCCAGACGAACATGAAGGCCAGCAGAACGCCCATGTCCGCCTGGAACTTAATGGGAGAGAAGATCCAGGTACCAACCCCAATTGCGAGGGTCACGCCGGTGAGCATCACTACCTTTCCGGTGAAAAGCAGAGCTCGGTAATAAGCCTCGGATAGACTCGCCCCTTGGCGCAGTTGGGCCAGAACGATGCTCATCACATAGAGGGCATAGTCGACGCCAATACCCACCCCTAGAGCGATCACCGGGAGCGTCGCAACCTTTACTCCCATCCCTAAAGCGACCATCAAGGCTTCGCAAAGAATCGAAGTGAGCACGAGCGGAAGTACAGCGCAGAGCACTGCACGCCAGGAGCGGAAGGTTACTAGGCACAGCAGAATTACCGCCCCATAGACCCACCACAGCATGTCGCGGTTGGCCTGCTTCACGACAATGTTGGTGGCTGCCTCGATACCGGCGCTACCTGCAGCTAGCAGGAATTTAGCGTGCTCGGTGTCATTAGCTGTCGCGAATCCCTCAACACTTTCGACGACCCGAGTAAGAGTGTCGGCCTTGTGATCTTTGAGATAGGCGTAGAGGGTCAACAGACTGCAGTCATCGTTATAGAGACCACGCGGCGCTCCGGCTGTAACCATGTTCAGAGTCGCCTGGTTGTTTACCAACTCGTACCACTTGGGGTTGCCTTCAGAAAGGCCGACCAGAACTCGACGATTCAGCAACGCCAAAGAGTTGGTCGAATCAACACCCTCCAAACCACGGAGCTGCCAGTCAAGATCGTCTACACGTTTCAGCGTGCTGTAGGCTGAGCATTCACCTGCCGGCGTTTTCACCATTACGGCAAACACGTCACTGCTTGCTCCGTAGTGCTGAGTGATGAAGCCGTTGTCACGGTTGTAGCGAGAGTCCGGACGAAGCTCAGGTGCGCCGGCATCCAGATCGCCAACCTTCAGTTTGAGACTGACGGCGTACCCACCAGCAGCCATGAGAGCTGCCACGATCACGCATACAGTGGCCCAGCGCTTGCGGGTGAACAGATCAAGGAAACGCCAAACTGCATGCTTCTCTTCGCCGCTAGCTTCAGCCTCTTCAGCGCGAAGGCTGCGGCGAGCAGCTCGCTGGCTCACACCGACATAGGAAAGCAGTACCGGGAGCAAGATGAGGTTGGTGAAGATGAGGACTGCAACGCCCAGACTGGCGATCACTGCCAGATCCTGAATAACCTGGATCTTGATGATCATCAGCACCGCAAAGCCAACGGCATCGCACAGCAGAGCGGTCAGGCCTGCAAGGAACAGTCGACGGAAAGTGAAACGTGCGGCAACCAGGCGATGCATGCCACGTCCGACGTCCTGCATGATGCCGTTCATCTTCTGGGCGCCATGGCTCATTCCGATCGCAAACACCAGGAACGGAACCAGGACGGAGTACGGATCAAGCTCGTATCCAAGCAACGGCAGCAGGCCGAGCTGCCAGATCACCGCGACAAGTGAGCAAGTCACTACTAGGAAGGTGCTGCGCACACAGCGGGTGTACCAGTACAGCACCGCAGCAGTGATGGCGATGGCAGCCGCGAAGAAGATCAGGATTTGCTTCAGGCCATCAATCAGATCGCCAACAACCTTCGCAAAACCGGTGATGTGGATCTCAACACCTTGCGCTTGATAGGTGGCTCGTACCTTCTCGAGCTCATGTGCGAAGACGGTGTAATCAAGCGGCTGACCGTCGGGAGTTCGCTCCAGCAACGGTACATAAACGATTGTGGAGCGCTGATCGAACGCCACCAACTGACCAATCTCGTTGGAACGTTCCACGTTTCGTTTCAGGGCCTCGAGACTAGCAGCACCGCCATCATAGCCATCGGGAATCACCGGGCCGCCTTCCAACCCTTCTTCCGTTACTCCTGTCCAGCGAGTGGAAGGAGTCCACAGGGACTTCATTGCAGCACGGTCGACACCCGGCAGCAGATAAACCTCATCGTTGATCTGCTGCAGGGTGTGCAGGTAATTCTTGTCGTAAATGCTGCCGCTCGGGTTTGCCACGGCAATTCGCACCGCATTTCCCAAGCCCGCCAGCTCCTGGCGATGCTCCAGGTAATTGACGATGAATGGATGCTCACGGGGAATCATCTTCTCGAAACTGGCATTGAGCGTAAGGCGCGTCGCTTGCCAGCCAAGGAGCAAGGTCGCCGCAAGACACAGCAGAAGAACCAGGGCGCGATGGTTGAACAGAGCACGCTCAAGCACGGAGCCTGAAGTGCTGTCGAAATTGTCGAGACTACCGGTGGACGGCGTCGGGGAGGTCTGTACTTGCATGGCTCAGTCCGCGGTCTTGGTATTGGAGGAAGGTGCCAGTCGACGGGCGCCGGCCATACCAACGGCAACTAATGCGCCGTCGGCAGCTTGGGTGGCAGCCGCCAAGGGGAGCCCATCGGATACGGGGACTGGCTGGAGGCGAATATCGGTAAGCCCGCTTCGCAGGAGCATGCCGGCCTGATTGACCAGGAACAGGTGATCGCCAACAACACGAATTGCGTTGAGAGAAGCCGGGATCGGGTTTTCGACAGGCTGGAATGTGGCGCCACTATCGACAGACGAGAAAAGCTTGCCTCGCAGCCCTCCCACCAACACACGGCGATCCGGCAAGATGGCAGCAGCAAAGTAGCTGCCCTCATAAGGCCCCTCGACTGAGTCGAATTTCAGGCCGCCGTCGGACGAATGCAGCAGTAGTCCCTGCTCCCCAGCAATGATGATCTCGTCGCCACTGCGAGCCATCGCATAGAGATGAAGACCTCTGGGATTGGGTACTTCACCCATCCACGACCGCCAGGTTTTTCCTCCGTCCTCGGTAATCATCGCCAAGCCATATGCCCCGAGAACGACACCACGTAGCGCATCGACGAAGTTCACGACCAACAGAGGCTTGTCGGCGCCGTCTGCAGTAAGTCGTTGGGCAGCAGCTATTCGACCAGAGTCCCCAGATGCCTGTGCAGCCTTCAACTCCAGAGCGGCCGCCTGCTTCCCATCAAGCTGCAAATGCCAGCTTTCGCCGCCGTCACTACTGTGAAGAACGACACCGGAATGACCGACAGCCCAGCCATCCTTTGCATCGACGAATTGCACGCTGGTCAGAGTGGCACTAACTGGGCTCGCAGCCTGGCGCCATTGCTGGCCACCATCATCAGATAGCAGCACCACCCCGCGTTCGCCGACAGCCACCAGCCGTGAACCGGCTTGACTGATATCCAAAAGCACTGCCTGCAGGGACTGAGCCCCAAGCACAGCAGGCTGGGAGAGGACATCCATCGTATCCGCCGCCCAGGCAGGCGACAGGGTGCAACTTGCTGCCAGCAGCAAGCCGGAGACTATCTTCTTCATCGCACGCAACCTTTCTTTGTTCTTATGTAAAGCAGGTGGGGCTCACGCCCCACCGAGATCGATCAACGAACGCCTTCGCCAGCCATTGCATCGGCGGTAAACACCGAATCCTTGTACGGCGGAACGATGCGGTATTGCTCGCTCTTGCCAGCAAAGACGTCGCCTACGAACCAAGCCCCAGAGAGCAGGTCGTAGAAGCCAGTGGTGAGCGACGCAGTACCCGGCAGGTCGGGCAGAACAACGGGCGAAGTCCAAAGGACTTTTGCGAGCTGACCGCGGGCGTCGTAACGGTCACCCAGGACTGCAGTCCAGGTGTCCTCGTCGAGGTAGTAGGTGCTTTTCGGCATTACGTGTCGCGCACCACTTTTCAGCGTGGCCTCAACCACCCACACACGGTGTAGTTCCCAGCGAACAGCGTCAGCCTTCATGTGGTGCGAATCGAGCAGAGCTTCCGGACTAGCAGCAGTGAACACGCGGTTGGAGTTGTAGGGGATGTACATCTCCTTCTTACCCACCAGCTTCCAGTCGAAACGATCAATACGGCCGTTGAAGACGTAGAGTTCGTCGAAGCTCATTACGCCAGCGGTCGCAGGTGTCGGCGTATCACAGCAAGCGTTGGGCAGACGACGCACCCGACGCTGCCCCGGCAGATAAGTCCAGGCAGCAGTCTTCTCAGCATTGAGGTTTTCAAGACCGGTAATGCCTTCGCCGGCGCGCAGCGGCGGGCCATCGTTGGTCATACGGATCGACCAGAACACACCCTTGTCGCTATTGAAGTTCGGGAGGTACCAGGGCATTTGCAGATCTGCGCGGGAGTCGTTGGTAAGCACATGCTTGCCATCCGCAGTGGTGAGGTACTGGGTGAAGCTCGCGTGCCAGGACGCGCCGCGCCACCGCAGAAGGTGGTTCCAGATCGCCTCTGCGCCGTTTTGCGGAATCGGGAACGGAATGCCGCCAGCAGCACCTTCCGGCATCGCGCCACCAGGGCCCTCTACCAGCTTGCCGCTGGTCGCGTTGGCGAAGGTCGCGTCGTACACCGCCTGGGGCGCAGCGGCGCTACGATGCGTCGGATACACAACGACCTTGTAGCTGCCCGGGTACTTTTTCAGCATGGCTTGCGTGCCAGCAGACAGCTTGTCAGCGTACTGAGCCATGTTCTGAGCTGTGATGGTCAGAACTGCCTGATCAGCTGCGTACGGATCACTACGCTTCCCACCATCCTTGTAGGAGGGGTCTGCCTGGGTTAGGCCACCCTTCCATTCGGGAATGCTGCCGTCCGCGTTTCCGGCTCGTTCGGCGCCAAACGGGGTAAGCGTCGATTTCAACTTGGCGGCTTCATCAGCCGATACGGCTCCCATCGCTCCGTGTGCAAAGAACAGCGAGGCGCTCAAGGCAGTGAGCAGGGAAACAAACTTCTTGTTGTGTTTCATCGAAGGTTCCTCGGTCAGAACGTACGGCTGACGGTGAAGGCGATGAAGTCGCGGTCTTTGAGCGACTGTTCGAAGGTGTAGTGGTTGTCTGCGTCCAGGAAGGTGTTCTCCGGGCCGTAGTAGTGCGTGTAGGTCAGGCCCAGGTTCCAGGTATTCAGGTAGTTACCCTTCAGGCCGATGTTGATATCGCCGCCGTGATCGGCGCCAAAACCTGTACCCAGTGCCTCGGAGGCGCCATTGGTGTAGCTGGCACCGATCGGTACGGACAGATCCAGGCCCGGCAGGAACTGGCGGTACATGGGCTCGTAAACCAAGCGCAGGCTGGTAGCGTCGCGATCTGCATTCGGGTCGAGAGCATCATGGTTCTTGCTAACGCTCATGACTCGGTTCCAAGCGATCTCACCCAGGAAATTGGCTTCCGGTGCGATGAAGCTCGGCTCAAGGCTCGACAGCCACGACAGGTTCGCGTGCAGAGTGCGACCAGTCGCGTAAACAGGGTCATCGTCGTTGTTGATCGCTTCACCCGGAGCCAAAGCGTGCTGGCTGGTAGATGCCAACGGCTGGTTCCAACGAGTGGAAAGCTCACCTGCAACGTTGAAATTACCCAGAGTGGTAGAGAAGCTCGCCCCGAGAGCCTCGATCCCCTCCGGGTAAACCCAGTAGTACTCACCCGCCTTACCAGTCATAGGATTAAGGTGCGCGAAGTCCGGGCGAACATTCAGCTGCGGGTTCTTGTCGTGGAAGCGGATGGCGTAGACGCCCCAATCCACGGTCTCAGTCCGCCAACGAACCTGCAGACCACCTTGACCGGAGTCCTTCGCCTCTTTGTCGTTGCCGTGATAGAACGCCAACGGTTGAGCACCTGGGAACAGCGGTGCACCGATGAACATGCGTTCGTTGCCATCGCCAAAGGTGTCCGAGGTGGAGAAGTAGCTACCGGCGGCCGGCAGGCGGTTAGCTTCCCACTCGAACTGGTAGTAGGCGGCGACCGAGACGTCAGGGGTGATCTGCAGCTGCCCAGAGATCTGCTGTACCGGACGAATGAGTTCTTTGAACTGGGTGTTCGGTACAGACAGGCCTTTGACCACGTCGATCGGGGCCATACCGCCGGCGATGCCGTTCATGCCATAGAAGAGACTTTCCCCCCATTGCATTGCGTACTGCCCAACGCGACCCGAAGCTTGCATGTCGCCAATGTCGGTCTTGCCGAAAATGAAGGCATCCAGCAGCTCACCTTTTCGACCATGCAAGGTACGGGTGTCATCGGTGAACTCGTCGTAGTCCACGGAGTAGCTGTTGGCGCGTGAAGGGTCGTTGTTGTCAGTGCCCTTGTTATAAACGTCGTCGTACCATGCTGCACCGCTCAGACGGGCGCCTACGTTGTTGTAGGTGATGTCCAGCTCGGAAAGCAGATCCAGACGATTGGAAATCAGGCCCTTATCGAAGTTGCGGTCACCGTCGTCCTGGTTGAGAGCAGTTTGCCCCTCAGTCAGTTTGTCGCTCTGATCTTTTGTGCGCCAAGCAGCGCTGTACTTCAGAGTGTTATCCCAGCGGGCGCGAAGATCAGGATTCCCAGTGTCGAATTCGAAAGCATGGGCGTCAGGCACCCCGGCGGTTATAGCCAGGATCGAGATAGCGAAAGCCAGAGGCTTGAGCGGCGGCAACGGCCGCGCGGGTGCACGCTTGCTAGACAGCATTTAAGTCACCTCAATTATTGTTTTTGTAAGTCAGTGTTGGCTTGCAATCAGGCGCGCCCACGCACGGCGCGCCTGATGGGTTACTCAGATGGGGCGGGCGGTGAGCTCCAGCATTTGCTTGACCAGAGCAATGCGGTCGAAATGGCGGTCTTGCTCCATTTCTTTTTCGCCGGCAAACAGAGACTTCTGACTGATGAACCGGCAGCGCTCGAAGCGTCGATCCATGAAGCGCTGCAGTTGCTCAGCCACGGTGCCGCCAGCAGTCAGCTCTTCACTCAGGACAACCGCATCCTCAATTGCCATACCAGCGCCCTGCCCCAGGTGCGGAGTAGTGGCATGCGCCGCATCGCCAATCAGGAGCACGCGCCCCTGATGCCAAGGCTCATCGACGAAAACTGCTTCAAGCGGTTTGTAGACAACTTGGGAGTTGTCCGTAATTTGCTCGCGCAACTGACCGATCAGGCCACCAAAGCCAGCAAGACGCTTGCGAAGCTCGGCAGCAAGCGAGCTTTCATCCATCCAGGGATTGCCTGGCTCGTGAGAGGTGGTGAAGAGGTACATCAGGTCATCTGCCAGAGGAACGAGACCGGCATTGCCGGACGGGCCCTGATAGTTGGCCAGGTGATCGATCTCTGCAGGACGAGGGAAGTTGTAGCGCCAAACCGATTGACCAGTGAAACGCGGCTGGTACTTGTCGCCGAAAAGCAGGCTACGTACTTTCGAGAACAGACCATCAGCCCCAACCACGAGCGAGTAACGAGCCTGACTGCCATCACTGAACACTACGTCAACGCCGTCAGCGTCCTGCTCAAAGCTCTCAATGGAGGTACCAAGTCGTACTTGGGTACCCAGCTCAATAGCCGTCTCACTGAGCACCTTATGTAGGGCACGGCGCGAGATACCGACGTTGGCAGGATAATCGGGGCCGGCAAGGCGCTGACCGGGGATGCGAACGAGCGGCACGCCGTCAGTGGTGTAGATGCCAACGTCCTCGAACGCGTAGGCAGCGTCAAGGTAGGCATCTAGCAGGCCCAGCTTGGCCATTTCGCGAACGACGTTGCTCTGCTGGATGATGCCTACGCCGTAGACAGTCCACTCAGTCTTGAGCTCGACCAGATCGACCTCAATACCTTTACGGCGCAAGGCGATGGCGGCACACAGACCACCGATGCCACCACCGACGACAAGTACTTTTTCAGTATTCATGGCGTTACTCACACGTGTTGTTCTTGTTCTCCGCATCCTGGTTAGACGCGGCCGTTATTCGTGCCTAGGTTGAGTTTCTAGAGCACAGTGGGATTTGACTAATCGAGTCCTCGGATGCGACCTATCGCGCTGCGCGATACCTCAATGGCATTGCCGGTTTCATCGAGACAAAGAACGAGCACCCCGCCCTCACACTTGAACTCCAGCGCCGTCAGCGACTCCCCAAGGCAGGGCCCGAAAACACACTTACCGGTGTCCGGCAGGAACTGAGCGCCATGTGCGTAACAGATGACTCGCTGCCCATCGGCCGATAGGAATCGATCCTTTCGATACTCGAGGCGCACATCGAGGTGGGGACAGCTATTGCGGTAGACCCGCACCTCACCTCGATGCATAAGTGCAAACAGGGTGTCTCGGCCTCTTCCGAATGGATCGAAGCCGAGCGCCTCGCCCTCCTTCAAACGATCAAGAGGACAAAGCGATACACCGCGCTTCACGACTTAGCCCTGCTTGGGCGGCGGGCCACCCGGGGCCCATTTCTCGCGAGAGGTGAAGAGGAACAACTGGGAGTTGTCTGCGGACATCGGAGCCTGACGAGCAGCCCAGGCATCGTCGTGCTTGTCCATGTCGGCGTCATACTCGATATGGCAGCCCAAGGGGCTGTTGAAATACCAGAACCAGTTGGAACCGAAGAGGTGGCGGCCAGGGCCCCAGAAGCTAGTCCAGCCCTTCTCCTGGAAGCGAGTGCCGGCAAGTAGCACTTCGGTACCGCTCCCCATATGGAAGGTGAAGTGTTCGCAGCCCTTCATGTGCGGCGGGGTCTGAATCATGAACAGGCAGTGATGATCGTCCATGCCTTTTGCACGCATGAACGGGCCGACGCCGACAAAGCTGTCGGTAGTTACGAAGCCCAGGCGATCACGGTAGAAAGCCTCCCCCTTCGCGACATCGGGAACGAAATACACGACGTGGGAAAGCGTGCGTGGCAGGGCTTTCATAGTCGGAGTAATGCCCGGCTGGTTTACGGGGCGCTGCGGTGCTGTACCAGGAGCATTGGTTAGATCAGCGGGAGCATCGAAGTGGCGACGCCACGAAACTTGGAAAGCAATCGCAAACCCAAGATCGTCGACGGTGTGAAGTGCACCATTCGAGTCACGACGCACTTCGCGATCTCTGCTCAGCTCATCTTCGATGGCGGCGAGGTCGGCAGCGCTGGCGACGCCGTAAATGGTCTCACGCAGAGACGGCGCCGGGCCGATTGCTGGCGGGAGTTCCGCATCATCAGGGCGACGAATGATGATGGCCGAACCATCTAAGGCTTCAAAATGGCCGCCGTTTTCGTCCAGCTGGACAGTCGACAGCCCGTAATCACGAAGGCAATCAGCGCAGGCTTGCAGGTCATCGACGCCAAATACCAAGGCATCAAGGCCAAGAATGTTCATGGCTACCACTCCATTGAAATTATGATCCGGCGGCGTAGCCGGTGGTGGTGTCGTTGCGGTAGGCATGCCGCTCGACTGGAGCGGAGATTGCTTTGGAGAGGTAGGGGTGACTAATCGCGAGTCAGGATGGCAGCTATCCAGAAACGCGATACATGGCTTGAAACAAGCCGAGACGGGGGTTTCCGACGATTAGGGCGGTTAATCCCTTGACGTATCGAGAATGCCGCACGAAGGTATCGCAAAAATAACTACAAGAACCGAGATGCATCGCCATGCGTTTTCATCATCTGGATCTGAACCTTCTGGTAGCCCTCGACGTGCTATTGGAAGAACAGAACATCACCCGTGCTGCCGAACGTCTTCACATGACCCAGTCCGCCACTAGCGGAGTGCTGGGCCGGCTCCGAAAGTATTTTGAGGATGACCTGCTCGTTCAAGTTGGCAGGTCAATGCAACCTACCCCTTACGCACTGGAGCTCGCTGGCCCCGTGCGAGAGGTGCTGTTGACCATACGCTCCTCCATCACTGCAAAGCCCGTGTTCGATCCTGCGTCGAGCAAGCGCCATTTCCGCCTGATCGCCTCTGACTATCTGATCAGCGTTCTTTTTTCTCAGGTGATCCAGCGCATTCACAAAGAAGCGCCAGGTATCACCTTCGAAATGCATCCACCTGGTGAACAGGCGGTGGAAATGACACTGCGGGGTGAGGTCGACCTCATGTTCGTTCCTGAGCGCTATCTCATAGAGGGACACCCTTCTCAACTGCTTTTCGAGGAGGAGCACGTCTGTGTTGTATGGAAGGGAAATACGGCTGTCGGAGACACTCTGACGCTGGAGCAGTACATGGATATGGGCCACATCTCAGTCGCGTTCGGCCGCTCTAGGCAGTTGAGCATTGAGGATTGGTTCATGAGCCAGTACGGATTCAAGCGCCGTCTTGAGGTCATCACCAACGACTTCAACACGCTACCGCAGCTATTGGTCGGCACGCATCGCATCGCAACCATGCACCGCCGTCTGGCGGAGCTGTACGCCCAATACCTGCCCCTCCGAATCCTTCCTGCACCAGTGAAAATTCCCGTTATGCGTGAGAGCATGCAATGGCATCGCAGCATGGACGGTGACCCTATGCATCGATGGTTAAGGGAGAAAGTTAGCGAGTTCATCCGCTCGCTCGACCAAGCCAGTGAGCAATCGAAGGAAGCGAAAGCCTCCTGAGTCACCCAACGATCTACTTCTCGGAAACGCGCCATCTTCAATAGATGGCGCACCCACCTATTCAACATCTCTAGCGCTGGCTCTCACACGGAGCATCGCGTTTCACGATACCTCGCATCCCTAGACGCGATTGGCCAAAACTGACTGCTCTGAATAACGTCCTGACCTGATCGTGCCCGGCGTGCCTGAAGTTTCCGGGTTCACTTTCCGACCGCATAAGGACAACAAGAACATGTTCCGTTACTTCCCTACCAACTACGTTTGGAACCTGTCGGTGGATCTCGCCATCGAGATGGGTGCTCGCATGGGCGAAATCGAAGAGATGTGCGCCCCCCTGCAAGAAGCAGCCAAACAGCCCGATGCCGCCGGTACTGCTGCTTTCCGTGAAACCTGGGCCAAAATGGCCGATAAGCTCTGTGGGCTCGCTGAAGAGGATGAGTCTGCAGGCCGCCTGCTTTCCGCGGGAGAGAAGTACAGTCGCGCCGCCACGTATTATCTAACCTGCGAGCGCCTCCAGGCTCACGGCGCTCCCGGTCGTGAGGCCCTGTACCAACGCTTCCTGGATACCTTCGCTCGAGGCATAAAGCTGTCGAAAGAGAATTGCGAGCGAGTCGAAATCCCGTACGAAGGCAAAGTGATCTCCGGTCTCTACGTCCGCGCCGAAGGCGTTGAGGGGGCTGCCCCGCTGCTGGTTCAGGTAAATGGCCTGGACTCTACTAAGGAGATGAAATACCGCGTCGGCCTGCCGGCCTGGTTGGCCAAGCGGGGCGTATCCTCTCTCATCATCGATCAGCCTGGCACAGGTGAAGCCCTACGACTGCACGGGCTGACCGCTCGTTACGACAGCGAGCACTGGGCAAGTCGTGTGGTCGATTGGCTGGAAACCCGTTCCGGGGTGGACGCAAAACGTATCGGCATGGAAGGTGTTTCGCTGGGTGGTTACTACTGCCCCCGCGCGGTCGCTTTTGAGCCTCGATTTGCCTGCGGTGTAGTGTGGGGCGCTAACCACGATTGGCGTGATGTCCAGAAGCGTCGCCTCGAGAAAGAAGGCAGCTTCCCTGTACCGCACTACTGGGCGCACGTTTGCTGGGTGTGGGGCGCGAAGAACATTGATGACTTCATGCGGATTTCGGAGAACGTGCATCTGGACGGCGTCCTCGACCGCATCAAGGTTCCGTTCCTGGTCACCCATGGCGAGAAGGACTCGCAGATTCCGCTCAAGTGGGCGCACCGTACCTTCGAACAATTGGTGAACAGCCCGAAGCGCGAACTGAAAATCTTCACAGATCGCGAAGGTGGCGTTCAGCACTCCAGCTTCGACAACAGCATCAATGCCGGCCAATTCATTGCCGACTGGGTTGCCGAAACTCTCGGCGGTCATACCGCATGAGTTCAGGCTCTGCCTGCGCCATGTGCGGGCAGAGCCTACCGCTCACCAGACCTTGATCGTGTAATCCACGTTTATCCGCGTCTCGTTGTCGCTTCGGAAGGTCGAGGCCGCTCCTTGTTGGTTTCTGTAGAAAGCCTCTCGCACCCGAAATGCTAAGCCCTTGGCGGGCCCGGATTGGATGACGTATGCCAGTTCGAAATCTTTGGTCGACTCAGTGAGATCACTGCCGCCCAGCGCTGGCAGGTCAATGCTGTCGCCGTGCAGGTAACGCATCATACCTGTAAGACCGGGAACCCCCGCCGCAGCAAAGTCATAGTCATACCGAACAGCCCACGTACGCTCTTTCGGGTTCACGAAATCCGCACTCATGGTTCCGTCACTTAGTACCACCGGTTCACCGCCTGCAATGTAGGGAAATGCTGTATCCCCAAATTGCCGCATGTAACCGACGCCCAGGCTGTGGCCACCCCAGAGATAACTGAACATTCCGCCGACATTGAGATTATCGACCTTCCCGCCTCTGGCCTGACCATCATCGCGGCTGTTGAATACGCGAATGTCTGACTTCAGCTTTCCGTCCCCAAGCGGCAGCGTGTGAAGCACCCCAAGGAAATCCTGGGTGTAGATGTCACGGAGCTCTGCATGGAAAAGTCGCAAGGTCAGATTGTCAGACCAGCGATAATCACCTCCGTAGAAATCAAACCGCTCAGATGTCGCGCCGGGCCGGAATCGACCGTTGGGAGCTGCCAATCCGATCGGCTGATAGTCTGTCGAATCGCGCAGGTTGACCCTATCCATGCGGCCGACGTGTGCCGTAAGGCCGTCAATGTCATCGGAGATCATGTAGGCCCCGCGGAAGGACTGCGGGAGTAGCCGTGCGGGGCTCGCATTAATGATGGGCAACGCGGGGAACTGAGTTCCCACTGAAAGCTTGGTCTTCGAGATCTTTCCCTTCAGTGCCAAGCCCAGTTCGGAGTACTCGTCTCTAGCTTCTCGCGTCACCGGATTGTACGAAAGCAATTGGGTGCCAGTCCGGTCGGGAGATGAGTCGAGCTTGAGGCCCAGCATTCCGATGGCGTCAAGACCAATACCGATCGTACCTTCAGTGAAGCCCGAATTTGCTCTGACGATGAATCCCTGGGCCCACTCCCTGGCGGCTGAATAGGGCGTTTCGCCCTTGTAATCCCGATCCAGGTAAAAGTTGCGGGCGGTGAGAGTTAGGCTGCTGTCCTCTACGAATCCCGCGCTAGCTCCTTGCGGAAGCAAAACAAAGAGCGCCCCCAGGCCAAAAAGCCCGAGGCTAAAAAACTGATTGCTCATAGGTGTCACCTTATTGTTTTTATGGGTGAACGAATCAAGCTGCAGGTTTGAGGGCGACGTGCGGCGTTGCTTGAGTTTTCATAAGCCAGACGATGACTGCCGCGACGACAAAGGCGGTGGCGAACAACAGGTAGAGATCCGCAGGACTCCAGCTGGCATCGATTAACCGGCCCGCAACTAACGGAGAGAGAATTGCCCCCGCGCGGCCCATGCCGATGCCCCAGCCCAACGCTGTGACGCGTTGCTCAGGGCCGTAAATGCTTGGGGTCAGCGCATACAACCCCGCTACACATCCATTCACCAGCACGCCGATCATGAGCACAAGACCAAAGGCTACGCTGAGGTTTGAAGTGAAATGAACGAACGCGGCGAGGAAGAGAGCATTAAGAATCAGATAACTCATCAGCACTCGCGACAGGCGATACCGGGCCGCGAGCAGGCCAATCAGGGAAGTCCCAACAATACCCCCCACATTGAGAAGTACACCTCCGGTGATCCCTTGCTGGTTCGACAGGCCTGCAGTGACCAGAAGCTTCGGCGTCCAGCTCATGACGAAGTAAAAGCCGAACATCACCAGGAAGAAGCCAGCCCATACCAACAGTGTTGGTCGCAGAAGCTCTTTCGAAAACAATCCGGCAAACGTCTGGCGTAGCGAGGACTGGTTGCCCTGCTCCACCCTAGGCATGTCTGAGATCTGCTCAATGCCAACTCGGCTCAAAAGTTGGTTAATGCGAGCCAAGGCATTTTTAGGCTGACGCACAACGAGGTAGGCGATGGATTCAGGGAGCAGGAAGAACATCACTGGCAGCGTGAGCAGCGTCGCCACACCTCCGTAGAGGAAGACGGAGCGCCATCCCATATGCGGAATTATCTGAGCAGCAATTACGCCACCGACGGTTGCTCCCAGCGCATATGCAGTCGACTGCAGACTGATCGCAAGGCTTCTCCATTTACTGTTGGCGTATTCACCGGCGATAACGTAGCTGCTGGCCAGCACACCGCCAATTCCCAATCCTGTCAGCAGCCTCAATGCACCGAGCATCGTCACAGAGGTCGATTGCGATGACAGAAGCATCCCGATACCTGCGATCGAAATGCAGAGCAAAATCAGCGGACGGCGTCCAAATCTGTCTGCCCAAGGTGCAATGAAAAGTGATCCGAGCGCCATGCCGATCAGACCAGCGCTGAGTAGATAGCCGAGCTCTATGCCGCTAAGCCCCCATTCACTCGATACGGATGCCGCGGTGAAAGCCATCACCAGCACATCGAAGCCATCAAGCATGTTAATGAGGAAACAGAGGGAGATGACCACCCACTGGAATTTGCCCATGTCCTTCTGATCAAGCTGAACGTTGATCGACTGGCTCATTTGATGGCCCCCAAGTCACTGCTTGAGGTTTTTCGGAGACGACCGTAGCCGCCCTGCTAAGGAGGGAGCGTGAGATTTTCATCGGAAACCTTTTTGTTTTTGTTATGCGTGCAACGCAAGGGCTTGGCCAAATGGGCCAAGCACTGACAAGCTGCCACCCCGTGGCAAAGAGGCGGCAGCCGGTGTGCTAGGTCAAGCGGCGCGGAACAGGTTGTGCGGGTCGATGACGAATTTCTTCGGTACGCCGGCATCGAATTCGCCGTAGCCTTTCGGCGCATCGTCGAGGGTGATGACTTCCACCCCGACGATGTCGGCGATCTTGATGCGATCCCACATGATCGCCTGCATCAGCTGGCGGTTGTACTTCATCACCGGGGTCTGGCCGGTGTGGAAGCTGTGCGACTTGGCCCAGCCCAGTCCGAAGCGGATGCTCAGCGAGCCCTGCTTGGCAGCCGCGTCCACCGCGCCCGGATCCTCGGTAACGTACAGGCCTGGAATGCCGATCTTGCCGGCAACCCGCACCACGCCCATCAGCGAGTTCAGCACCGTGGCCGGTGCTTCGTGCTGCGAGCCCGAGTGGCCGTGGCCGCGAGCCTCGAAGCCCACAGCGTCGACCGCGCAATCCACTTCCGGTTCGCCCAGTAGATCAGCGATCTGCTCGTGCAGCGGGGTGTCTTTGGACAGGTCGGCGATCTCAAAGCCCTGCGCCTTGGCATGGGCAAGGCGGGTCGGGTTGACGTCACCGACGATTACCACCGCGGCGCCCAACAGGCGGGCGGAGGCTGCGGCGGCGAGACCAACAGGGCCTGCTCCGGCGATGTAGACGGTGCTACCTGGGCCAACGCCGGCAGTTACCGCACCGTGGTAACCGGTGGGCAGGATGTCGGAGAGACAGGTCAGATCGCGGATCTTCTCCATAGCTGCGTCGCGGTTGGGCAGGCGCAGCAGGTTGAAGTCGGCGTAGGGAACCATAACGTACTCCGCCTGGCCGCCGACCCAGCCGCCCATGTCAACGTAGCCATAAGCACCGCCGGCGCGAGCCGGGTTGACCGTCAGGCAGACGCCGGTGTGCTGCTCCTTGCAGGTGCGGCAGTGGCCACAGGCGACGTTGAACGGCACGGAGACCAGGTCGCCGATCTTCATGGTTTCCACGCCGCGGCCGATCTCCACCACCTCGCCGGTGATCTCATGGCCCAACACCAATCCTTCCGGAGCGGTGGTACGGCCACGCACCATGTGCTGGTCAGAGCCGCAGATGTTGGTGGAGACCACGCGCAGGATCACCCCGTGATCGATCTGCTTGCCCTGCGGATCCTGCATTTTCGGATAAGGGATATTCTGCACTTCGACCTTGCCAGGGCCGAGATAAACCACACCACGATTTCCAGACATATGTCCTCCATCTATGCGCCGTTGGCGCCCTGTGAGATGTGTTGCGAGGAGGCTGTTGTGGTCGCCTCCTGGTTGACCATCAAGATTCTTGGCGCAGTTGCTCAATGATCTTGCGAGCCCGGTTGGCGCCGACGTCGACATGGATATCGATCATCGGCCCAACCCCGAACTCGACCATGTTTTGGTACTGAGCTTCGATGACGACCTTGTCTTCATCGAAGGTCATCGCGGTCTGTTCGACGACCTTCGCCTTGATCTCTTCGTGATTGCTCTTCGGGTTGGTTGCGATAGTCCAGAAGTAGTGACTGGTGTTTTCAGTCTCAGGAGTTACGCCGTGGAAGCCCCGCATGTGGAAGCCGCCACGAGCAGGATCATCAAGCGAGTCAGTGCCGGCATCGACCGCACCAGTCCAAATACGGAGGTGGGTGACGTGGAACTCAATTTCTTGCCAACGATCGACATTGCCCTTAAAGGGATAGGCCGCCGTATAGGTGGGCGGTGGTACCGAGTCCGGCATGTGGCGAACGACCCGCACCGTTTTGTCATCGCTCTCAACGCGCATCTGAGCGTTCATGTGGATGCTGGCGTTCCCGCCAATGGTGCGCAGATGCACGTATCCCAGATGGCTCAGATCAAGAAGGTTGTCGTGGATGAGCTGGTAGGGAGCGTCGTAGTGATAGACGTCCCCCTCGTAAAGATACTCGCCGCTAGTGTGGACATCGTAGGCCGGCGGTTCGCAGGTCGGTTCTTTATGATCCGCACTGCCGAACCAGATCCAGAGGATCTGATCGCGCTCGCGAACGTGGTAGGTAGGAACTTTGGCTTTCGTCGGAACCTTGGCCTGTCCTGGCACTTCCAGGCATTGCCCGGCGCCGTTAAACAGCAGGCCGTGGTAACCACAGCGAATGCCCTGCCCCTCAAGCGTGCCGTGCGACAGCGGCAGAGCTCGGTGGCAGCAACGATCTTCGAGAGCTGCGGGTTGACCATCAGCAGTACGGAACAGCACGACCGGCTTGCCGAGCAAGGTTCTGCCTACCGGCTTGTCTTTCAGCTCCCAGGCAAATCCTGCGACATACCACTGGTTCAGCGGGAATTTTGGCAGCTCTGCAGGAGCACCAACCTCATATGCGAGCGACTGAGCTTGCGATGTACTCATAGCGATCTCCAGCTATCAGGAAGTTCTTGTTAGGAATCACAGATCCAGGACTAAGCGAGGACTGCGGGAGCGGGAACAGCACGGTGTAAAACTGTCGTTCCGCGCATGCTCTGCGGCGTTCATGTACTGATCGCGATGCTCTGGTTCGCCTGCCAGAACTCGCGTAATACAAGCTCCACAGATGCCCTGTTCGCAGGAGCTCTCGATCTCAATGTCGTGCTCCAGCAACACTTCCAGAACGGTCTTTTGCGCAGGAACCTCAATCACGCGGCCAGAGCGCGAGAGCTCGATTTCGAAGGGCTGATCACCTTCAAGCACCTGCGGGGGCGCAGCGAAATCCTCGCGATGGATTTGCTCATCAGTCCATCCGGCTGCCTTCGCCGTGGATTGAATGTGCGACATGAAGCCCGACGGCCCGCAAACGTAGAGCTGATCACCCTGCCGCGGCGTTGCAAGGATCTGCGCAGCGTCCAGACGCTGTTCAACCGGGCCGTTGTCGACGTGAAGAAAAAGATGCGGCGCGAAGGGAATGTCACTAAGAAGATCGAGGAACGCCAGTCGCTCAATCGAACGACCACAGTAATGGAGTTCGAAGTTCTTCCGTGCCACGAGAAGTGTGTGAGCCATAGCCAGGATAGGCGTGATGCCGATGCCGCCGGCAAATAACACATAGCGCTCGCCACTCAGATCCAAATCGAACAGGTTGCGGGGAAGACCGATGGTCAGACTGGAGCCTTCCACGACATCAGCGTGCATGCCTTTGGAACCACCTCGGGACGCCGGTTCGTTGAGCACCGCTATCACGTACCGACCCCGCTCTTGCGGCGAATTGCACAGCGAGTACTGCCGAATGACACCTGGAGCGACATGAACATCGACATGCGAACCTGCTGAGAAAGCGGGCAGCTCCGAACCGTTGGCTGCTGTCAATTCGAAGCTGCAGACGCCTTCCGCTTCAGCGGTTTTCCGAGAGACACAAACTTTGAGCATGAGCGTAACCCCACCGCAGATTTGCAGTGTTTGAAAGCAAATGGACGTTCAGCCGGGTTCGCCAGCAGGGTGCCGGATTACCGGGAGAATGGAGTGAGCGTTGAGATCAGAGAGGGGGAGATAGGACTAGGCAAGACATGGCACGGCACCTCTATTTTTATTGTCGTGTCGCGAGCGCTTATGA